>NZ_FR892794.1:11639-47548 GCF_000434895.1 Phascolarctobacterium succinatutens CAG:287
TCCGGCCGGCATTCCTGCGCAATGTGCCTTATGCGGCAGACTATTCTACTGCGATTTCTTCCATGTCGTATACTTCAAAGATATCGCCCTCTTTAAGGTCGCTGAACTTCTCTAAAGTAATACCACATTCAAAGCCTTGGGCAACTTCCTTCACATCGTCCTTGAAGCGGCGCAGAGATTCGATAACGCCCTCGTGAACTACGATGCCGTCACGGACAACACGAACCTTGGAGCTGTTGGTAACCTTGCCTTCAACTACATAGCAGCCGGCAATCTTCAGCTTGGAAATAGTAATCAGCTGACGGATTTCTACGCGGCCTTGGATAACCTCCTTGAATTTAGGAGCAAGCATACCCTTGATAGCAGCCTCAACGTCGTTGATTGCGTCGTAAATTACACGGTAGGTGCGTACGTCAACCTTCTCGGTTTCGGCAGCCTTACGCGCGTTAGCGTCAGGACGAACGTTAAAGCCGATAATCAGCGCGTTGGCAGCGGACGCCAGCATTACGTCGGATTCGGTGATAGCGCCTACGCCTGCATGGACAACGGCAACCTTAACCTCATCGTTTTTGATTTTTTCCAGGGATGCCTTCAATGCTTCGATAGTACCCTGAACGTCAGCCTTAACTACGATGTTCAGCTCTTTGATTTCGCCTTCTTTAATACGTTGGAACAGGTCATCCAGGGAAACCTTGGAGTTCAGCTTGATTTCCTCTTCCTTCTTCTTGGCGATACGTTTTTCAGCAACGCCACGGGCAGTCTTCTCGTCGGTGCTGTCCAGGATATCGCCGGCAGCAGGTACATCGTTCAAGCCCAGTACCTCTACAGGGGTAGAAGGCAGAGCTTTTTTAACCTTTTCGCCACGGTCATTGATCATTGCACGAACCTTACCATAGGAGGTGCCGGCAATAATGGTATCACCGATATGCAGAGTACCGCGCTGTACCAGTACGGTAGCAACCGGGCCACGGCCTTTGTCCAGCTGGGCCTCAATGATAGTACCGTGAGCAGGCAGGTTCGGGTTAGCCTTCAGCTCCTGCATTTCAGCAACCAGCAGAATCATTTCCAGCAGGTCGCTGATACCAGTCTTCTGATGTGCGGAAACAGGAACCATAATGGTGTCGCCGCCCCAATCCTCAGGAATGAGCTCATGCTCTGCCAGCTGTTGTTTAACGTGATCCGGATTTGCGCCCGGACGGTCGATTTTGTTGATAGCTACAATGATAGGTACCTTTGCAGCCTTAGCATGGTTGATAGCCTCGATGGTCTGCGGCATTACACCGTCATCTGCTGCTACAACCAAGATAGCAACGTCGGTTACCTGTGCGCCGCGGGCACGCATAGCAGTGAAGGCTTCATGGCCCGGGGTATCCAGGAAGACAATCTGCTTGCCCTGGTAGTTAACCTTGTAAGCACCGATATGCTGGGTAATACCGCCGGCCTCGCGGGAGGTAACGTTGGTTTTACGGATAGCGTCCAGCAAGGAGGTTTTACCATGGTCAACGTGGCCCATAACGGTAATAACCGGCGGACGCGGAACGCGTTTTTCAGGCGGATCGTCAACCTCAGGAATCTCAGTCGGATCCTCCTCAGGTGCTCTTTGACCAACCTCTACGCCGAAGTTGTCGCCGATAAGCTGTGCGGTATCGAAATCGATATCCTGGTTGATGGTAACCATTACTCCCAGCATAAACAGAGCCTTGATTACTTCATTAACCTCACGCTTAATGAGCTTGGAAAATTCCTGTACATTAATGGATTCGCCGATTTCAACGTAGGTCGGACGAACGATTTCTACCGGAGCCTGCTGCTGTTTCGGTGCAGGCTTCTTGCCGCCGCGGTTTACCGGCATCTGATGACCAGCACTGCGGTTCGGACGGCTTTCGCGGGTAGCGTAGCTGCCCTTAATCTGCGGCTTGTTGTCCTTACGGCTCTTGCCTGCGTTGCGACCGCCCTGACGGTTATCGCGAGCGCCTTCGCTGCGGCCGCCATTGCGGCCTTCGCTACGGCCACCGCTAACCTGTGCACGGCTTTCACCGTGTACGCTTTGGCCGGGTTGCTGGCTCTTGGGGCCTACAAAGATACCGCCCTGGCGTTGTTGGCCATTACGGCCACCTTGACGGTTGCCCTGCTGGCCGCCACGATTTTGCGGACGACCTTCATTACGGCCACCTTGATAGTTACCCTGGCCGCCATGGCGGTTGCCCTGCTGGCCGTTGCGATTTTGCGGACGGCCTTCGTTGCGGCCACCCTGACGATTTTCATTACGCCCTTGAGCGTTGTTGTTGCGTTGATTATTTTGCTGATTTTGTTGCATATTCCTCTGTCCGTTATTCCTATTCATATTGTTATCGTTTCTTTTAGCTGTAGCCTGCGGATGCGCAGGAGCAGCCGGTTTGCTGACATCACGTTTTTCCGTCTTCGCCGGTTTGGGCGGTTCTGGTTTTTTATCATAAGCTTTACGGATAACAGACATAGCCTTGTCATCAGCTGCACTAAAATTAGTTTTTTCGATATTATTTTTCTTCAGTAGGTCAATGACCTCATTTACTGGCTTGCCATAATCCTTGGCAACCTCGTATATTCTTTTATTACCCATTCATCCACCTCCAGACCAGATAAATAAGAAGCAGATTCATCTGCGAAGCTCGCGCAAGCTGCGCAGACAACTGTGATTTAACCTTATTATTTTTTCAGCAGCATATTGGCAAAGTTTGCATCAGTAATTGCCACCGCAATGCGCGGGCCTTTACCGATTGCATAACCCAGGTCATCGCGCGTCAAACGCTCGATGACCTGCACGCCTGCCATCTCTGCCAGGAAATAAATTTCCTTTTTTGAATTAGGGGCAGCATCTTGTGCCAAAACAAGTATTTTAACCTTGCCGCTTTTTAAGGCAGCACGCACAGCTACATCGCCGGAAGCGGTTTTGCCTGCCTTTTGCGCCAACCCTAAAGCAAAAGCAACATTATTGCCTGCCATGTTCAAAATCCTCCAGCAGCTGCTTGAGCACGTCTTCGCCGATAGGCTTCTCCAAAGCACGCTCCAGACGTTTTTCCTTCACAGCCTTGGTAATGCATTCCTTATCGGGGCAGACATATGCACCGCGTCCGTTTTTCTTGCCGGTAATATCAAGGCTGACCTCACCCTCAGGCGAACGTACAACGCGCAGCAGAGCCTTTTTATCCTTCATTTCATTGCAGCCTAAGCATTTACGCTGCGGAATTTTTTTTACCTTCATCATGCTTCTTCCACGGGAGCAGGCTCAGCAGCAGCCTCTTCGGCAGCCTGAGTTTCGCTCTTAATATCAATTTTCCAGCCGGTCAGCTTAGCAGCCAGGCGGGCATTTTGGCCTTCCTTGCCGATAGCCAGGGACAGCTGGTAATCCGGTACGACAACGCGGCAGATTTTGTCTGCTTCGTTAACAGTTGTCTTCACAACCTTTGCCGGGCTCAGAGCGTTAGCAACGTATTGTGCCGGATCTTCACTATATTTGACAATATCAATTTTCTCACCGCGCAGCTCATTAACAATAGTCTGCACGCGCATGCCCTTATGGCCTACGCAGGCACCTACCGGATCAACATTGCTGTCAGCAGTAAATACGGAAATCTTAGAGCGCATACCAGGCTCGCGGGCTACGGATTTGATTTCAACCACGCCATCATGGATTTCCGGAACCTCCAGCTCAAACAGGCGCTTCAGCAGGCCTGGATGAGTGCGGGAAACCATAATCTGCGGTCCCTTGGTGGTGCGCTTAACCTCAACAATATAGGTTTTCATACGCTCATGGTATTGGTAGATTTCACCGGGTATCTGCTCGTTCGGAGTCAGCACAGCTTCAACCTTGCCCAAATCGATATAAACATTTTTGTTTTCCATGCGTTCAATAATACCGGTTACGATATCATTAGCACGGCTTTGGAAGCGCTCGTAAACCTGTCCGCGCTCTG
Source organism: Phascolarctobacterium succinatutens CAG:287 (assembly GCF_000434895.1). Classification (GTDB taxonomy): domain Bacteria; phylum Bacillota; class Negativicutes; order Acidaminococcales; family Acidaminococcaceae; genus Phascolarctobacterium_A; species Phascolarctobacterium_A succinatutens_A. Next base: position 15,593 of record NZ_FR892794.1, read on the forward strand.
CCTCACGGATACGCTGTACAACAAACTGTTTAGCGTTCTGGGCAGCAATACGGCCGAAGTTTTTCGGAGTAACCTCCACCTCTACAATGTCACCTGCTATATACTGCGGATTAATTTCCTGAGCATCCTCCAAGGACATTTCGTTAATGCCGTCAGCCTCACCCTCAACTACAGTGCGCTGTGCATATACATGGATTTCACCAGTTTCTTTATTCATATCAACACGGACATTCTGGTTTGTGCCGGTATTCTTCTTGTAAGCAGCAACCAAAGCGTCATCAACAGCCTGGAACAAAAGCTCGGGGTCAATACCCTTTTCCTTTCCTAATTCCTGGATTGCTGAGATAAAATCTGCGTTCACTTAATAAGCCTCCTATTTCTTAATTAAAAGTCTATATGCGGTCTGATATTAGCAATCAGCCTACGTTCAATGCGGTCAGGATTTTTGAATTCCTTACCTTTAATAATCTTTTTAACCTGTACAGCTTCGTCATCATGTGCTACCAGAATACCAGTCAGATTCTTCATTCCCTCCCACGGAGTATAGAACATAATATCAACCTTGGTGCCATAAGCAGCTACAAAGTCCTTGTCCTTCTTCAGCGGACGATCAATGCCCGGAGAAGAAACCTCCAGAAAATACTTGTCGGGAATAGGATCCTCGGCATCCAGAATCTCCGTCAGCTTTTCGCTGACCATCTGGCAATCATCAATTTCTACTCCACCAGGCTTATCGAGAAAAATCCGTAGGTACCAGTCCTTTTCGCGCACATATTCTACATCTACCAGCGTAAGACCGGTATCCTGCAGAAGCGGTTCTACCATTGCGGTAATCAGTGCTTCAACTTCTTTTGCCTGCATCATTTTCACCTCCATATTAAGTTTTTCTTTCTGCATTAACCTTACAGTTAACAGCTGCCTCCGTCGCCAACGCGTCAGAAACATCGTAATAAGCGGAAAGAGCGGGCTTTAAACCCACTCTTTCACAAGTCATACTTATTTTGGCTATTCTTATTATAGCATCTGTTGACAAGTCTTGCAAGTAGCTTACGCTATATCTAGTTATTATATGTTAAATTTTATACAGAAAAATGCTAAATCTGCCACGTAAAATGTATACACTGCGCTTTCCCTTGTCAGTCGTAAAAATATCTGCTACAGTAATACAGTAAACAGATAGAGATTGTGGAAAAAGTGTCAGTTTGGACAAGGGCGCTTTATCGACAAGCTTTTTATGAAAGGTGGTATTTTTATGTCCTATAATTTTGATGCTGCTGTTTCTCCCTTTATTAAAGCATTGCCTCCCTCCGGTCTGGCAAAGTTTCTTGATATTATGGCCGCTAACCCCAACATCGTACCTCTCAGCGTAGGCGAACCGGATTTTGATATTCCGCAGGCTGTCAAGGACGCTGAAATCAACAGCATCTGCGAAGGCAAAAGCTGCTACACTCCTACGCTCGGCCTTTTGGAGCTGCGCGAAGCAATTGCAGATGATATCCATAAAAACTACGGCGTGAAATACGACCCGAAAACCGAAATCATGGTAACAGTCGGTGTCAGCGAAGCACTGTACACCACTATTACTACCATTATGCATCCCGGTGACGAAATTATTCTTCCCGAGCCCTGCTACGTTGCCAACAAGGCCTGCGTTATTCTGGCAGGCGGCAAGCCTGTTTCCGTAGAAACTTATCAGGAAAACGGCTTTGTGCCTACTATCGAAGATTTGGAAAAGGCTGTTACGCCCAAAACCAAGGCTATTATGCTTGGCTATCCCAACAACCCGACCGGCGCTGTTATGAGCAAGGAACAGATTAAGGCTATCGGTGACTGGGCTGTGAAGCATGACCTGATTGTCATCAGCGACGAGCTTTATGCTCATCTTACCTACGGCGGCAAAACACACACCATGTTCACCTCCTTCCCGGAATTCCGCGACCGCACCATTATTTTCAACGGCTTCTCCAAGGCCTACGCTATGACCGGCCTGCGTCTTGGCTATATCATGGCACCGGCAGCAATCATCAACGCTATGAACATCCTGCATCAATATGTTGTGCTCTGCCCTAACGTTACGGCACAGTACGGCGCGATTGCGGCACTGAAATACTGCCGCCAGGACGTTGACAACATGGTTGCCGAATACAGCCGCCGTCGTCAGATTATGATTGATGGCTTCCACAAGATGGGGCTGCCGCTGTATGAGCCCGAAGGCGCCTTCTATGTTTTCCCCTGCATCAAGGAAACCGGCCTTTCCAGCATGGAATTTGTTGAAAAGCTGCTGGAGGAGCAGGAGGTTCTCGTAATCCCCGGCAATATCTTCGGTGCCGGTGGTGAAGGCTACATCCGCTGCTCCTATGCTTACAGCGAAGAAATCCTGCATAAGGCGCTGGAGCGCATCGCCCTCTTCGTAACGAAATACAGAAATCTGAACAAAGCAAAATAACTTTTATGCTTATTAATTATTAGACATAGTTATCTTATTAGTATATAATATCAATTGTAGATTTGATATCTGCTTAAAAATTCTTTGTTTTGATTTCGCTATATCTCACTTTCCTTCCATGAGACATAGCATATAAGAAAAACACGGTGTTTATCAGCCGTGTTTTTTCTTTTTGAAAAAGCTTTTTGATTATTCTATTGCAGCAGCAGCGTAAGCTAAACAAAAAATCCGCATGAAAAAAACATCATCATATTCCCGCTAAAACAGTTAAAGCTGCCAGCCTCCGCTTTGAGACGGAGACGGCAGCTTTTTGCATAAAAGCATTTGCGTATAATTTTTATCTTAAGTTAAAGCTTACCGCACGTGTAACGCGACAGCGTGCATTCTGACCGTACTTGTCTTTGGCAGGACTAAAGCGCCATTTGTTGACCGCCGTCACAACGCTGTTATCCATAGCACCGTTGCCGGAGGAACCGACAACCGTTACATCCTCTACACTGCCGTCAGCACCTACCAGAATGCGTACCGTTACCACACCGGTAGCACCGCTGTTGCGTGCGGACGCAGGATATACAGGCGCAACCTCACGCAGCAGGCGTGGCGGCTTGACCGGCACACCGCGGCCTTCGCCGCTGCCACTACCACTGCCGTTACCATTGCCGCTGCCATTACCACTGCCCGTTCCGCTGCCCGTACCTGTGCCTGTACCATTACCGGCAGGATTACCGGCAGGAGCCTTCGGCCCGGGGGCTGCAGTTGCTTTTTTCTTAACAATCTTCTTCTGTGGCTTAGGCTTCAGCTTTTGGTCAATAATATCCTCCAGGCTTTGGATGATAGGCTCTTCCTGCTGCTCCTCCTGTTCGATTTCTTCCTCCTGAGCTTCAGCGCCGCCACCGCCGCCCTCCAGGGAAACCTCTAAAATTTCCGGAGGCGTATGCACAAAGCGGTAGCCAAAAATGCCAAGGCCGGCGGCAAGAACAAGATGCACAGCCAGAGCTACGGCAAAGCCCTTGCCAAATCGCTTTTGTTCATCCTTCATTTGCTCTCACCTGTATCCGTAGCCAAACCGAAGCGTGTGACACCTGCTCCCTTCATTTTATCCATCAGCTGGATAATAGTTTTATAGGGCGCTTCGTCCTCTGCTCTGATAATAACAGAGAAGGAGGAATCATGCTTGCTTTCAATCGCAGCATTCTGAACCAGCATATCCATCTCGATTTTATTTTCATCAAGATAAAGGCTGCCATCCTTTTTAATCGTTACATTAAAGTTACTCTTGCTGACATTCTCCGAATGCTTGGCAACCGGCAGGCGAATAGGAATCGTCTTGACCTCGCTCATATACATAGTGCTGACAATGAAAAATACCAGCAGCAGGAAAATCATATCAATCATAGGACTAAGCATGATTTCCGGTGACTTCATCACTCTTTTACGACGTCTGCGCATTTTCTGACACCGCCCCTCATTTGCTCTGCTCGTTAGCTTTGAAAATATCAACCAACGTATCCGCTACTTCGTTGATATTCAGAGTTTCGGTCTTGATTTTACTTGTAAGATAAGCATGGATACACATACCCATAATGGCAATGCACAGGCCGAAAACGGTAGTAATCAGCGCTTCACCAATACCTGCAGTAACGGCCATCGGGTTTTGGGTTCTTTCGTTCAAAGCGTTGAACGAAGAAATCATACCGGTAATCGTACCGAGCAGGCCGAGCATCGGCGAAAGACCGATAACAACACTCAGATAGTTGATATTTTTTTCCAGACTGTCGATAATACGGTCTGCTTTAGTATAGACAATAGTTTCCAGACGCGGGCCGAGGTCACCCTTAATATCCAGAATTTCCTTAGCCATGGCAGCAGCCTCGCCCTTGCTCTGCTCTGCCAATTCACTGGCGCCAACCAGATTAAAGTCATTCATCATGCGGCAGAAGCTGCTCGCGAACTTTTCTCCGGAAATAGCCTTCTTATAGAAAAGATATCGTTCCACACCAATGGCAATAGCGGCAAAGGAACACATCAGCAGCGGCCACATACAGGGACCACCCTTAACAAAATAATCAATAGCTCCGGCAAAAATACTCATACTTAAACCTTCTTTCAAAAAAATAACGCTGCAATTTTTTTGCAGCAAATCGCAAGCTCATCATCCGCCTATACACAGCGGAAGGAAGTCGGCATAGCTCCCATATCTGATACTTGTTGCTATTTACTAGATGTTTATATTATAGCCTCTTTACTAATCTGCGTCAAGAAAACATAAACTATATAAACAAAGGCAGTACAGGAAAAATTCCCCGTACTGCCCGAAGCTTTATGTTATTTGAAATACTTGGCGAAGGCCTGCGCCGCCGCCGACTGCACCTCTGCATTAAAGGCTGTATACCGCTCGAGCAGCAGGCGTCCCTCCGGCGTCAGCACACTGCTGCCGCCGCTTTTGCCGCCTGCCGTGCTGCTGACCAGTGCAAAGCCCAGGTCTGCCTCCGCACGCCGCAGAATCTTCCACGCCTTGCTGGCCGACATGCCCATAGCCTTGTAGGCAGCACTCAGCGAACCGGTGGCCTCAATGCGCTGCAGAAGCTCCGCTACGCCCTTGCCGAAATCAATGCTTTCGTTATACACGCGCACCTTCACATGATAATGCTGCGGGTCTGCGTAGGTCATTTTACCACCCCTTGCCGAAGCCGCAGGCAGGATAGGTGCAAACGGCACAGTTCAGGCACAGTCCGCCCTCGCCCAAGGCTGCCAGTTCGTCGGCAGTGACGATGTCACAGGCCAGCACACGCGGCAGCACCAAATCAAAAACAGTGCGCTTAGCGTACATTACGCAGCCTGGCAAGCCCAGAACAGGCACCTGGTCTTCGCCGTAATACGACAGCAAAAACATTGCCCCCGGAAGCACCGGTGCACCGTAAGACACAATGCGTGCACCGGTGTTTTTTATTGCCAGCGGTGTGCGGTCATCCGGGTCAACGCTCATGCCGCCGGTGCAGAGCACCATTTCCGCGCCCTTTTCCTCAATCGTAGTTTTAATCGCAGCGGTAATCTGCTCCGGTTTGTCATCCAAAACCTGCTTATAAATTACCTCCACGTTGAACTCGGCCAGCTTTTCCTCCAGCACGGGCGTAAAGGTATCCTTAATGCGTCCGTGGAAAACCTCGCTGCCGGTCGCCAGAACGGCAGCCTTTTTGATTTTATACGGCAAAAGCTGCAGCAGCGGTTCATCACCGCACAGCTCACGCACACGCTGCATTTTTTTCTTTTCGATAACCAGTGGGATAATGCGCGTACCGCAGAGCTTGTCACCCTTCTTCACCGGCGTATTGCCGTGACGCGTCGCAATCATCATCTGTCCGAAGCTATTCACCAGACGCAGACGCGCGCCGTCTACCTTGAACAGACCGTCAGCAGCGGCGGCCAGCTCAATCTTGCCCTCTTTCACAGGCGATTCATCCATCATAGTGTTTTTGCAGATGTCGCACAAAATGCGTGCGGCATCATTTTCATGAAGCATACTTTCATCAGCTTCCCACACATATAAATGCTCCTTGCCGATGGAAAGCAGCACCGGAATATCCTCCGGCTGCACCACATGTCCCTTGCGGAACACGGCATCCTTGGTAACACCCTTGATAATCTGTGTCAGGTCATGGCAGAGAACACTGCCGACCGCATCCTCAGTACGAATTAATTTCATGTTTATCTACCTCTTATTTAGCCTGCGCAAAGCCGTAGGCGGCAAAAATCTTCATAGCCTCTTCAGTCTGCAGGAAGGCAGCAAAATCCTTGGCAGCCTCAGCCTGGGGAGCCTTTGCCAGCACGCCGATAGGATAAATTACCGGCTTCTTCAGAGAGCCTGCTGGAGCCTCGGCCACAACAGTTACCTTGTCCTTCAAAAGCGCTGCATCAGTAGCGTAAACAAGGCCTGCGTCGGCACTGCCTTCAGCAACCCAGTTCAAAACCTGTGTTACATTAGTACCAAGGCTTACCTTGCCTTGAATACCGTCCCATTGGCCCAGCTTGGTCAGCGCTTCCTTGGCATATTGGCCTGCAGGAACGCTGGCGGGATCGCCGATGGCAGGATGCTTAGCCTTGCTGAAATCCTCAAAGCCCTTGATTGCGCTGCCGCTTTTAGGCACAATTAGCACCAGCTTGTTTTCCAGCAGCGGCTTTACCGTGCTTTTATCCATATAGCCCTTGTCGCTCAGCGCGTTCATCTGCTTGTTGGCCGCAGAAATAAATACGTCGGCTGCCAAACCGCTTTCAATCTGTGCCTGCAGCTTGCCGCTGGCATCGTATACGCCTTCAATTTTGATTTCCGGATGCTTTTGCTGATACATCGGAATGAGCTTTTGCGTAAATACCTTTTCCATGCTGGCAGCAGCAGCCAGACGTAAAGTTTTGCCTGCCTGCGGTGCAGCAGCCTGCTTATCATCGCCGCAGCAGCCTGCAGCCATAACAGCTACCATTAAAGAAAATACTAAGCATAAGAGTTTTTTCATTTTACTCCCCCTGTTGTTGTTTTGTTTTATATAAGTAAACATTAAGACCGATAACAACTAATAGGCAGATGCCAACAATTACGGTCACATACCAGCCTGCGGCATCCCAATCGCCTGCCGCTACGGCAGAATAAACCGCAAGCGGCAGCGTGCGTGTGCGTCCTGCAATATTGCCGGCAATCATCGCCGTGGCGCCGAACTCACCCAGACCGCGGGCGAAGGCCAGCAGGCCGCCGGCAATAATACCAGGCAGTGCATTCGGCAGATGAATGCGCCAGAAAATGCGCCATTCCGTCATGCCCAGCGAACGCGCCGCCTCCAGCATGCCCTTATCAACCTGCGACAAGGCTCCGCGCGCACTGCGGTACATAAGCGGCAGCGAAATTACCGCTGCTGCCAGCACGGTTGCCAGCCAACTAAAAGCTATTTTTATGCCCGTCAGCTGATAAATAAGCTGGCCCAAAAAGCGGTTGTTGCCAAAGAAGTATAAGAGAAAGAAGCCTGCTACCGTAGGTGGCAGCACCATCGGCAGCGTTATTACTGCGTCGGCAAAAATCTTCAGGCTTTGGCTCTGCAGCCGTTCCACCCACCAGGCAATAATTACGCCGATAAAGAAAACTATGACGATTGTTGCTGCCGCAGTGTGCAGCGAAATCCACAGCGGTGACCAGTCAATAGCGCTCATTTTCTGGCACAGTCATGGGCGCTGCCCTTTAAGATACGCAGTCCATGCTCCAGCTGCGGCAAAACGATTGCCAACGCTTCCTCCACCGCCTTAGTGCTGCCCGGCAGATTCACAATCAGCGTCTGTCCGCGCACTACGCTCACGCCGCGGCTCAGCATTGCCCGCCGCGTAATCTTGAGTGATTCCGCACGGATGGCCTCCGCAATACCGGGCACGTTGCGTGTTGCCACCGCCATTGTTGCCTCCGGTGTAACATCACGCAGCGAAAGGCCTGTGCCGCCTGTAGTGATAATCAGATCAACCTGTCTGCTGTCCGCCAGACGTATCAGCTCACGTTCGATTCTCTTCTGCGCGTCGGGAAGCAAAATCTGCTCCACAATTTCGTAGCCTGCCTCCGCCAACAGCTCTGCTGCCCGCGGACCACTGGTATCGACACGCTCACCAGCTGCACCCTTATCAGAAAGCGTCATTACCGCCGCACGCAAGGGTGCGTCGGCTGCAGGCAGCGTCACCTCCAGCTCCATGCCGCTGCGCAGGACGCCGCCATGCTCTACCGTCACAAAAACGCCCTCACGCGGCATAATGCAGTCGCCCACACGCGCAAAAATCGTGCAATGGCTGTGGCATTCCTTGCCAATCTGCGTCAGCTTCATCACTACTTCACCGCTGCGCATGATGCTGCCTACCGGCAGCTTTTTGAAGTCGATACCGCTTACGAGAACATTTTCACCGAAAGCGCCGATAGCGGCATCACCGCCGCGCGCATTGAACTCATCTACCTTTTCCGCACTCAGCAAACTCACCTGACGGTGCCATTTTCCGGCGTGGGCATCACCCTCGATTCCGAAATTTTCTTTGAGGACAATCTCATTAACCGGATGCTTTTCCGTACCCTTCTTTTCACTGATACATACAGCCTTGATTATACCCTTTATGCTTGCTTCCATACGAAATCACCACTCTTTCCGCCTGCCTTACTAAGCAGATGCACATCTGTAATCACCATTGCCTTGTCCACGGCCTTGCACATATCGTAAATCGTCAGCAAGGCAATCTGTACGCCTATCAGCGCCTCCATCTCCACACCTGTCTTGCCCGTAGTTTTTACCAGGCATTGCGCCTGTACGGCATAGCTGCCGTTTTCCGCCAACAGCTCAAAATCTACCGTGCACTTCATCAGCTGCAGCAGATGGCATAGCGGAATCAGCTCACTGGTGCGCTTGGCCGCCATAATTCCCGCGACGCGTGCTACGCCCAGCACATCACCCTTGGCCATACTGCCGGCAGCAATTTTTTCATATATTTCTCTGCTTACGCAGATTTTTCCCTGCGCCACGGCAACCCTAGCGGTATCAGCCTTGTCGCTGACATCCACCATCAGAGCATTGCCCGCAGCGTCAAAATGTGTAAATTCACTCATCGTCTGCTCCTTCAAAGCCTGTATTTATCCGCCTATCTGGCTCATATTAAAGCTTGCCGCCTCCACCTCAAAGCTATGTCCCGCAGGCTTAGCGTAAATAATCTCCTGCATGGCCTGCAGCAAATCCGCATCACTTGCGCCGTCACGCAGCAAGCGCTTGAGGTTCATGCCCTCGTTACAGTAAAGACAGGGCTTCAGCATGCCCACGGAGGTAAGGCGTACCCTGTTGCAGACAGCGCAGAATTTATTATGCAGCGGTTCGATAAAGCCCACCGGCATTTTATAGCCGCCGATGCGCCAATAACTTGCGGGACCGTTGCCGTAACGCTGCGCGTCACGCTGCAGTTGTAAGCCTGCCTGCTCCAACAGACTGCGAATTTCACTGCCGCTTAGGCCTTGCAGATTAGTGTTGCAGTCTAGCGGCATCAGCTCGATAAAGCGCAACGGCGCATTATAGCTGTGCGCCAACTTCAACAGCTGCATAATATCGACCAGGCCATTTTCTGCTAAGGGCACACAGTTCAGCTTAAACGATATTCCTGCAGCCTGCAGCTCCTGCAATGATTTCAGAACGCTGTCCAGGCTGCCGCCGGTAAGCTCTGTATAATACGCTGCATTCAGAGTATCAAGGCTCACGTTGATGCTGTCCACACCCGCTGCAATAAGCGCAGGCAGCTGCTGCGAAAGCAATGTGCCGTTCGTCGTCAGCGTTACCTGCTCTACGCCTTCCGTTTGCTTCAGGCTGGCGATAAAATCGCTGCAGCCCTTGCGTAATAGCGGTTCGCCGCCGGTGATTTTGAATTTGCGGATGCCAAGCTGCAGCGCAGCGCGGCAAATACACAAAAGCTCCTCATAGCGCAATATTTCGTTATGCGGCACATGCTCACTCACCTCTGGCTGACAATAGCGGCAATGCAGATTGCAGCGGTCGGTAAGGGAGATGCGCAGATAATCTATTTTGCGATTGTATTGGTCATACATAATGGTAATCCTTTTTTACGTGAATTAAAATTAGTAAAATGCTGTTACGTCCCCTTTAGTCACCTGCAGCAATTGCACTAATCAAGAAGATTTTATCTGAGAAAATTTTCGCTGTTAGTTTCTTGCCTGCCCCTTGGGGAAGGTGCCGAACGCAGTGAGGCGAAAGGGGGTCATATGCGCCTCGCGTCACTCTCACCCGAGAATAACGCCTACCAAAACAAATGTGGTCTTGCAACCACATTTGTTTTCAGCTTATAAAAATCTTATTCTTCGTCAACGCCCATGGCAATTTTTTCCGGGGTAATCGGCAGCGTCATGAAGCGCTTGCCGGTTGCCTGATAAATTGCATCGGCAATCGCCGGAGCCGGAGTGTTGATTACCAGCTCGCCCACGGATTTGGCACCGAAGGGACCGCTTTCCTCATAACTGCTGGCAAAGTCAACATAGATATGACCGATATCCTCACGGCAGGGAACCTTATACTGCATGAAGGAGTTTTCGTAAATACGTCCCTTGGGGCTGTAGGTTACGTTTTCCATCAGCGCCATGCCGATGCCCTGCAGAATACCGCCCTCAGTCTGTACCTTCGCCAGATGCGGGTTAACCGGAGTACCGCAGTCAACAGATGCGTAGAAGTTTACTACCTGTGCCTCGCCTGTCAGCAGGTCGGTTTCAACCTCGGCTACCCCGGCCATAAACGGCGGCGGGGACAGTACACTGTTCTGCTCCACGGTTTCTTCCAAAGCGATATCGTTATTCACCATAGAAGCGGTGGCGATATCAACAAGGCTCACAGCCTTGTCGCTGACTGTATCACGCACCTCGCATCCGTCAAAGACAACCTGGTCCGTGCCGCATTCCAGCAGGCGTGCACCTAATTGGCAAATTTTACCACGCAAACGCTGTGCGCAGATTTCTACGGCTTTGCCTGTAATATACGTTGTACTGGATGCGTAGGAACCGGAGTCATAAGGAGAAGCATCGGTATCCGCACCGAATACGGTAATGTTATCGTAATCACATTTCAAAACCTCTGCTGCCATCTGGGCCAGAACGGTATCGCAGCCAGTGCCCATATCGGCAGCACCGATCAGTAGTGTGTAATGTCCCTCGTCGTTAATTTTGAGGGTAGCACCGCCGACGTCGCAGTAAGGAATAGAGCTTCCCTGCATCGCAATAGCCACGCCCATTGTGCGTACCTTGCCGTCAGGCAGCTGCTGCAGCGGGAACTTCTGCTCCCAGCCGCTCATCTCGCGTACCTGCGCCAGGCAGCGATCCAACGCGCAGCTTGTGTTGGGCGCACCATAATAAGCCGGCATAATATCGCCCTCGCGTGTAATATTCATCTCACGCAGCTTAATCGGATCCATCTTTAGACGTGCTGCCAGCTCGTTCACAGCGGACTCTACGGCAAAGATACCCTGAGGAGCGCCATAACCGCGGTAAGCACCTGCAGCCTGCAGGTTGGTGTAAACTACGTCAAAGCCGAAGCGGAAGGCCTCGGTACGGTACAGAGGAATAGACTTGTGACCGGAAAGGCCGACGGTCGTGGGACCATGCTCGCCGTAAGCACCGGTATTGGAAAGAGTATATAAATCAATCGCGCGGATTTTGCCTTCCTTAGTAGCACCCAGACGCACGCGCACCTCCATCTCATGGCGCGGGCTGGAAGCTATATGACATTCATAACGCGAGAAAATCATCTTACTCGGCTTTTTTGTTTTCCAGGTAACAAAGGCCGGATACATTTCGCTTACACAGCTCTGCTTAGCGCCGAAGCCGCCACCGATACGCGGTTTAACCACGCGTACCATGGTTTTGGAGATATGCAGCGCGTTCGCAATAATGCGGCGGCAATGGAAAACTATCTGCGTAGAGCTGAGGATGTTCAGACGGCCGTAGGTATCAATAGAGCAATAGGTTACGAAAGGCTCCATCATATCCTGCTGCACAGCCTTGGTGTGAGTTGTCTGGTCGATAACAACATCGCATTCCGCCAGAATCTTATCAACCTCACCGTCCTCGATAACCTCATGGGCGCACAGGTTGCGCTTATTGTCAGCACCAACCGGGCAGTTGGCCTTCCAGGTATCCTCCGGATGCACGAGCACAGGGTTATCCAGCGCAGTGCGGAAGTCAAGCACTGCGTCCAACAGCTGGTATTTTACTTTAATCAAAGAAAGCGCCTTGTCGACAGCCTTTTCCGTTTTGCCGGCAACAATCGCTACGATATCACCGACAAAGCGTACATGACGGTCCAGCAGCAGGCGGTCATAAGGACTCGGTTCTGGATAGGTCTGGCCTGCGTAGGTGCAGCGCTCGCCGTCCTGGTCCACGTCCTCCCAGGTATAAATTGCTTCGATATCAGGCACCTTCGCTGCAATAGCGGTGTTGATGCTTTCAATAATTGCATTCGCATGCGGAGAACGCAGCACCTTGACAAGCAGGCAATCGTTAGGTACCAGGTCATCGGTGTAGACAGGCTGGCCCGTCACCAGCTGCATAGCATCCTTTTTGCGGTAGGATTGGTTAACTATTTTCATCTGCAGCTCCCCTCCTTATGCCTGCGCCTGAGCTTTTTTCCAGGCGATGAAATTCTGAATTCCGCGCAGCTGTCCCTCATAGCCGGAGCAACGGCACAGGTTGCCTGCCAGAAATTCCTTGATTTCTGCTTCCGTAGGCTCGCTGTTTTCACGCAGCAGCGCGATAGCGTTCATAATCATGCCGGGGTTGCAGAAGCCGCACTGCTCCGCGCCCTGGTCTGCAATAAAGGCACCGAACTGCGCTGCCTCCTGCTGCATTCCCTCCATCGTTACGATGCTGTGGCCTGCGGCACGCGCTGCCAGGATAGCACAGGAAAGCACCGGTTTATCATCCATAAATACAGTGCACAAACCGCAGTTGGTAGTGTCACAGCCGCGCTTCACGCTGTAGCAGCCTTCCTTGCGCAGAAAATCGAGTAAAACTGTATCAGCCTCCACCATACGTGTCAGCTTTTTGCCATTTAAGGTTAAGGTTATCTCCATCAGGCCTTACCTCCCAATTCCGTTAAACATCTTGCAGTCAGCACCTTAATCAGGTGTGTACGGTACGCAGCACTGCCACGCGGATTGGTTTCCGTCGGCAGTAAGCCTGCAGCATATTCCGCAAAGGCCTGCGCCTTCTCGGCAGTCATAGGCAGAGTTGCGAGCTGCTCAGCATCCTTCACCAGTGCAGCCTTCGCCGGACGTGCACCCACTGCGGCCTGCACGCCGTCCTGAGTCAGCGCCGCCGCACAGGTCAGCACCGGAAAATCGGTCTTGCTGATACGCACGGATTTATAGCTGTAATGTGCTGCCGTCTTTTTGACGATAACACTCACCAAAATATCTCTGTCATACGGCATATTTACAAAATCTGCCAGCGGCACAATACCGCCCTTGTATAATTCCACATAGCTGTCCATAACCAAAAGCAGTGTCAGCACATCCGAAAAGCCGAAGCGACCGAACACACTACCGCCTACGGTAGCAAGATTGCGAAACTGCACACCTACGATATGGCGCAGCGCCTCCTTATTTGCTCCCTCGCTGTAAGCAGTAAAGCCTGCATGCAGCTCCAGCTGGCGCAAGCTCACCATCGCACCGATGCGGAATTCTGTTTCTGTTTCCTCTATTGTATCCAGGCCAAGCGCCGACAAATCAATCGCCGTCTGCACATTGCCCTTGCTCAGGCGCAGCCACAGCAGGCCGCCAAGCACGCGGTTGGGGCGCTTCTGGTTCAGCTGCCACGCCTCCTCCAGCGTTGCTGCCTGTTTATATTCACGAATTGTCAACATATACTGCCCTCCCATTCTGTTTGTATTGCATACTTATTCTATTATATTTTACCATATTTTTCCTGTAATTGAAAAGATAAAAAATGCACATAGGCTCATAAGTTATCTAATTGAAAGAAAGTAAAAACGCCTTGTGCATTAAAATTAATAATACATAAGACGTCTTACTCAATGCTATATTATATTCACTTCCAAAAACGTTTATGCTATTATGCTGTCAGCTTGGACGCCAGCTCACGCACCTCTGCGTCCGTAAGCTTGGCGTGGCGCACGGTGAATCCACTCTTCTCCCTTGACATTCTCCTGAATTTCAAGTAAACTTAAAGCATGTTGGTTCGATTACATCCTCAATCGTTGATGACTCCTCGCTCACGGCTGCGGCAATCGTTTCGATGCCTACAGGACCGCCGCCGAAGGTTTTGACGATAGTCGTCAAAATTTTGCGGTCGTTACGGTCGAAGCCGTAGCGGTCAACCTCCAGCTTAGCCAATGCTTCATCTGCCAGCTGACGGTCGATAACCTCCACGCCCAGCACCTGGGCGAAATCACGCACACGCTTCAGCAGACGGTTCGCAATACGCGGCGTGCCTCTGCTGCGGCGGGCAATTTCCATAGCGCCTTCCTTGTCGATTTTTACATTCAGGATTTCCGCTGCACGCGTAATAATAAACTGCAGCTCCTCCGGCTTGTAAAATTCCAGGCAGCACTGCACGCCGAAGCGGTCACGCAAAGGCGCCGCTATCGCTCCCAGACGCGTGGTAGCGCCGATAAGCGTAAAATGCGGCAGGTCCAGACGCACACTGCGCGCCGCAGGACCTTTGCCGATAATAATATCTAACGCAAAATCCTCCATAGCGGAATAAAGAATTTCCTCTACGGTCTTGGACAAGCGGTGGATTTCGTCAATAAACAGTACATCATTATCTCCAAGGTTGGTCAGGATTGCTGCCAAATCTCCCTGACGTTCAATCGCCGGTCCGCTGGTAACGCGGATGTTGACATTAAGCTCATTGGCAATAATGTTGGCCAGCGTAGTTTTGCCCAAGCCCGGAGGTCCGAACAGCAGCACATGGTCCAGCGCTTCGTGGCGGGCAGCGGCAGCCTTAATGAAAATAGACAGATTATCCTTGACCTGCGTCTGACCTATATATTCATTTAACAGACGCGGACGCAGGCTGTACTGCCAGCCATCTGCTTCCTGTTCCGCCCCGGCAATAATTCTATCATCAAATTCCATAAGTTCCTCCTAGTAAGCCTTGCACAGACACGAATACCGCCAGACTATTTATCTGCGGGAAATTACTTCATCATCAGCCTTAAGGCCTGCTTCAATATTTCCTCGCTCGTCTTGCTTTCTGCGCCTTCGATTTTCTTGATTACGGGCATAATCTCGCTGTTGATGTAGCCCAAGGAAGCAAGTGCTTCGATAGCCTCCGCTACCGCGCCGCTGCCTCCAGCAGCTACTGCCTCGCCGAAGCTGTCGCCGCTTTCGGCGGCCACGGGGCCTACCTTGTCCTTCAACTCCAGCAGCAGACGCTCCGCCGTCTTTTTGCCGATACCTGGCAGCTTGGTGAGCACCTTGATATCACGGCTCTGCACCGCCAGATAAAAAGCATCAGGCTTGACTGCGGATAAAATACCCAAGGCCATCTTGGGACCTACGCCGCTGATGGTCAGCAGCAGCTCAAAGAGGTCATAATATTCCCGGCTCAAAAAGCCGTAAAGAACAATGGCATCCTCGCGCACCGCCGTGTGGATGTGCAGGCGCACTGCTGCACCCTGCGTCAGCTGAGCAAGCTGTGCTGCCGGCATGAAAACGCGGTAGCCTACGCCGCCTGCAGTTTCGATTATGCAGTTATCTATGCCAAGGCTTTCAACAGAGCCCTTCAATGAACCTATCATTTATCTGCCCTCCTGCCATCTGCGCGTAGACGCAGTGTTAATGCCGCAGATTGCCGCTGCTAGCGCATCGGCCGTATCATCCGGTTTAATTTTTTCGCGGATATTTAGCAGATGCATCACCATATAGATAACCTGCTCCTTCGTTGCACTGCCTGTGCCTACTACCGACAGCTTAATCTGCATCGGCGTAAATTCCATCACAGGCAGTCCCTTGTTGGCCGCAGCCAAAAGCACAACGCCGCGCGCCTGTCCTACAGGAATCGCAGTAGTAACGTTGCGGTTGAAAAACAGCTTTTCGATACTCAGCAGATCCGGCTTGAAGTGGTCAATGATATCCGAAATATCATCATAAATCTTCTTCAGCCTCAGCTCAGGCAGCATGTCCTTATCCGTCAGCACCGAGCCGTAAAAAACGGGGCGCAGACGGTTGCCTGTCATATCTACCAAGCCATAACCGCAGATGGCGGTACCGGGGTCAATTCCTAAAACCAGCATAAAAAACCTCTCAAAAAACAGAAAGCAGACATCAACTGCCTGCTTTCCTTTCTGCAACTATGCTTCGCGCACATTGCAGTTACTTCGTAATAATAATATTATTCCTCGTCGTCTTCCGGCAAGTCAGCGTTGGTGTAAACGTCTTGTACATCATCGCAATCATCCAATGCGTCCAGCATCTTCTGAACCTTTTCGGCATCCTCACCGGACAGCTCAGCCATAGTATCGGGAACCATGGTGATTTCGGACATTGCAACTTCAATATTGTTATCAGCCAAAGCTTTTTCTACATCGTCATAAGCAGCCGGATCGGTGATAATTTCGAAGCCGTCTTCGCTGCTCTTGATATCCTCAGCACCTGCATCCAGAGCGATCATCATCAGATCATCCTCACTCACACCGGTTTCGGCGCTAACTGCGAAGATACCTTTTTGTTGGAACATGTAGCTTACGCAGCCGCTGGCACCCAGGTTGCCGCCGTGCTTAGAGAATACGTGACGTACATCAGCAGCGGTACGGTTACGGTTATCGGTCAGGCAGCTGACCATCATAGCAACGCCTGCAGGACCGTAGCCTTCATAGGTAATCTCTTCGAAGCTTTGGCCTTCCAGAGCACCTGCACCCTTTTGGATTGCACGTTGAATGTTGTCTTTCGGGATATTGTTAGCCTTAGCCTTGGACAGAGCCAGCTTCAGCTTCATGTTACCGGTAGGATCTGCACCGCCCATACGAACGGCAATAGTGATTTCACGGCTGATTTTAGTAGTGATTTTGCCGCGCAGAGCGTCAGCCTTGCCTTTTTTATGTTTAATGTTCGCCCATTTAGAATGTCCTGACATTGTAAATTCCTCCAAACTTTCTCTTTGCCATATTTATTTAAGCATTTACCATAATATTTTACCACGCCGGCTGTGTTTTTTCAACCGCAATCGCCGGCAGATAGCTTTATTTTGCAAAAACATCCTTAATACTGTCATAATGCAAAAAGATTCCCTGTTGCGCCAGCTCCTGAATCTCCTCCAAGGTCGCCAGCTTGTATTCCAGTGCCTCATTAGAGCGGATTTTTACCTGCTCCGGTGCAAAGGGCAGCGTAAAAAGATAGCAGTCAACAAAATAATTATCGCCCTCGCCCGGATTTTCGCGGTGATAGGTCAGCGCCGGTCCGCCTGCGCAGGCTGAAACATCAAGACCGGTTTCCTCCCACACCTCGCGGTTCACAGCCTCGCGTGAGCTTTCGCCCGCCTGCACCGCACCGCCGGGAACCTCCCACCAGCCGGCAGCCCAAGCCTTCGTCAGTACGCGTCTGGTAATCAGAAAGCGTCCGTCGGTGTTGCGCACAACGCCAAGCACCGTCAGATGATATTCGCCGTCCTGCAGTATCCAGTCATTTTTCTTCATCGTCCGTCCGGTAAGACGGCGTTCACTGTCATAAATATCCCATTGCTCCATGATAAATTCCCCCTCTTAAAGCAAGCGCGGCAAATATTTGAAAATCAGCCAAAAGCCACAGGTCATAGCGAAGGCAATGCTGCCGCTGTCGTAATCTATATAACCGAGATACAGGCTGTTTAAGCCCGTAACAAAAATCATATTCAGCCACATAAAGCCGTAGGCCCATAATAATATCTGTACCCACAGCGGCGGCTTTTTATAGGGATGAGGCTCATTATTCTTTGTCATGCTTATCTTCCTCATCTAACAGCTGCACAGCCTCCAGCTGCTTCTGTAAGCGTGCTGTATAGCGCTTGGTGGTATGCAGGGCGTTTTGCCCCTCCTCCAGCTTTTTGGCTGTTTTATCAAGAGCTGTTTCCAAGCCGGCAAGCTCCTGCTTAACCTTGTTCAGCAGCTGCCAGACCTCGGTAGTACGCTGCTGCACCGCCAACGTGCGGAAGCCCAGCTGCAGGCTGTTCACCAGCGCCGCCAGCGTTGTCGGCCCCGCTACGCACACTCTGAACTTCAGCTGCAGCTCCTCGGCCAGTCCCGGCAAGGCCAGCGCCTCCGCAAACAGGCCCTCACTCGGCAGATACATTACGGCAAAATCCGTCGAATACGGCGGGCAGATATATTTTTCGCAGATATCCTTCGCTTCGCTCTTCAAGCGTCGCTCCAGCTGCTTCGCCGCTGCATCCGCCGCCTGCGTATCACCGGCCTCACGCGCCTGCTGCAGGCGTTGGTAATCCTCCAGCGGAAACTTGGCGTCAATCGGCAGCAGCACCTCCTGCTCCCGCTGCCCCGGCAAACGCAAGGCATATTCCACACGCAGGCCGCTGTGCGGACGCACCTCAGCATTTTCTACATATCTTGCACGGTCAAGAATATCCTTGAGGATATTGCCAAGCTGCATTTCGCCCCAAGTGCCGCGCACCTTGACGTTCGAAAGAACGCGCCGCAGCTCATCCACGCCGCAGGAAAGGCTCTGCATCTGACCCAAGGACTGGTGCACCTCGCCCAAGCACTTGTTGACCTGCGCAAACTTCTGCTCCAGCGATTGATTAAGGCGCTCGTCCACAGTCATGCGGATGCGCTCCAGGTTCTGGTCCGTCATATCCGACAGACGCGCCACACGCTTATCAATCTGTTCGCTCAGCCTGTCGCTCGCCGCCTGGTTTTCCAAGCGTGCCGCCCGCGCCAGCGTGCTCTGCTCGCCACGCAGGTCGTACATGCTTTCCGCAAGCCTGCGCTCCAAAAGCTCCAGCCGCTGTGCCGTCATATCCGCCTTCGGACGTCCCTGTATCAATAATATTATCACACCTGCCAGCAGCAGGGCTATGACAATCATCAAAGCTATAGCCAATGTACTCATTTCTTCTTTGCTGACCTCCGTTATTTTTTTATTATAGCAGAAATGCAGTACATAGCCAACACATTAACGAACAAAATTTTTATATTTAACAAGATATTTTCATAATATCACTTTTTTAACAAAATCAGCTTACATCTGCGCCCAAATCGTGTATAATATATTCATACATTATTTATTCCAAAGAGGTATTACATTATATGATAGATGAAAGTCCTAATCTCAACTCTGCTGATAAAATCCTCGAGGCCGCAACCAAGCTGTTTGCCATGGACAGCTTTGCTGCCGTATCTATTAAGCAGATTTCTGTTGCCAGCGGCGTCAACAGCGCGTTGATTTCCTATTATTTCGGCGGCAAAAAGAATTTATATCAGGAGGTTTTATATACCGAGGCCGAAAAGTTTCTGAAGCTGCAGGACAAAATCCGTCAGCAGTCAGGTTCACCGCTTACCAAGCTGCGTACCTATGTAGACGGCATTGCCGAAATGCAGCAGCAGAACCCCTATAACATTCACCTGATTTACCGCGAGCTGCTGACTCCGCAGCCCATGTTTGAAAATTATGTGCGCAGCAAGCTGTACCGCATCCATCAGTTCATGACCGAGCTAGTTGAGGAAGCGATTGCCTGCGGCGAAATCGTTGCGGATATCAAAGCAACCCACGTTGCCTTCACTCTGGAAGGTATTATCATGTTCTTCTTTTTGATGCACAGCCATATCTGCGAGCTGGGCAATTTCCAAAACGGCGCTGAGCTTGATTACCTGCTGCAGGCACTCAACACCTACCTTGCATCACTTAGTAAAAAATAAATATATTCCTTAAATAAAGCTGCTTCAAAGCAGCTTTATTTTTGTTTACAACTTTGTTGCTTGACGCTATCTTCTTTAGAACCTATAATTTAATTGAACGATTAAAAATTTTACAACAATAAAATTATTCTGCAAGGGAGCTGTTAAATCATGCAGTCTATTATGGAAAAACTTCCCAACCTTCCTGATAAAAAGAAACTTGTTGCCGGAGCTGCCGTTGTCGTACTGGCAGCCGCAGGCTGGCAGCTTTACAGCAGTATTATGCATAAGCCACAGGAGGCAAACTACATCCCCATCGTCAGGACTATGACGATCGGCGAAAGCATTGCCGATTCCTCCACCGTCTATCCCGGCGAGGTACGCGGGCGCTACGAAAGCCAGCTGGCCTTCCAGACTGCCGGCAGAATCGCTTCCCGTCTTGTCAACGTAGGCGACCGGGTACACGCCGGCCAGATTCTGATGACAATTGACCCGAAGGACGTAAACCAAAGCGTGGAAGCAGCCAATGCACAGCTGGCATCTGCCATTGCCAACCAAAAGCTGGCGGCCGACAATGCGGCACGCTTTAACAAGCTGTATGCCGGCGGTGCTGTGAGCGAAGCAACGCGCGACCAGTACAACACCCAGCTGGAGGCAGCCAATGCTGCGCTGCGCCAGGCACAGGCCAACGCCAACGCCAGCGGCAACCAGCTGAGCTACACGCAGCTGACAAGTGATGCCGACGGCGTTGTGGCAGCCATCACCGGCGAGGCAGGCCAGGTAACGGCAGCCGGTACGCCGATGGTCACCATCGTGCGCAGCGGTGAGCGTGAAATCCAGATAAACGTGCCGGAAAACGTCAAGCTGAGCGTAGGCCAGCAGGCAGATATCAGCTTCTGGGCGCTTCCCGATGTTACGGCGAAGGGCACTGTCCGCGAAATTGCGCCTATTGCCGACAGCATTACACGTACCTATAAGGTGCGCGTTGCTGTGCCGCAGCTGCCTGCAGAAGCGAAGCTCGGCATGACTGCCAAGGTAAGCTTTAAGGACGCTGCGGTGTCCGAGGACGAGCTTGTTATTCCAGCTACCGCACTGTATCAGGTAAACGGCAAGACACAGGTCTGGCTGGTACGCAATAACCGCGCTGTGCTGCAGGACGTTAAGGTTGCCGGCTATGTAGGCAACAATGTGCGTCTGGCAGGCGGCTTAAACAAGGGTGATATTCTGATAACCGCCGGCCTCAGCAAGCTTGTCGATAACCAACAGGTGCGTCTGACCAAAGGCGGTGATATCTGATGTCAAACAACGAAAAACATCATGCCAACTGGGCAGAATGGGCTATTAACCATCGCCAGTTAGTTTACTTCTTCGCTGTGCTTGTGCTGATTATGGGTATGTTTTCCTTTAAATCGCTCGGCCGCAGCGAGGACCCCAGCTTTGCCGTCAAGCAGATGGTAGTATCCGCAGCCTGGCCCGGCGCCAGCGCCAAGGATGTGGAGATGCATCTGACCAATACGCTGGAAAAGCAGATTCAAAGTCTGCCGCAGGTTAAAAAAATCACCAGCTATTCGCGTCCCGGCGTCTGCGTTATTACCGTAGCGCTCAAGGATGAGGTTGCCGGCAACACGGTACGTCAGCGCTGGCTGGAGCTGCGCAATATCGTCAATGATGGCAAGAAGGACTTGCCTTCGGGCACCGTAGGTCCGTTTTATAACGACCGTTTTGATGACGTTTACGGCAATATCTACGCAATTACCGGTGACGGCTTCACCTATGAGGATATGCGTAAATACGCCGAAAAAATTAAGCTGGACTTCTTCAGCGTGCCTGATGTCAAAAAGGTTGAGCTGGTAGGCGTGCAACCGGAAAAAATCTTCGTGCAGATGCAAACCGCCAAGTTGGCACAGCTGGGACTGGATATCAACAGTATTGCCAACACTATCAAAGCACAGACCTCGGTCAATGCCAGCGGTATGATTGAAGCCGACACAGCCAACTCCTACCTGCGCATTACCGGCAGCCCCGACAGCGTAGAAAATATTGCTGCCATCCCCATCAATGCCAACGGCCGTGTCTTCCGCCTGGGTGATATCGCAACCATCACCCGCGGTTATGCAGACCCGCCGGAAACAATGATGTACTATAACGGCAAGCCCGCAGTCGGCATTGCTCTTTCTATGGAGGACGGCGGCGATAACATCAAGCTCGGCGAAAATCTTGCCAAGGAAATCGCCCGTATCCAAAAGGAACTGCCGCTCGGACTGGAGCTTAATCAGGTTGCCAACCAGCCTGAGGTAGTAAAAAAATCCATCAGCGAATTCTCCGAAAGCCTTTACGAGGCAATTATCATCGTGCTGGTAGTCAGCCTGATGACACTCGGACGCCGCAGCGGTTACGTAATTTCCTGCTGCATCCCGCTGATTTTGTTAGGCTCCTTCTGCGCCATGTTCGCTTTGGGCATTGATTTGCATAAGGTATCCCTGGGCGCACTGGTTGTTTCCCTGGGTATGCTGGTCGATGACGCCATCGTCGTTGTTGAGCTGATGGAGGTAAAAATGTCCGAAGGCATGCCGCGTAAGGAAGCAGCCTCCTACGCCTTCAAAACCTGCGCCTGGCCGCTGCTGACAGGCACCACCATCACCTGCCTCGGCTTTATGCCGATTGCCTTCTCCAAGGCCAGCGCTTCGGAATTTGCCTACAGCCTTTTCCCGGTTATGACCGTAACACTGATGCTGTCCTGGCTTGTTTCCGCAACCTTGGCACCGGTATTAGGCTATGAATGGATACGTCCTACCGTTATCAAGCAGGAATCTTATGATAACAGCTTCTACCGCGCCTTCCGCAAGCTGCTGCACTGGGCATTAGGACACCGCATCACGGTTATCGGCATTACTCTGGCAATGTTGGGTATTTCCATGTTCATGCTGCGCTTCGTCAGCCAGGAATTCTTCCCTGCCTCCGTACGTCCTGAGCTTTTAGTAGAGCTTAATATGCCTGAGGGCAGTTCGATTAAAACTACAGATGCCGCAGCACGCAAGCTGACGAATCTGATTAAGGATGATAAAGAATTAGACCATGTTTCCACCTACGTAGGCGAAAGCGCACCGCGCTTTGTGCTGGTAATCGACCCGGTACAGCCGCGCGATAACTACGCACAGCTCGTTGTTGTAGCCAAGAGCGTTGAGGACCGCAAAAAACTGGAGAAGCGCATCAGCGAGCTTGCTGCCGAGCATTTGCCGGAGGCTATCGTCTACTCCCGCTCGATTCCGCTCGGTCCGCCTGCTCCCTATCCTGTTATGATCCGCGTCAGCGGCAACAACGACGCGCAGGTTAAGGAATATGCGCAGAAGGTGCGCAAGGTTATGGCCGCTAATCCCTATGTCAACATGACACGTCTTGACTGGCTGGAGCAGACCAACGCCGTTAAGCTGAAGGTCGACAATGACAAGCTGCTGCAAATGGGGCTCACACGTCAGACTGTAGCCAACGCTCTGCAGGCACAGGTATCCGGTTATACTGTTGCAACCTATCTGGAGGGTGACCAGCAGATTGGTATCGTTTTCCGCCTGCAGCCTGACCAGCGCGCAGATATTTCGCAGCTGGAAACTATCTCCATTCCTACGAGCCAGGGTGCTGTACCGCTGTCACAAATTGCGCATCTTGACTACACCAGCGAGGACAATATCATCTGGCGCCGCAACCTGCGTCCTACGATTACCGTCAACGGCGGTATTGTTGACGGCGTTACCGGCAATGATGTCACCAAGCAGGTGTATAAGGAGCTGGAGCCGTTGCGCAAGGAGCTGCCTGCCGGCATGAGCATTGAGGTCGGCGGTTCGCTGGAGGACAGCAACGATACATTGAATTATCTGATGAAGCCGATACCGCTGATGCTGCTGCTGATTGTCGTTCTGATTATGCTGCAGATGCAGGATATCCGCAAGCTGCTGGTTATTATGCTGACGGCGCCGATGGGTATAATCGGCGTTATCTTCGGCCTGCTACTGTTTAATTCCGCGTTGGGCTTTATGGCGGAGCTGGGTATTCTGGCGCTCACCGGTACAATTATCCGTAACAGTATGGTGCTGGTTGACCAGATTCAGCAGCATCTTGATGCCGGGATGGAGCCTGCCAAGGCGATTACGGAATCAGCAATTGTGCGTTTCCGTCCGATTATGCTGGCAGCCTTCACTACGGTACTGGGATTGATTCCTATGTTCGCCAGCCAGTTCTGGAATGCGATGGCTGTGGCTATTGCCTGCGGTCTGACCGGAGCAACGCTGCTGACGCTGGTGGTACTGCCGGTGCTGTATGCGATTGTCTTTAAGGTGAAAGCAGAATAGAGCTGAGATTGTAAGGCAGCCTTCTTCCCTTGACATTCTCCTGAATTTCAAGTAAACTTAAAGCATGTTCTTCCAAAATTGCAGGTAACATTACGCTTTCAGCTACCTTACCTACGGACAAGAAAATAAGCAGTATATCCTGCAGCTCCACTTTAGCTGCAGAAGCTTAAGCAAGGCCATTTATCTGGTACATTCTAAGAGTAGTACGAACTGACGATTTTTTAATCGCCAGGGTACTACTCTTTTTTGTTTTTGCGCTGCTTATGTATTTTTTATAACATCTGTGTTAAAATGAAAGGAGAGAAACCATGCAAGACCTGCTAACAAAATTTGCCAACCTGACGATTCAAAGTGACTTCATCTTCAAAAAGGTTATGTCGCGCAAGCGCATCTGCAAGCATCTGCTGGAGGAGCTGCTGCAGATAGAAATTGCCGACATCAACTATCTGGAGGCAGAAAAGACGCTTGAGCCTGAGTACACCAGCCGCGGCATCCGCCTTGATATCATCGTAGCGGACGATAAAAACACGCATTATAATCTGGAGATGCAGGTGAAAAACAATAAAAATCCTGATACGGATACCTACGTCCTGCCCAAGCGCTCACGCTATTATCAGGCGCTGCTTGATATTGATTTGCTGCAGAAGGGATCGCGGCATCCGCCTTGATATCATTGTAGCGGATGACAAAAATACTCATTATAATCTGGAGATGCAGGTGAAAAACAATAAAAATCCCGATACGGACACTTACGTTCTTCCCAAGCGTTCCTGCTATTATCAGGCGCTGCTTGATATTGATTTGCTGCAGGCAGGCCAGCCTTATGACCTGCTGCCACCGACCTTTATCATTTTTATCTGTGTTTTTGATTTCTTTGAAAAATGTAATTATGTCTATACCTTTAAAAAACGTTGTCTGGAGAATTTGGAGCTGGAGCTTCCCGATGAAGCGACCACCATGATTTTGAACACCAAAGGTACGCATGGCGATATCTCCAAGGACATCAAGAGCTTTTATGATTATGTAAATAACCACATTGTAACTACTGATTTCACCAAGCAGATAGATGATGAAATCAGCTATCTCAAACTTGATACGAAAGTGAGGCGAGAATTTATGCTTATGGAAGCACGTTTGTTAGATGAAAGACGTGAGGGCATTGCCGAAGGCGAAGCAAATGCCAATATCGCTACTGCTAAGCGTATGATGGCTAAGGGCTGCTATTCTCTCGAGGATATTGCGGAGCTTACAAATTTATCTCTCGCTGATGTGGAGAAGCTAAAGGAAGAAGCTTAACCACTCTAATACTGATTTCACTAAACAGATTGACGATGAAATCAGCTATCTCAAATTAGATACGAAAGTAAGGCGGGAATTTATGCTTATGGAAGCGCGTTTGTTAGATGAAAGACGTGAGGGCGAAGCTGTGGGTATTGCCAAAGGCAAAGCTAAAGAGAAACTCGCTACTGCTAAACGTATGCTGGCTAAGGGATGCTATTCTCCCGAGGTTATCGCTGAGCTTACAAATTTATCTCTCGCTGATGTGGAGAAACTGAAGGAAGAGGCTTAAGCACGTAAAGCAAGCCTAATATCAAAATAAAAAATTAAACACAAATTACTAAAACCCATGTCCCGCCGAAATCGGCAAGACATGGGTTTTCTGTATTCTCAGTGCACGCTTTAGCAACAGCATGCGCTATTTTATTATCTTCTGCAGTACGCCTGCATCCGCAAGCCTCTGCTTTACTCCTTCTGATACAAATCATAATAACGCCCTTTGCGCGCCAGCAGCTCCTCATGGCTGCCGCATTCCGCAACAGCGCCCTCGTCAAGCACCACAATCTTGTCCGCATGACGGATGGTGGAAAGACGGTGCGCAATAATCAGCGTGGTACGTCCTACCGCCAGCTCGTCGAGCTCCTTTTGTATCTGCTGTTCCGTAATATTGTCGAGTGCGCTTGTAGCCTCATCCAACACTACTACCGGAGGATTTTTGAGGAATACGCGCGCAATCGCCAATCGCTGCTTCTGGCCGCCGCTCAACTTCACGCCGCGCTCACCCACCTCGGTATCGTAGCCCGCAGGCAGCTTTTGGATAAACTCATCCGCCGCCGCAGCCTTCGCTGCCGCCTGCACCTCGTCCGCTGTCGCATCCGGTTTGGCGTAGGCTATGTTGTAGCGCACGCTGTCGCCGAAGAGAAAGACATCCTGCTGTACTAGGCCGATTTGCCTGCGCAGCGATTCCTGCGTAAATTCACGGATATCGCAGCCGTCCAGCAGAATTCTGCCGCTCTGAGGCTCGTAAAAGCGCAGCAAAAGGCTGGCAATAGTTGTTTTGCCTGCTCCCGTAGCGCCCACAAAGGCCACAGTTTCACCTGCTGCCACGCTCAGCGAAAGGTTGCGGATAACAGGTCTGCCGTCCGCATAGGCAAAGCTGACGTTATCAAAGGTGATGTTCCCCTTGCAGGGCGGGCAAATTTTAGCATCCGGTGCATCAATAATCTCGGGCTTTTCCTGCAGCAGCTCATAAAAACGCTTGAAGCCTGCCATGCCGCGCTGATATACCTGAATGAAGCCTAAAAGCTGCATCAGCGGCTTCATAAACAGGCCCACGTAGAGGAAGAAGGCCACTAGCTCACCGAAGCTCATCAGTCCCTGATTTATCAGCAGGCCGCCCACTACTAATATCGCCACATTGATAAAGTTGCTGAAGAAAATCATACTGCCGACGAAATAAGATGTTATTTTGAAGGATTTTTTACATACTGTCAGATAGGCATCCGCCTTTTCCATAAACTGCGCCATATCGCTGCGCTCGCCCGCGAAGGCCTTGATCAGACGCACGCCGTTGATGCTTTCCGCAGCCTTGCCCGTTACCTCGCCCATTGCCACACGATTGGCAAAGAAGGCCTTTTTCATGCGCAGGTTGACGAAAACGGTATGCACTGCCTTCACCAGAAGCAGGAAGGCAATAAGGCTGCCCAGCATAGGATTCATGTAAATAAGAATAACCATCGTGCCGCCCATCGTCAGCCCGCAGACGGTAAGATCAATCGGCGCATTGCCTGCGAAGCCGTTAATTTCGCTCAAATCGCTGGTGAGGCGCGAAAGCAGCTGACCGCTTTTATTTTTATCGTAAAAGCCGAAGGACAGCTTCTGCAGATGGCTGAACAAATCGCGGCGCATATCGCGTTCCATAGAATAGCTCATGGACTGCGCCCAGTAGATGATGCTGAAATGCATGCCGAAGTTTACCAGATACATGGCAAGCAGTGCTGCCGACCATTCAAGGAGCAGCGGCAGATTTTTGAGCGGCAGCTGCTGTTCCAGCATCAGCTTCACTACATAGGGAAAGAACAGCTCGAGCAGCGCACGCAGCAGCGAGCCTATCACAAGAAAGAGCAGAATACCCTTATACGGTTTATAATAGCTGAGAAATGTTTTGAACATAAAGCTTTCCTATCCTCTATTCATATATTTTCTAAAGCGCGGGCAGCAGCTTTTGCCAAAACGCTGCCGTAGCGTTATATATTTTCTTTTATGATGATACAGTCTACACTATATAGCAGGTATAAAGTCAATAGGATGTGTTCTTAAATAATATCATAAAGCGAGCTATTTGCCAATTGCTATAACACAAGCGCTTCACTAAAAAACTGCCTTTCCTAAAATCGGAAGGCAGTTTTTGGTGTTGCTTAAGCCTTATTCGGCAAGCAGCTTGCCTGCTTCCGCCAGCTTGGCCATTGCTTCGTCGTCGGGAGCACCCAGCGCCAGTACGCCGTCAGCCACAAGTGTCGCACCCGCGTCCTTAACGCGTGCTTCCCAATCCTGCATATAGCTTCCGCCCCAGCCATAGGAGCCGAAGAGTGCTACCTTTTTGCCTGCCAGCTTGCCTTCAAGCTCGGTGAAGAACGGCTCGAATTCGCATTCCTCCAGCACTTCAGCGCCCATTGCCGGGCAGCCCAGTGCCAGAGCGTCATAGCCTGCAGCCTCGTCAGCAGTGATTTCGCTGACATTTTTTACAACAGCCTCCGCACCGGCAGCGTTAATTGCTTCCGCAATAGCGTCAGCCATCATTTGTGTGTTACCGGTACCGGTCCAAAAAATTACAGGAATTTGTTTCATGATAGTGTCCTCCTTTTGCTTTAAACTTTACTTTTGATAATAACCCTGGATTTGCTCCAGCAGGAAATCAGCACCCTTTTCGCCCATAAACGGCATGTGTGTCGCCACTACGCCATTCATAAACGGCGCGCTGATGAGCACCTTCGTGTTGCTTGCATCTGCCTGCGTAAGCGCCACGTCATCCGCAAAAAGCAGCGTGTCGCGCAGCTCACGGATTTCCTGCAGCCATTCGCCCTCCTCGGCGTAGGCTTCTACGTCTGCCACCGGTTCGGTTATAGCCTTCAAACTGTGCGCGCACATTTTGTGCGTCACGCTAATGCCTGCCTGCTCCAGGAAAGCGCCCACACCCTGCACCAGGTCATAATCGCCCTTAACAGCGGCCTGTCTTGGCTTACTGCCGCCCATCATAGCAAACATGCTGAGCATGGACATGCCCTTTTCCTTCATTTTGATGCGCATCAGCACCATGGGCTCAGGAGCTTTGCCAACCGCTGCGCCTACCTGCTCCAAAAAGCTTACGGTGCCGCTGTAGCCGTAGGGAACGGCATAAACATATGGCGTACCGAACTTTTCTTCAAGATATTTGGCAGCGGCAAGGCCTTCGTTGCCCAGCACAATATTTACCTGTGCCTTGCCCATAGCCTGCAGCTCGTCTACGCTGGTGTCGCAGCAAAGGCAGGCATTACAGCGCAGGTCCAGTGCTTCACTCAGCAGGCTCTTTACCTCCCAGATGTCGCTTGCCATGCGGTAGCGCCACGCAGAGGCGCCGATGATGTTGTACACGCCCGCCTCCTGCACTGCATCCTTCTGTGGCAGGTTGCGCACCAGCAGCTTGTAGGTTTCGGCCAGGCCGACGCTGTAATCACCGCGGAAGCCGCCCTGCTCGAAGGCCACAAGCTTAGCCTTGACCTCGTTTTGCATATAACGGCACACGCCCTTGATGTCGGTGCCGATGACGGCAGTTACGGAGGAGGCTACGACGAAGATAACCTTCGGCGCATAACTTTTGTCCAGTTCGATAATTGCTTCCTCCAGACGTGTTACGTCGCCCATGACAACATCGTCCTCGCTCATATGCGTGGTAAAGAGGCGGTTTTGAAAGCGCAGGCCCAAGCCTCCGTATAAGCCCATGCTGTAGTGCGTGGTGCCGGCGGGGCCGTATTCCAGTACGATGGCGCCCTGTACGGTCAAAAGGCTCCAGATAATTCCCATTCTGTCCGACGGTATCGGTAAAAATCTTACTAAGCTCACAGGCCGGCCTCCTCTCTGAATTTCTTTGCGTCGGCTACAGCCTTCGCCACTGCCTGCAACATGAAGCTGCTGCATTCAAAGCCCAGCATTTTGCCTGCCGGGTCGCTGTGCAGCAGGGCAATGCCCTTGCGGCGCAGGCGGTCACCGAACTCATGGCCCATATAGAACCACGGATGCAGTACGTCGTAAACATATTGCAGCGGTGCGATATTTGCCGCCTTGCAGATGTACGGGTCGGTTTGCGCCAGAATGCTTTCGATATCCGCAAAATTAGCCTCGCTCAGCTTATTGCTCTGAATCAGCTGCGGCACCAGGCCCAGGCTGCACAGATAGCTGTTGAGCTCGAAGCAGTCATACTGCGTATTGCCGTAGATATAGGGCACACCCTTGACGTCAGGCAGCACCTTCTGCTCCAATTCCTTGCATTCCTCAAACTTAGCGCCAATCTCCGCAGGCAGCGGCAGCTCCAGATAATTAAACAGATGCTGATAGGTCTGCAGGATTTTTTCCGGCGCTGCGAAGCGGTTGAAGTAAACGTAAGGAATGCCGTACTGCTCCTGCATAGCCTGCGCCAACGGCAGCGCAATATCATGCACGACGATGTTTACTTTCGCTGCGGGAGCACGGCGGATTTCCTCGGCAGTGCAGCCGCTGGGCATCTGTACGCCCAGTTTGACGCCTGCTGCCGCTAAAAATGCGTGCAGCTCTGTATCGGCAAAGTTGCCCATGCGCTGTCCCAGAACATTGACACTGCCGTCGCAGTCCTGCTTTTGCATCATGGCGGCGCAGGCAGTAATGGCGCGCTCCAGACCGGGGAAGTGATCCTCGCACTTAAAGTGCTCGGTGTGCGCCGCCATTACCGGAATATTGTACTGCTTGGTCAGCTCTGCGGCAATGGCGTCGTAATCATCGCCGATTACCTCAATTACGCAGGTGGTGACGAGCATCACGCATTTCGGCTGATATTCCGCCACTATTTCTTTGAAGGCCTTGTGCATGCTTTCGGTGCTGCCGAAGGTTACATCATGGCTGTCGAGCACAACGGAAACGCAGCGTCCCGCAATACCGCCGTAGCGCTCGTTGATGGTGAGGCTTTTGGTGTAATAGCTGCATTCGTCCGTGCCTACGATTACCAGCAGGCAATCTTCGATACCGCCTGCCACCATCGCAGCACCCATCAACGGGCAGTGAGTGCCGGGGAACAGCGCTGTTGTGAGCTGGGGCACATCCTTGATTGTCTGCACCTTGCTCAAGCGGTTCAGGCGGCCTAAGATTTCGTTTCCGTCCATGCCTGCAGCCTGCGGCGGCATACCCATTTTCTCAGCCATTTTGCGCATTTCATCCTTTTTTTCGCCCTTCATTGCCTGCATCATGCTCTTCATCTTGCCCAT
Source organism: Phascolarctobacterium succinatutens CAG:287 (assembly GCF_000434895.1). Taxonomy (GTDB): domain Bacteria; phylum Bacillota; class Negativicutes; order Acidaminococcales; family Acidaminococcaceae; genus Phascolarctobacterium_A; species Phascolarctobacterium_A succinatutens_A. The sequence goes on from NZ_FR892794.1 coordinate 46,545, forward strand.
GTCGGGCATAGCGCTTTTATCGCCGTTTTTCTGCTTAGCCTTGATGGCTTCGATGGCGCTTTTGGGCATGCCCATTTTTTCGGCCATCTTCCACATTGCATCTTCCTTTAAGTCCATGTACTGCCTCCTATTCTTCTTCGTCCTCACTCATAGCCAGCACACGCTCGGCTAATTCGTTGTATACCTGTACCATTGGGGAATCCTTGACAAATTCGCTGACGGTACCGCCCTGATTTTCGGCGATTTGGATATCGCCGCTGCGCGGTACGTACTGCACAACCTCGGTGCCGATTTCTGCAGCAGCTTTAGCTACCAGCTCCTGCTCATTCTCAATGTTTTTGGCGTTAAGAATGATGCCTTTCAAGCGTGCATAACCGCGACGGCCAAAGTTTTTGATGGCCTGGGCGATGTTGCTTGCCGCGTAGAGGGCCATCATTTCGCCGGAGGATACGATGAATACCTCGCGTGCGTAGCCTCCGCGGATGGGCATGGCAAAGCCACCGCAGACTACGTCGCCTAATACGTCGTAGATGACGATGTCAGGCTTGTAGGTTTCAAAGGCTTCCAGCTCGGCCAGCTTTTCGAAGGCGGAGATGATGCCGCGGCCTGCACAGCCGATGCCGGGGGTGGGGCCGCCGGCTTCTACGCACAGGACGCCGCCGAAGCCTTCAAAGACAATGTCCTCTAATTTCAAGGCTTCGCCTTTTGCTTTCAGTTGTTCTAATACTGTGGGGATGCGTTTGCCTTCCATGAGGTTTTTGGTGCTGTCGCTTTTGGGATCGCAGCCCACTTGCATTACTTTGTAGCCTTTTAATGCGAGGGCTGCGGATAAATTTGAGGTGGTGGTGGATTTGCCGATGCCGCCTTTACCGTAGATTGCTATTTTTCTCATGTTTTTCTCCTTGTGGGTATTATTATTTATGAATTGGTGTGCTTCCCTTACGCTTGCGTGCTATGATACTTTTTGCCAGGGGCGGCAAAAAGTATCCAAAAAACGCCCTTAA
>NZ_FR892795.1:0-50784 GCF_000434895.1 Phascolarctobacterium succinatutens CAG:287
TGTTGATGCTGTCATAAGCCCAGTGACCAGCAGGAACGTCAGAGAACGGGTTAGCAGCGTAAGCGGAAGCAGTTACGCCCAGAGCCATAGCCATAGCTAATACTAAAGATTTTTTCATTTTAATTTCCTCCTTTAGGAAAATACATTTGAAAAACTCTGCTATGCTTCTTCGCCTTGGCTTTGATACTCGGCTCGCCGCAGCTTTCAGTAAGAGTTGCCTTGTTTCCTCTACCATACTCTTTGCAGTCTGCGTTTTTCGCTGCCCTCAGCAGTTAGCATAAGCATTTTTTCATATGCTTATTGTACCACGTTTATAACTATACTACAAGGGTTTCACAAATTTTTCTTAAATTCGGCAAATAAAGAAGCTCTTCTTTTCTAATAATCATTTGTATGATATTTTTCCTTTGAAGCTATTTACTCGCAATACAAAAACCGCCTCTGCAAAATTTACAGAAGCGGCTTGGTGTTTAAACTAAAATTAAGCTATGAATTATTTAACACGCAGAGCACGGTCTACTTCGATGCGTACTGCACGGCCAAATTCTTCATGAGTCCAATCCCAACGGCTGGTCAGAGCTTCAGGAATGGTTTTATCGCTGTAAATGCGATGCTCATAAGCTTTACCGGTGAGCTTGTTGTAAGCAACTGCATAGCCTTGCAGGTCGATTTGCAGTTTACGCTCTTCGCTGGAATCGATAGCTTTGTCATCCAGCTTGTCCAATTGAACAGCGATAACGATGTCAACATCGCCATCTTTAGCAATTTTTTCCAGAGTTGCAGCACTGGGAACCTTGTTGCCAATCTTAGCATCATTAATAACAGCGGTCAGCTTGTCGTTTTCTACTACTACAAAGCCTTTTTTGCTGTTCAGTACAGCAAGAGCGTTTTTGTAGAAAACCTGATTTGCCAGTTCGTCTCCGCCTTCAACGTTGTTAATCAAAGGCAGCAGGGCAACGCTTGCAGCTTCAGCTGCACCAAAGCAGGGGATGCTGAAGCAGATAGCCATAACAGTCATCAATAAATAACGTAAAACCTTTTTCATTTTTATTCCTCCAGACGCATTAAAGTAATGCAGAATATAGGTATATTTTAACATAAATCTATAGAAAAATACAGTGTTTGCTAAAAATTTTCTGACTGGGGAGTCATTAGAGTAAATTCTTTTCTATATCCCAACATACCTCTTGAAAATTGCATTCCAACTGCTGGTTGGTATAACGCAATACCTTTAAGCCATATCCCTGTAAAACCTGCGTACGTTCCGTATCATAGGCTATTCCCTGTTCCGTATAATGCTGCTTGCCATCTATTTCTATAACAAGTTTGGCTGCGTGGCAGTAGAAGTCAACGATGAACCCACTTATGACTCGTTGTCTTTGCCAATGTAATCTATGCTTAGACAAATAGCAGTACCACAATTGTCTTTCTTGAGGTGTCATATTCTTCCTATTATTTTTAGCTACCGGCACAAGTTTAATATTACGTTCTCTATAATATGAATCCAATGTAACATCCCCCTTCCGTCTGCTTGCTTCGCTCGCAGACACCTTCCCCAAGGGGCAGGCAAGTCTTAAGCGCTTGCTTCATATTCTTTCGAGCTTTATTTGATTATAGCACACTTTCCTTTCGATAGCTTGGCTTATTAACCTAAGTCAGAACACTGCCATTCACGTTAATTCTTGGTTCTCCCTTGGGGGAACTGTCGCCGTAGGCGACTAAAGGGGGACACAGCCTTGTTTCCCCCCCTCCCCCCCCCCTCGCCCCTCTCCTCCCCCCCCCCCCTTATAGCACACTTTCCTTTCGATAGCTTGACTTATTAGCCTAAGTCAGAGCACTGCCATTCGCTTTAATTCTTGGTTCCCCCTTGGGGGAACTGTCGCCGTAGGCGACTAAAGGGGGTGACTGTTGCGCTTTGCGAACCTAAAAAGGAGGGCACTCACACATCAAAAAACGACCGCCCTTCCGGGCGGCCGTCTTCTTATACGCGCGTGTTAAATGTTAAGTTGTTGTGTATTACTTAAATTAGAAAGTGAATACAACTTGAGACCACAGAGTCTTGTCGTCAGCATTGGAATCGTCTTTAGCGTCCAGGTCAACATACTCAACGGTACCAACGATGTTCTTAGCGAAGGTGTAGTTTACGCCAGCTTTCCAGCCTTCGAAACCATCATGTTTTTTACGCAGGTCGTTAGCAAAACCGGTGTTCCAGCCGTTGGAGATCATGGTGGAAGCAGCCAGGTCATAGTAGCCTACATATGCGCCGAAGGAACCAACCTTAGCAGCTTTAGCGCCTTTGTAGTTCAGAGCTGCATACCAGCCGTCATCTTCACCTTTAGCGTTTTCAACATCACCCTTCAGGTAGCCAGCTTTCAGGCCAACATTCTTATCGAATGCATAGTTAGCGCCAACAGCCCAAATCTTGTTGTCAAGTTTATTGCCAGCAACGTCTTTCAGGTTTTCATCTTTATCAACGTCTACATAAACAGCTTCTAAGCCCAAAGCACCAACTTTACCGCTCAGAGAAATTGCATAGTAGTCATCAGCCAAGCAACCTTTATCAGTGCTGGACAGTTTACCAAATTCAGCAGCCAGTTTTACGTCTTTGCCATAAGTAGCTTTAACGCGGTCAGCACGGTGGGAAAGGATTTCACCGCCGAAAATAGCAGCATTGTTACGACCAGCTTCAACAGCCAGGCCACCCAGACGGCCGTTTACAAATGCACGTTGGAATTTAGTATCCTCATCGCCTTTGTTATCGCTGTTACCATCTTTTACAAATGTTTGCTCGTTTTGCAGCATTGCAGTGTAAGACCAATCATCGTTTACTTGGCCTTTAATCCAAATACGAGAACGCAGTTTGGAGTTATCTTTGTCAGCGGTATCTTTGTAGTCTTCGTAATGAGCACGGATTTCACCGGTAATCTTTACATTGTCAGCTTTTTTCTCCAGGTTAGCAACACGAACGCCCAGGTTATCCAGCTCGTCAGCGAATTCAGCAGCCAGCTTGTCAACGTTAGCGCCTTTTGCCATTGCTTTAGCAACGATTTGAGCCATTTCATAACGAGTCATCAGCTTGTCGCCACCGAAGGTGGAGTCGCCGTAGCCTTCGATTACGCCAGCAGCAGCCAGTTTGTTGATGCTGTCATAAGCCCAGTGACCAGCAGGAACGTCAGAGAACGGGTTAGCAGCGTAAGCAGATGCGGTTACACCAAGAGCCATTGCCATTGCGAGTACTAAGGATTTTTTCATTGTAATTTCCTCCTCTTATCTTAAGAGATTTTTATTTATTACAAAATCCTTCGCAAGTTCCCGCCTGCAAGTCCGGTAAGAGTTGCCTTGTTTCCTCTACCACGCACGAGCTTCGCCTGTTTCAAGGATTTCATAATCAAGGGGTGAAATCATAGATTGGAGTATTTCGTTTTTTGACTTACTCTAATCTAAATCATACTTATATTATAATGGCGGGTGACTACCTAGTCAAGAGTCTTTTTCAGAAAATTTTTAATAGAATAAGAATTATTCCTAGTAAGAATGTTTACAAAGACCAGACAGCGCCTTGCACAGGCCTGCCAGCGTTGTAGTAAAACACTTGCCAAAGTCATTTTTAACGCGTTTTAAAGTATACTTCCGAAAATTCTCGAAAAATTTAAAGTATACTTTCAGAAATTCGTCAAAAATCGTAAGTATACTTTCAATTTTGCTTGTGCTGTGTTTTTGAGTGGGTTATAATAGAATTGTAAGGCGGTGATATTATGGCTATTATTAAGCAAGAAAATATTTTAAAAGTCCTTGCAGGCTTCAACCCTTGGTGGAAAACTGGTGCAGTAGCCCCTGCATTTCTTAAAAGCTATAAACGAATTTCCTATTATGAAACACTGGAAAAAATTTCTCATACTACTATACGTCGCAACGTCATTCTTTCCGGTGCCAGACGTGTCGGTAAAACAACCATTATATATCAGGTTATCGATAATTTACTGAAGCAGGGTGTTGCGCCTGAGCAAATCGTTTTTATCTCCCTAGATCATCCTATTTTGAAATTAAGCAGCATGGATGCCATATTAGAATGCTATCACGAAAATATTCATCCTGACAAAGATGTTTATTACTTTTTTGATGAAATCCAATATGCTGCTGATTGGCCCGGTTGGTTAAAAATCATCTACGACACACAGCCTGAAAGCAAGGTTATCGCAACCGGTTCTGCAAGCCCGGCTCTGGTAAAGGGCAGCACAGAAAGCGGTGCTGGCCGCTGGTCTGTAATTCAGGTGCCAACGCTTTCTTTTTATGAGTATTGTTCACTCATCGGCATCAGTATCACAAATCTTCCCGAAAATCTGCTGCTTTCGCAGCTGCTGTCGATGACTCAAGCCGAGCGTACCAATATTATGCTCAAATTAGAAAGCCTCCGACTGCACTTTAACCGCTATCTTCTTGTTGGTGGCTTTCCTGAGCTTGCTTTAGCTGAGGACGATTTTTTTGCGCAGCAGATTATGCGTGAAGACATTGTAGACAAGGTTTTAAAGCGAGATTTACCAGCCCTGTATAATATCCGTAATCCCCTGGAATTGGAGCGCATCTTTCTCTACCTGTGCAACGTTTCCTCTGAAATCGTTTCCTATGACAGTATTGCCAAAGAGCTGAATGGTGTATCGCGCCCTACTGTGGAAAATTATGTCCGCTACCTGGAAAGTGCTAATTTAATCTACATCAGTAATCCTGTCCATATCGAAGGCAAAAAAATTCTTAAAAGCAAGCCAAAAATCTATATTGCTGATGCAGCTATACGTAATGCCGTGCTGATGAATGATGACCTGCTCACAAATGCTGCAGAAATGGGTAAAATTGTAGAAACAACTATTTATAAGCATGTTAAAACCTTCTGTTATCGCAAGGCTACTAGCGTAGGCTATTATCGTGCTGCCGGTTCGGAAAAAGAAATAGATGTCGTTGCTGAATATCCTGCTAATAAAGATATTTTGATTGAAGTAAAATATCGTGAGCAAGCACCCATCAGCAACAATGACGCTATCTGTACCCTTGCAGGCAAAGCCGAGCTTGGCATAATTATTACTAAGCGCCAGGACGATTATGGTGTACATGACACACCTGATGGCAAGCAGCTTTTGCGCATCCCTGCCTACGCCTTCTGCTACCTTTTAAGCTTGGCAGAAAAGAATAACATTGCCTCTTTTTAAAGTATACTTCCGAAAATTCCCGAAAAATTGAAAGTATACTTTCAGAAATTCGCCAAAAATCGTAAGTATACTTTCAATTTTGCTTGCGCTATGTTTTTCTCCGCATAAATAAAAAAAACAGCAGTGCCATGCGTTCGGCACTGCTGCTTTCAGAGGGTTGATGTTGTGAAAGGATGTATAAAAGAAAAGGGGTATTATGTATCAGTCAGTGGGATTGCTAACTGATGAGCTTATTATAAGGCGAACTGACTGATTAGTCAATGGATAATCTGTGAACTTTGCATCGTTTTGATGAACTCTAAAAAATCATCTTACTGCTGCCATCAGTGCGTAAAAAATCGGCGGCACGACAAGCGCCGGCAGCATATTAAGCGTTTTGCAATCACGCAGCTGCAAAATCCCCAGGCCACTGCTCATCAGAAAAATGCCTCCCAAAACGGAGATTTCGCCCATCAGCGCCGACGTCATATAGGGCGCAATTACTCCGGCGAAAAGATAAATGCTACCCTGCCACAACAGCAGCACCAAGGCCGCCGCCGTAATGCCAATGCCATAGGCCGAGCCAAGAATAATCGACGAAACAAAATCAAGCGTCGCGTTGGTATACAGATAGGTATTGTTGCCGTTGAGCCTGCTTTCAATCGGCCCCAAAATAGAAAGCGTGCCGATGCAGAACAGCAAAATAGCGGTTGAAAGTCCTTCCGCCAGCTTGCTGCCACTCTTAGCGCTTGCCAAAAGCTTGTGAAAACGGCCGTCTATATCCAGCCAGGTTCCTATCACCGTACCAATGGCGATGCTGGCGATAAATAATACCGGGTAGGTTGTTTTCGGCATATTGCTGACAAAGGCATTCGCTCCCAAGCCTACGGTTGCCAGACCAAGGCCGTCGAAAAGCGCTGTTTTATAGCGTTCGTTAACACCTCTGCTGAGAAAGCTGCCGATTACAGAGCCGGTTAAAATTGCACTTACATTAACGATTGTTCCTAACATTTTCAATATCCCCTCAAGTTTACAAATACTTCCTGCGCAGGCTACAAAGATTTTACACTTCCCCCGCTCAGGCATCTTTACAGATACCCTTTTATTTTATACTATATTAGTACCAAATACAATTCCTACAAAGGGGGAAATACGAATGAAAAAAACTCTTCTCACGTTATTCTTGGCGATGGCGGTAGCAGCAGGTGCGTCGGCTGCGCAGCAAACCGAAGTCGACAAGGGCGACCGCTTTGACTATAAATATCCTGTTTTCACGCAGGAAAATCCGCAGGCAGCACAGCGCATGAATCGCGATATCCAAAAAATGGTCAACAAATCGCGTAAAGATTTGCGCCATCCGGATATGCGTGCTGTCGGCAGCAATTATGAGGTGATTTACGAAAATGACCAGTTTGTCTGCCTCACCTTCAACACCTGGTACTATTATGATAAGGCTGCACATGGTATGTACTATACGCACGGCATCGTTTACGACAAGGCTACCGGCAAGCGTGTTCCCTACACACGCTTCATAGAAAAGCTGAACGCCGAGCAGCTGAAGCAGGATATCAAGGCTAAAAAGCTGCCCATTTACTGTGCAGATTTGAAGACCGTCAGCGAAGCGCCGTTTATTGATGACATCGACAACTTCAAAGTAAGCAAGGATTATATCATCACTGAGGACGGTCATCTTTATTTGATGTACCAGCCCTACGAGCTTGACTGCTACGCCGCAGGCGTTACCTATGTCAAAGTAAAATAAGCAACAAAAGCAAAGCACTGCTCTGCATTTCCCGTAAGGAAATGTGAGCAGTGCTTTTTTACAGCATATTTACTTCTTATCCAGTACGCAGATTTCAATTCCCGATGCAGCCATCATATCCTCCGCCAGCTTATCCGGATAAGGATTAGCATAAACAATGCGCTTAATGCCTGCGTTAATCAAAATCTTGGTGCAGACCACACAGGGCTGATGCGTACAATAAATCGTACCACCGTTGACAGACACACCATGATAGGCAGCCTGCACAACAGCATTCTGCTCTGCGTGAATACCGCGGCACAGCTCGTGCATCTGCCCGGAAGGCACATGCAGCTGCTCGCGCAGGCAGCCCGTAACCTCGCAGTGAGGCAAATCCTTAGGCGTACCGTTATAGCCTGTCGCTACAATCTGTTTATTTTTGACGATTACCGCGCCGACACTGCGGCGCATACAGGTTGAACGGCTGCTGACTACTCTGGCAATCTCCATAAAGTAATCATCCCAGCCGGGTCTTGTTTTGCGTTCCATAATTTTTTATACCGTACCAAAAATTCTGTCGCCTGCATCGCCTAAGCCCGGAACGATGTAGCCATGCTCATTGAGATGGTCATCAAGCACAACAGTGTAGATAGGCACATCAGGATGTGCTGCATTCAGCTTTTCTACACCTTCGGGAGCAGCAACGAGGCACATGAAGCGCAGGTTCTTCATGCCGCGCTTTTTGAGCTGGTCAATAGCAGCAATAGCACTGCCGCCGGTTGCCAGCATCGGGTCAACAACAATAGTATAAGCGTCCATATCCGCAGGCAGCTTGCAGTAATACTCCATCGGCAACAGAGTTTTTTCGTTACGGCTCATGCCGATATGACCAACATTAGCTTCGGGAATAACACTGAGTACGCCCTCCATAAAGCCCAGGCCTGCACGCAGGATAGGCACAACAGTGACACTGCCTTTAATACGGCAACCGGTGGTTTCGCACAGCGGAGTGGTAACCTTTACTTCTTCCACAGGTAAATCTCTGGTAGTTTCAAAGGTCAGCAGCGCTGCAACCTCACTGATGATGTGGCGGAAGGTTACGCTCTTGGTATCCTTGTCACGCAGGATAGTCATTTTTGCTTGCAGCAAAGGATGGTTTACTACATTGATTTGCATTGGATATATCGCTCCTTTTCTTATTAAGACGAAGCGGATAAAGCTTTATCGGTCGTCTTAATTATAAATTAGTATATAACGGATACTTAGCGCACAGTGCTGCAACGCGTTTGGCAGCCTCTGCATGCTTATCAGTATCTTCAGGGTTATTGAGCACCAGGCCCATGATAGCCGCAACCTCTTTGAAGTCCTCTTCTTTGAAGCCGCGGGTAGTAGCAGCCGGAGTACCCAGACGGATGCCGCTGGTTACAAACGGGCTGGCAGGATCAAACGGAATAGTATTTTTATTGCAGGTAATGCCAATATTATCCAGCAGCTTTTCTGCTTCCTTACCGGTCAGGTTTTTGTTGCGCACATCAACCAGAATCAGATGGTTGTCGGTACCGCCGGAAACAAGACGGAAGCCTTCAGCCTTCAAGCCTTCGGCAAAGGCCTTGGCATTCTTAACAATGTTTTCTGCGTACTCTCTGAATTCAGGCTTCAGAGCTTCGCCAAAAGCAACAGCCTTAGCAGCAATAACGTGCATCAGCGGGCCACCCTGGATGCCGGGGAAAATAGCCTTGTTGATTTTCTTGGCATATTCCTCATTGTTGGTCAGAATCAGACCGCCGCGAGGACCACGCAGAGTTTTGTGGGTGGTAGTAGTTACGATGTCCGCATACGGAACCGGAGACGGATGCAGGCCTGCTGCAACCAGACCGGCGATGTGTGCCATATCAACCAGCAGCAAAGCACCGTTAGCATGAGCAATATCAGCGATGCGTTTGAAATCGATAATACGCGGATAAGCGCTGGCACCGGCAACAATCAGCTTCGGATGATGCTCTTTAGCCAGCTTGTCCATTGCATCGTAATCAAGCAGCTCGGTTTCCGGATTAACGCCATAATGCACAACATTGAAATAAGTACCGGAAATATTTACCGGGGATCCATGGCTCAGGTGACCGCCTTGGGACAGGTCCATACCCATAATGGTATCGCCGGGTTTCAAGAAAGCAAAGTACACGGTCAGATTGGTGCTGGCACCGCAGTGAGCCTGTACGTTAGCATATTCAGCATGGAATAATTTTTTGGCACGTTCAATAGCCAAAGTTTCAACCTTATCAACATATTCACAGCCGCCATAATAACGGTGACCGGGATAGCCTTCAGCATACTTATTGGTCAGTACGCTGCCCATAGCCTCCATTACTGCGGGAGTAACGATGTTTTCGGATGCAATCAGTTCGATTTTGTCACGTTGGCGGTTAAGCTCCGCATCAATGTAACCTTTCAGCTCAGGATCAACTACGCTAAGTTTTTCCAGATTCATTTTAAGTCCCTCCTAAAAATAAAACATTAAATATCAACCAGTTTTATCCACAGGTTGTGGATAAGCGCTCAGAAATTCTGCTCTACTAAAAGACGCAGATGGTGCCTTATGGGCGATTTTCCAGATATTGGGCACGCGGTCCCCCAATTAACGGCGGACGGGTTTTAGCGGCAGTCAGCACTGCTTCGCCAATTTTTTTATATTGCAGGCGTACAGGTACAGCAACTCGTTTGAGATGCATGCCGATGAGCGTCTGGCCAATATCAATACCAAGATGGGCAGAAATTTTTTCTACCACTACAGGTTCAGCAAAATTTTCGTAGGCAGCAGTTGCCATAGCGCCGCCGGCATGAGCCACCGGACGCACGGTAACCTCCTCAAGATTGTAGCGTTCGGCTGTTTCTGCCTCCACTACTAAGGAACGGTTGAGATGCTCACAGCATTGTACGGCAAGATAAAGCTCGTGTGCATCGCACACTGCCTTCAGCGCCTTGAACATAGCAACAGCTGTTTCACTGCTGCCGCCGGTGCCGATTTTGTTGCCGAGCACTTCGCTGGTGCTGCAGCCAAGCACGAAAATCTGTCCCTTTTTAGGCTTTGCTATACTAATGAGCTCTTCAGCAGCTGCTGCCAGCTCCTTAGCTATTTGCATATTTGTTTCCATTGTTGCTTTACTTCTTTTCTGTTTATTTTCAGAAACGCAAAAATCGTTTAGGCTGCGACGCAAAGACGATTATTTTGCTTCCAAATCCATGATTTTATTTACACGGCGTTCATGACGACCACCGGCAAATTCGGTTTCCAGCCAAGCATCGGTAATCATTTCTGCCAGACCTACGCCCAGAACACGCTCGCCCATGCAGAGCACGTTGGCATTGTTATGCTCACGGCACATTTTAGCGGAGAAAACATCACCGCACAGAGCAGCGCGAATACCCTTGCATTTATTGGCAGCGATAGAAATGCCGATACCGGTACCGCAAATCAGGATGCCCTTTTGCGCACCGCTGGCACCGCTGGTAATATCCTCACACAGCTTAGCAGCATAATCGGGATAATCTACGGAATCTTCGCTGTAGGTGCCATGGTCAACAACCTCGATGCCTTTATCCTCTAAATATTTTTTGATATGCTCCTTTAAATGGAAGCCACCATGATCACAAGCCATTGCAATTTTCATAAATAATCTTCTCCTCTCCTGCTTTTTAATGCCGGGATTATCTTTAACCTTTATTGTAACATAAATGACGGTAAATTTATATTATTTTTTAAATGCAGGCTACCGTTTTCCAACGTTATGATCTGATAGCCCGCAGCCTTACGCAGGCGGTTCATGATTGCCAGTCCCAGGCCGTCCTCCTCTACGCCTTCGGCGAGGATGACATCCGGACAGGTACGGTCAAAATCGCGCAGCAGGTAGAATAAATCCGCCGCCAGCTGCTCGCGGCTGTCGCCCCAGCAGGAAAGCTGCAGCTGCTGCTTTTCGACAAGCTCTGCCAGCTCGCTTTCCAGCTCACGTCCGCACAGCACGCCGACGGTTTTGCCTTCAGCCAGAGCCTTGGCAATAACCTGCGGCAGACGCTCGCAGGCTGCACCCTCAAACAGGTAAACAGGTGCTTTCGGAGCATAATGACGGTACTTCATCCCCGGTGCCTTGGGCTTAAAGTTTTTATCTCCCTGCAGCGCCGGGTCGATTTCTACCGCACCCATAACCTCCGTCAGCATTTCATAGGTAATGCCGCCCGGTCGCAGGATAGTGGGAACAGCGCTCGTTGTATCCACCACGGTGGATTCCAGACCAATGCCGCAGTTGCCGCCATCAAGCATACCGGCAATTTTGCCCTGCATATCCTCCAGCACATCCTGCGCGTTCGTCGGGCTCGGGCGACCGGAAATATTAGCCGACGGCGCCGCGATTGGACAACCGCAGGCACGGATAAAATCCTGAGCGAATTTATTAGATGGGAAGCGTACAGCGACAGTTTCCAGTCCTGCGCTTACAGCGTCAGGCACAATAGCAGATTTATTGACAATCAGTGTCAGCGGTCCCGGCCAAAAATGCTCCATAAGCTTTTTGGCATTAGCATTCAAACCGGTAGTCAGCTGCGCAATATCTTCCTTTTTAGCGATATGCAGAATCAACGGATTATCGTTAGGTCTGCCCTTAGCAGCAAAAATCTTGGCTACAGCCTCAGGATTCAGACCATCCGCACCCAGGCCGTAAACTGTTTCCGTCGGAAACGATACAACCTCACCCGCACGGATCAGTGCCGCTGCCTCCTGCATAATCTCTTGATTATCAGAGTTCTTTTGTAATTTCCAGTAGGAGGTTTTCATATTTATCCTCACCCTCTTTTTCTTTTAAAGCAAAAACCATGCGCGGTATGCCTGCATAGTCCATACGCACGGCAGTTTTGGCAAAGCCATGCTCCAAGCACAGCTTTTGCACCGCTTCGCTTTGGTCAATGCCAATTTCAAACGCCAGCAAGCCATCTTCTGCCAGATGCTCCGCAGCTTCGGCACAGATGCGGCGGTAAAAATCAAGTCCGTCCGCACCGCCGTCAAGTGCAGTGCGTGGCTCCTGCTGTACATCCTGCGCCAGCGTCGCAATGTCGGCAGCAGGAATATACGGCGGATTCGAAACGATGATATCAAACTTTTTCTCCACAGGTACGTTGCTGAACAAATCGCTTTGGCGGAAGGCCACACGCTTATCCACGCCGATAGCGGCAGCGTTTTCTTTCGCTACTGCCAAAGCCTCGTTGCTGATATCCACGCCCACGCCAACGGCAGCAGGCAGATAATCAAGCAGCGAAACGATAATTGCACCGCTGCCGGTACCAATATCCAATGCCTTTACGGCACCGTCTGCGCGCAGCATCGGCGCAGCCTTCACCAGGCTTTCCACCAGCAGCTCCGTTTCCGGGCGCGGCACCAGGGTAGCAGGCGTAACCTTAAAGCTGTTGCGCATAAAAGCGCGCTCACCGATAATGTAGGCCAGCGGCTCATGCTTAGCGCGGCGCTCTACATAAGAGCGCATCTTGTCACGTTCCTCCTCGCTTAAAGGCTTATCAAACTCGGTATACAGCTTAATACGTTCACATTTCAAGACAGCACAAAGCAGCACTTCGGCGTCAAGGCGTGGATTTTCCACGCCTTTTGCTTCAAAGTGCTGCTTAGTCCAGTTTAAGATTTTCATAATCGTCCAAACCGGCTTATCCATTTTATTTCACCTGCCGTAATTGTTCGCTTTGCTTAGCAGTAATCAGCGCACCCAGCAGCTCGTCCAGATCACCGTTGACAATGCTGTCCAGCTTATGCAGTGTCAGACCGATGCGGTGGTCGGTAACGCGTCCCTGCGGATAATTGTAGGTGCGGATACGCTCGCTGCGGTCGCCGGTGCCTACCTGGCTTTTGCGGTCCTCGGCAGTAGCGGCACGCTGCTCCTCCTGCGCCTGCTCCAAAATACGCGCACGCAATACGCGCATACATTTTTCACGGTTCTTCAGCTGAGATTTTTCATCCTGGCACTGTGCTACAATGCCTGTCGGAATATGGGTAATACGAACTGCAGATTCGGTTTTGTTTACGTACTGGCCACCGGCACCGCCTGCACGATAGGTATCGACACGCAGGTCTGCAGGATTAATCTCTACGTCAACCTCTTCAGCCTCCGGCAGTACAGCCACGGTAACGGTAGAGGTGTGTACGCGTCCCTGAGATTCGGTTTCCGGCACGCGTTGTACACGGTGTACGCCGCTTTCGAATTTCATACGACTGTAAACGCTGTCGCCGCTGATCTGGAAAACGACCTCCTTAAAGCCGCCCAGCTCAGTCGGGTTGGAATCCATAACTTCAACACGCCAGCCGCGGGTTTCTGCATAACGCAGATACATACGGAAGAGAACACCGGCAAAAAGCGCAGCCTCATCACCGCCGGCACCGCCGCGGATTTCCACGATAACGTTTTTGTCATCGTTCGGGTCGGAAGGCAGCAAAAGAATCGTGAGCTTTTCCTCATATTCTTCAATCTGCGGTTTGAGCTCCTTCAGTTCCTCTTTAGCCATTTCCACCAGCTCTTCATCATCGCCTGCTGCCAGCAGCTCCTCTGCCTCATCGCGAGCCTTAATCATATCGCGGTATTCACGATAAGCGGTAACAATCGGCTCCAGTTTGGCATGCGCTTTGGTAGCCTTCAGCCAGTTGGTCTGGTCGGCAATAACCTCGGGGTCACTGATTTTTGCCTCTAAGTCTAAATATCTGTCTTCTAGTGCCTGCAATTTGTCGAGCATTAGAAATTCTCCTCTCAAGTGTTATGTTAGTCTTATAAATTTAATTCAAAGTGATTCGTTAAGAAAACATTCTCTCCTACAAGCGAAGTGTTCAATATAACGTTATTTTAAAAACAGAATAGTGCAGTCCCCTCTCAGTCGCCCTACGGGCGCCAGCTCTCCCCAAGGAGAGCCTCATAGATCAGCCTGCAAACCTATAAAATCACTTTTACTCTATAATTTCTTCAGGCGGCAGCACTGCCTTCAGCGAAGCAATTGCCACCTCAATCTGGCTGTCGTCAGGCTGACGTGTAGTCAGCTTCTGCAGCAAAAGTCCCGGCATAATTGCCATATGCACCAGCTTATTATCGTTATGCGCACCGGCAAAACGAATAATCTCATAGCTGACGCCCGCAATTACCGGCATCAGCACTACACGGGAAGCAATACGCTCCAGCAGGCTGGGCCAGCCCAGGAAGGTAAAAATAAACATGCTTATCAGCATGACAATCATCAGAAAGTTGGTACCGCAGCGCGGGTGCAGCGTACTGAACGGACGCACATTTTCTACACGCAGCGGTAAGCCTGCCTCATAGGTATAAATAGTTTTGTGCTCCGCACCGTGATACTGGAATACGCGCTGAATATCCTCCATCGAGGAAATAGCCGCAATATAGGCCAGAAAAATAGCCATACGCAACACGCCCTCAGCCAGGTTGAGCATCATCGGATCCTCAGTCAGCTCATGCAGAAAACGCATAGACCAGGTCGGGATAACGATAAACAGACCGACAGCCAGCAATACGGAGGTAGCAATAGTCATCGCCATCTCCTTGCCCGTCAGCTGCTCGTCCTCTTCGCCTGAAACCTGTGCCGAATAGGCCAAGGCCTTGATGCCGTCATATAATGATTCAAATAAAGCAATAACGCCGCGAAGCAACGGTTTTTTCAAAATAGGATATTTATCACGGATACTGTTGACAGGATTTACATCCACGGCAATTTCTCCGTCAGGTTGGCGCACGGCAACGGCCACCTTATGCGGTCCGCGCATCATAACGCCCTCAATTACGGCTTGTCCGCCTACAGATAATTTTTTCGTGCTCATAGATATACTCCGTAAAACTAAATAAAGCAGAACCCGCATGTGCAAGCTCTGCCTTATTGTATAGATTATTGTTCTTTGTTGTAACGTTTGTTGAACTTCTCGATACGACCACGAGCAGCTACGTTACGTTGTTGACCAGTGAAGAATGGATGGCATTTAGAGCAAACATCCACGCGTAATTCTTTTTTAGTGCTACCAGTTACGAAGCTTGCACCACATGCGCAGGTAGCAGTAACTTCACCGTAATTCGGATGAATCTTTTCTTTCATTCTTTACACCTCTCTTTGCTAAGAACATTATATTCATAATTTAGAAGCTGCCTTGCTTGGCAAAGCGGCTTGCATTAACACTAGATTAGTGTAACATATCCTACAAGTAAACGCAAGCTATTTTTTACTAAAATCGGCAACACCCTGCAGATAATTAATAAACTGCTGCGCCGTACGTCCGGAAATGCCACCGTGATGCAGCTCCCATTTCCGCGCTTCGGCACAAAGGAAGTCGTCAGCAAGCTCCAGTCCCTGCTTTTTCGCCAGCTCGCAGACAATTTTGTAGTATTCCTTCTGCGTAGGCTGTCCATAATAAATCGTGCAGCCGAAGCGGTTGAACAGAGAAAGCTTTTCCTGCATCGTATCCGACTTATAGATTCCGTCCTCCTGCGTTACATCGTTGCGGTCCTTCCACGTTTCATTAATCAGATGTCTGCGGTTAGAGGTAGCGTAAATCAAAATATTATCCGGACGCACCTCCAGACCGCCTTCGATGATAGCCTTCAGATATTTGTATTCGATTTCAAATTCCTCGAATGACAAATCATCCATATAAATAACAAAGCGGTAGTTGCGGTTTTTAATTTGGGCAATTACCTGCGATAAATCGCGGAACTGATGCTTGTAGATTTCTATCATCCGCAGGCCCTGATTATAATATTTGTTGATAAGCGCCTTAATACTGCTGGATTTGCCTGTACCACTGTCACCGAAAAGCAGCACGTTATTTGCCGGGTGACCTGCTACAAAAGCCTCCGTATTTTCCAACAAGCGCTTTTTCTGGTCCTCATAACCGATAAGGTCAGCAAAGGTAATCTGCTCCGTATTAGATATCGGCACCAGCTCCGGCTCGCCCTGCTGCGCCTGCGCTATGCGAAAGGCCTTGTTCAGACCAAGCTTGCCCACGCCGTAATCATGATAGAATTTGGTAACGCAGACGAAAAACTCATCAGCATCGGCAGCACCTTCCAAAGCAGTGCTGAGCGCCTGAACTTTCTCACTGATATTTTTGTTGTAACGACGCTCCTGCTTCACCACAGCCTGATAATTGCTGATTAGCGAAAAGCAGTTAATCCCCAGTGCACGCTCCAGCTTACTGAAATCATAGGCAAACAGCTGCCGAAAAATTTTAAAGTCATGCTTGGCAAACCGGTTGACACTGCCCTCGCAGGCACCAACCTTTTCACAGGTAATAGCAAAGGGATTTTCACAGCTTACCAGTAAAAAAGCCAGATAGTTATGCCAAAGATTTTTGTCAAAGCCATAAACAGTGCCGATATCAAGCAGTTTATGTATCTGCTCATAAATTTCCGCTGTCAGCTCCTCGCGGTTATAATCACCTGCTGCAAATTCAGCGCAGATTTCTGCCAACGGCTCCAGCAAATTGTCCGTCGGCAGATTGCGGTAAATAACTAATTGTGATACAAGCTTATGCATATCTTTCCCCTCAAATATCTCTATTTTATAAATTCAAATTTCTCTGTATCGAA
This sequence comes from Phascolarctobacterium succinatutens CAG:287, assembly GCF_000434895.1. Taxonomy (GTDB): domain Bacteria; phylum Bacillota; class Negativicutes; order Acidaminococcales; family Acidaminococcaceae; genus Phascolarctobacterium_A; species Phascolarctobacterium_A succinatutens_A. Next base: position 16,548 of record NZ_FR892795.1, read on the forward strand.
CATGCCCATATCTGTAATACGCAGCTTGGGAATAACAGGCAGCGCCATAAAGCTCAAGCTGATAAACGGATCGATGCCGTCTAAAACTCCCTGCACATGTGCTTTGGCCGCAATCTCATCAAGACTGCCGATAAGCTCTTCGGCAGGTGCGCTGCTCATCAGGCCGCAAATATTCAGCGGTAGTGTATCGACAACCTCGGTGCCCCTGACTAAGGTATAACCGCCCTGTACACGAACCAGCTCCTTAGCGGCAGCATTCATTGCTTCCGGACTTGTGCCGATAACAATCAGGTTGTGTGAATCGTGTGCCACCGTCGTCGCTACTGCGCCGTCCTTCAGCCCGTAACCACACAAGAGGCCTAAGCCTACATTACCGGTGCCGTGGTGTCTTTCCAGTACGGCAATCAGGTGCACATCTCCTTTTTCCAAAGCAGAGGCAATATCCTTGCCCATAATAGTACTCTTCTCTGTAAAGATTTCACCGGGAAGCATAGTGATAACAGGATATTCCCTGTCATCGGCAAAATGCGATAAAGCAAAGGTATCGGCACTAAAGGCTGCAGGCTTCACGCTGCCCTGCAGGCTGACATTGGGCGTAACAGGCGTAATCTTTTCGCAGGCCTTGAGTGCATCCATGCCCTTATGGAAAACAGCCTGCGGCGTAAGGCTTTGCAGGTTATCAAAAACTACCAAATCCGCCTGCCAGCCGGGAGCAACGGCACCCACGCGACGCAGGCCGTAAATACGCGCAGCATTGATGGTTGCCAGACGCAAAGCACGCACCGGCTCCATGCCCAATTCTATCGCCATTTGTACGCAGTGACGGATAGTGCCCTCGCGGCGGATATCGGCAAGATGCTTATCATCGGTGCAGAAAGCCAGACTGCTGACATCAATGCCCTCATCAATAACGCCGCGCAAAATTGCCGTCAGATTACGCGAAGCACTGCCCTCGCGCACCAGCACTGCCAGACCGTTACGCAGCTTTTCCTTCGCTTCTTCCCAGCTGATGCTCTCATGGTCGGTATCAATGCCGCTGGCAACGTAGGCAGCCAGCTCCTTGTCACGCACGCAGGGTGCGTGGCCGTCGATTACACGGCCCAAACTTTGGAACAGGTCCAGCTTTTTCTGTACCTCGGCGGAATTATAAATAACTCCCGGCACGTTCATCATCTCGCCCATGCCCAGTACACCCGGCTCATTGACTAGCTTAATCATATCGCGTGCGTCCATCACGCAGCCGCTGTGCTCAAAGCGTGTCGCAGGCACGCAGCTCGGCAGGTTCACATAATAGTTCAGCGGCATCTGTCCGCCGGCCTCCAGCATATAGTGAATGCCTGCCGCACCTGCTACGTTAGCAATTTCATGCGGGTCGGTAATCAGCGTGGTTACGCCCCAGCGCAGCTCCTCAGCGCAGTAATGCTCAGGCACAGCCATAGAGCTTTCAACATGGCAATGCGTATTAATCAGACCGGGGGCAACATAGGCGCCTTTCAGGTCAATGATTTTTCCTGCCTTGTCATAGCCGCCGACGCCGGCAATCACGCCCTCGGCAATAGCAACATCAGCTTCGTAAATTGTTTCGGTCAGCACGTCAACAACCCTGCCGTTCTTCAAGAGAATATCAGCAGGGCTGTTACCGAGTGCGACCGCTCTTACACGGTCCATCATATTTATTACCTCAATCCTTTTACACGTAAATATATTTCAGGATAAAGATTACTGCCAGCACATATACAATCCAGCTGGTTTTTTTGTTTTTGTATTCACCGCTGAGCAGGTTAATTGCCACATAGGAGATAACGCCCATGGAAATACCTTCGGAAATGGAATACATGAAAGGCATTGCTACTGCTGCGATAAAAGCAGGAATAGCTTCAGTCATATCGTCAAAGTCTACATTCAGCAGGCTGCTTACCATCAAAAAGCCTACAATTACCAGTGCCGGAGCGGTAGCGAAGGCAGGAATTGCCAGGAAGATAGGTGCGAAGAACAAGCTGAGGAAGAAGAGAACAGCTGCAGTAACAGAAGTAAGACCTGTACGGCCGCCGACAGCAACGCCGGCGCTGCTTTCTACGAAGGTAGTAACGGTGGAAGTACCCAGCAACGCACCACCGGTAGTAGCGATGGAGTCAGCCAGCAGAGCGCCTTCAATCTTCGGCAGCTTGCCGTCCTTGTCCAGCATTTTAGCTTTGGAAGCAACACCGATCAGAGTGCCGAGAGTATCAAACAAATCTACAAACATGAAGGAAAGCATGATTGTAATGAAATTAAAGGTGAAGATAGCACTAAAGTCCAGCTGCATGAATGTCGGTGCCAGGCTGGGAACGGAAATGCCGTTAGCAAAGCTGGGCATAACGGAGAACATGCCGAGCTTCGGATTCGGTACATAAATACCGGTCAGCTCGCAAATCATGCCTAAGCCCCAGGTAACCAGAATACCTACGAGGATACCGCCGGGAACCTTTTTCGTCATCATTACCGCAGTCAGCAGAATACCGATAAGTGCCAGCAAAGCACCGATACCGGTGGACCAGAAGGTGCCGTCTGCCAAAGCAGCCTTAAACGGATACAGGCCAACAAGAGTCGGTCCGGCAACAACGAGCTTGGAATTCTGCAGGCCGATAAAGGTGATGAACAGACCGATGCCGCTGGTAACACCAAACTTCAACGCAGGCGGAATGGAGTTGAACAATGCCTCGCGCACCTTAGTCAACGACAGGACGATGAACAGAACACCTTCAACAAAAACAGCAGCCAGCGCAACCTGCCAGCTGTAACCCATCTGTCCTACAACAGTATAAGCAAAGAAAGCGTTCAGGCCCATACCGGGAGCCAGGGCAAAGGGATAGTTAGAGAACAGCGCCATCAGCAGAGTACCAAGGCAGGCACCCAAAGCAGTAGCGGTAAATACAGCACCGGCATCCATCCCGGCAGCACTTAAAATGCCGGGGTTAACGGCTAAGATATAAGCCATCGTCATAAAGGTGGTGATACCGGCAAGAATTTCCGTGCGGACATCCGTCTGATGTTCCTTCAGGCGAAATGTTTTTTCCAAAAAGTCTGTCATTCGTTATAGCCTCCTATGCTATCTATTTGCCCAAGCTGCAGGACTCAGGCGCAATTTAAAGATTAAGGCTGCCTGCACAGCCGCCAAGCCATTAATAACTCAAAATCTCCGGACCGTTTTCGGTAATCAGAATCTGATGCTCCCATTGAGCGGAAAGACTGCCGTCACAGGTATAAACAGTCCAGTTGTTGGCTTCGTCAACAAAGATATCTCTGTGTCCCATGTTAATCATCGGCTCAATAGTAAAAATCATTCCCGGTACAAGCACCATACCGGTTTTGCGTTTGCCTACATGGCAGACGAACGGATCCTCATGGAACTCTACGCCAACGCCGTGGCCGCCGAATTCTTCGACAACGGAATAGCCGTGCTTATGTGCCAGCTTGGAAACAGCAGCGCCGATATCTCCCAGAAACCCCCAAGGCTGAGCTGCTTCAATACCGCGCAGCAGACATTGCTTGGTAATTGCAACAAGATCTGCAGCCGGTTTTGCTACCTTACCAATCATAAACATGCGGGATGCGTCAGAATAATAGCCCTTGTAGATAGTAGAAACGTCTACATTCACAATGTCACCGCTGCGCAGTACGTCATGCTCGCTGGGAATGCCATGGCAAACCTGGTCATTGATAGAGGTACACACGCTCTTCGGGAAGCCCTCATAACCCAACGGTGCAGGGATAGCGTTATGCGCTACTGTATATTCGTAAACGATTCTGTCGATATCAGCAGTAGTCATACCTGCCTTAATATATTTGGCAACCTCATCCAATACACCGGTATTGATTTTGCAGGCTGCACGGATACCGGCAATCTGCTCCGGGGTTTTAATCATATCGCGGTCAGGAACCTCGCAGCCCTGAGCCTGCAGCAACGCAATTTTGGCATCATTCATTTTGTGGCAATCTGCATATACTTTACCGCTGCCACACCAACATAATTCTTGGTCCAAAGAAAACACTCCTTATCTAAATAATTGTTACAACTTGTACATTACAACCTTATAGCTTCTATTTTACCACATATTTAAGGGAAAAATCACATTTTTGGCTTAAAATTCTCTTACAACGTTCGGTTTTTTGTGTTAAAATTATTTTATATGACTCAATATTAAGAAAGGAAATTTTTATGGAAGCATATGCAATGTATTTTATCGATTTAATTCTGCACCTGGACAAGCATCTGCCGGAAATTATGATGGCCTACGGTCATCTGATTTACGCCATCCTGTTCATGGTAGTGTTCTGCGAAACCGGTCTGGTAGTCACCCCGTTTTTACCTGGCGATTCGCTGCTTTTCGCCTGTGGCGCCCTTGCCGCTGCCGCACCCGAAGGCATGGATATAAAAATTATCGTGCCCATCTTTTTACTTTCGGCTGTGCTGGGCGACGCCTGCAATTATATGATAGGCGAGCATCTCGGTATACATATGATTAAGAAGAATATCATTAAGAAGGAGCATGTCGACAAGGCCAGCGCATTTTATGACAAGCATGGTCATAAGGCAATTTTTCTGGCTCGCTTTGTGCCGATTGTGCGCACCTTTGCCCCCTTCGTTGCCGGCATCAGCAAGATGCACTACCTGACCTTTGCTCATTACAATGTCATCGGTGCCGTAGTGTGGGTATTTCTCTTCGTCGGCGGTGGTTACTTCTTCGGCAACATCCCTGCCATCAAGCATAATTTTACGCTGGTAACTTTGGGCATCATCGTCTTTTCCCTGCTGCCTGTGTTATATGAATTCGTAGGCAAGAAAATTTTAGGCAAGAAATAAGAAGGTCTTGGAATTTTGGTAACAGGCTCTCCCCAAGGAGAGCCTTTACACAGTTAAACTCCAAAGTACATATATAAATTTTAAAAATTGAGGGTGATTTAAAATGACTTATCGTTTTAACAGTGATTACACCGAAGGCTGCCATCCTGCAGTCCTTGAAAAACTCGTGCAAACCAACATGGAGCAGACCGATGGCTACGGCCTTGATCCATACTGCGACGAAGCGCGCACTTTGATTAAAAAAGCCTTTGATTGCCCGAACGCTGACGTACATTTTCTCGTTGGCGGCACCCAAACCAACCTGACGGTTATCTGCGCCGCCTTGCGTCCGCATCAGGCTGTTTACGGCGCTGTTCCCAGCCATATTAATACGCATGAGGCCGGTGCTATTGAGCATGTAGGCCACCGCGTACTGCCACTTCCGAGCGAGGACGGCAAGCTAACCGCAGAGCAAATCCGCCACGAATGGAAAATGTACGATACTGATCCCAGCCGTGAGCATTGGGCACAGCCGAAAATGGTTTATATCTCCCAACCGACTGAAATCGGCAGCATGTACAGCAAAAAGGAGTTGCAGGATTTATACCAGGCCTGCAAGGACTGCGGTCTTTACCTCTTTGTTGACGGCGCACGCTTAGGCTATGTTCTCGGCGCTCCCGACAACGATATAACTGCTGCGGATTTGGCAGCAAACTGCGACGTGTTCTATATCGGCGGCACCAAATGCGGCCTGCTCTTTGGCGAAGCAGTTGTTATTTTGAACGATGCACTCAAGCCCGACTTCCGCACCATCGCTAAGCAATGCGGTTCCATCATGGCCAAAGGCCGCCTGCTCGGCGTACAGTTCGGCGCACTTATGAAAGATGATCTTTACAGCAAAATCTGCGGTAAAGGCACACTGCAGGCGCTGAAAATCCGTGATGCACTGTTAGCCAAAGGCTTTAAGTTCGTTACCGAATCCCCCACCAACCAGCAATTTGTGATTATGACTCCGGCACAATTTGAAAAGCTGAGCGAGGAATTTGCTCTCAGCCATATTGCTTACCTGGAGAACGGCAATTACAGCGTGCGCATCTGCACCAGCTGGGCAACCAAAGACGAAGAGGTTGACAGACTTATTGCTATGATTAATGAGCTGTAAGCTTGACAGAACACGTAAATTTGCTATAATAAAGACAAAGAGAGACTCTGACAGTCGCGTGTCAGCCCTCTCTGTTGATTGTTGTTATTTGACAAAAGGCTGACATTGACCTCTAATGTCGGTCTTTTGTTATATTGTAAGCAAAATTACTTACGTTTAGACGAAAATAAAAAGACGGTCGCTTGACCGTCTTTTTTATTTTGCTCTTTTTACTTCAACTTTTCTACAACGCTCTGCAGCTTTTCCTGCCAGTCGGCGCAATAATCCGCACCGCCCTGCGCGCAGTCGCTCTTGCCGCCGCCACGGCCGCCAAAGGCTTCGTTGAGCAGCTTAATAACACTACGGCAATCGCCTGCAGTATCAGCCCCCAAAGCAACTGCGTAGCTGATTCGCTCAGGCTGCACTGCTACCAGAAGGCTCAGCGTGTTTTTCAAGGCAGTAACCTTCGGCAGAAAGGCTTTGATATCCTTGGCATCGTGACCTTCCATAGGCAAAGCCAAAACCTTTACTCCATCAGCATTCACCGGTGCAGCAGCATACGTTTCCTGCAACTTTTCTTCTTCAATCTTCAGCAGCTTGCTCTTGGCAATGTCAAGCTGTGCAAGCAAATCAGCTTTCTGCTTATTTACGGCAGCAGGTACCTGCTCAGGCTTTACGGAAAGACTTGCAGCGACGCTAAGTAATGTGCTGTTCTTGGCGTCCGCATCAAGCAGTGCTCTGCGGCCGCAGACAAACTCTACGCGGCAACCGCCCTTGTGCTTTTCATGGCGGATAACCTTAACGCTGCCTAACATTCCTGTAAACGGAGGATGCGTACCGCAGCAGGTACAGATATCGGCATCCTCAACGGAAACGATACGCAGCGTGCCTGTCAGCTTGCTGTTGAACTTACGCATTTTATCCTTCAGCTTGACAGCCTCTGTGCTGTCCATATAGCTGATATGTACCGGGCGATTCTCCCAGATAATCTCATTCGTATATAATTCTGCCTGCAGCAGCTCCTCGTCCGTCAGCTCCTTATCAAGGTCAATGAAAACATCGTCCTCATTCATATGGAAGCCGATATTGTTGGCCTTAAACAGCTTCCAGCAGGCGTAGGACAAAAGATGCTCGCCCAAATGCTGCTGCATTCTGTCCAAACGCACAGGCCAGTCCAGCACAGCCTCTGCCTCGGCGCCAACCTCCAACGGCTTGTCGCACTCATGGTAAATGTGACCATCCTTTTCACTTACATGGCTTACGACCGCATCAGCCAGATTACCTCTGTCACTCAGCTGACCGCCGCCCTCCGGAAAGAAAACCGTCTGGTCAAGCTCAACCAGATATTTGCCATCCTTAGGCGTGCAGGCCGTAACCTTCGCCACGCACTGTTTGAGCAAAGAATTATTTTCAAAAAGCTTAATTGTCATTTTTTATTCCCCCTCATGAAATCTATCTGTCTCTAATAACCATTATTGTATCACTAATTTGCTAAAGTGTGTTATAATCAGTTATACAAGTCCAAAAAAATTCTATTGAAGCGAATAAGGAGCAATAAATGTTTCAAAATTTACTCTTTGATTTAGACGGTACCCTGACAAATTCCGCCGAGGGTATCACCAAATGCGTACAATACGCATTGCGCGCTCAAAATATTGAGGAGCCTGATTTAAAAAAGCTGGAGGTTTTCATCGGCCCGCCCCTTCGCGACAGCTTTATCAAATACTACGGCATGACCAGAGAGCAGGCTGAAATCGGTGTAGAAAAATATCGTGAACGCTACACTGATATAGGAATCTGGGAAAACAAGGTTTATCCCGGTATTATGGAGCTGTTGGCTGACCTGCAGCAGGATGGCCGCCGCCTCGGCATGGCTACCGCCAAGCCGGAGGTTTTTGCACTGCGAATTGCCGAACGCTTTGGCTTCAACCCCTATCTGGAAGATATAACAGGCTGCAGCCTGGACGGCAAAACAGACAAAAAAGCTTTGGTAGTTGCCGCCGCTTTGGAAAAATGGCAGCTCACTACGCCGGAAGCTAAAAATACTGTAGCACTTATCGGTGACCGCCGTGAAGACGTTCTTGCAGCTCACGCCAACGGCATCGCCTGCATCGGCGCAGGCTTCGGCTTCGGCAGCTACGAGGAGCTCTCGGAGGCAGGTGCCGATTACTATGTTGCCGATGTCCCGGCATTAGCACGCTTCCTGCTGAGCAAAGCGTAAGAACGAATTTAACACGCAAAGGTGATAATATTATGCATATTTACGCAATCGGTGACCTGCATTTATCAGGCGAACCGGCAAGCAAGCCAATGGAGATTTTCGGCGAGCATTGGCGCAACCATAAGGAAAAGATTGCCGCTAATTGGCAAAACACCGTAACCGCACAGGACACCGTTATTGTCTGTGGTGATATTTCCTGGGCCATGACACTTGAGGAAGCGGCACAGGATTTAGACTGGCTGGCGCAGCTTCCCGGACGCAAGCTGCTGCTGCGCGGCAACCATGATTACTGGTGGAGCAGCCTGAGCAAAATGCAGCAGCGTTACGGCGCTCATTTCGAATTCCTGCAAAATGACTGCATTATGGTAGAAGATATTGCTGTCTGCGGCACCCGCGGCTGGCTGCTGCCCTCAGCCGAAAGCTTCAGTGACGCCGACAGAAAAATCTATAACCGCGAAGCTATCCGTTTGGAGCTTTCCCTGCAGCAGGCACATAAAACGCAGGCGCAGCAGATAATTACGGCCTTTCACTATCCGCCGCTCTTTGCACGCACGGAGCACACCTGCTTTACTAATCTGATGCTGCGGTACGGCGTGCAGCACTGTGTCTACGGCCACATTCACGGTGAAAACCACATTCCAGTTTTTGAAGGATTGCGCGAAGGAATCAACTACAAGCTGGTTTCCTGCGATACACAAGGCTTTCAGCTTTACAAGGTAATATAACAGTGAAACTTCGCTGATAAACAGACAGGCTCCCCTGAATGAATCGTTCAGGGGAGCTTTTTGTATACAAAAACAAGCCCTCGAATTTCTTCGAGAGCTTGCCATTTACGTTCATTTAATTATTTAGGATAGTTGCTGTTGGAGTTTTCTTTCAGCATAACGTCATGTGCGCCGCCTTCAACCAGGCTGGTTGCGGAAACCAGAGTAAGCTTAGCCTTCTCCTGCAGCTCGCGGATGTTCAGAGCACCGCAGTTGCACATGGTGGAACGAACCTTAGCCAAGGTCAGGTTTACGTTATCCTTCAGGCTGCCTGCGTACGGAACGTAGGAGTCAACGCCTTCTTCGAAGGACAGCTTAGCTGCGCCGCCCATGTCATAGCGCTGCCAGTTACGTGCACGGCTGGAGCCTTCACCCCAATATTCCTTCATGTAGGTGCCGTTAATGTTAACCTTATTGGTCGGGCTTTCGTCGAAACGAGCGAAGTAACGGCCAAGCATCATGAAGTCAGCGCCCATAGCCAGAGCCAGAGTCATGTGGTAATCATAAACGATACCGCCGTCGGAGCATACAGGAATGTATACGCCGGTTTCTTCAAAGTATTCGTCACGAGCCTTGCAAACATCAATCAGAGCAGTTGCCTGGCCACGGCCGATACCTTTTTGCTCACGGGTGATGCAGATGGAACCGCCGCCGATACCAACTTTAATGAAGTCAGCGCCAGCCTCAGCCAGGAAGCGGAAGCCTTCAGCATCTACTACGTTGCCTGCGCCAACCTTAACGCTGTCACCGTAGTGCTCACGAATCCAGTCCAGGGTGATTTTCTGCCATGCGCTGTAGCCTTCGGAGGAGTCAATGCAGAGTACGTCAACACCTGCATCAATCAATGCGGGAACACGCTCAGCATAGTCGCGAGTGTTGATACCAGCGCCAACGATGTGGCGTTTTTTGCTATCCAGCAGCTCTAACGGATATTCCTTATGAGTTGCATAGTCTTTACGGAATACCATGTACAGCATACGACCGTCATCGTCAACGATAGGCAGAGTGTTGAGTTTTTTCTCCCAGATGATATCGTTAGCCTGTTGCAGAGTGGTATCCTTCGGAGCATAAACCATTTTATCAATCGGAGTCATGAAGTCACGAACCTTAGCATCCATAGACATACGGCTCGGACGATAGTCACGGCTGGTAACAATGCCTTCCAGCTTGCCGTTAGCGGTACCATCGCTGGTAACAGCAACAGTGGAGTGACCGGTGCGTTCCTTCAGTGCCAAGATGTCAGCCAGAGTGCTGTCCGGACGGATATTGGAGTCGCTGCTTACAAAGCCTGCGCGATAGCCTTTAACACGAGCAACCATAGCAGCTTCGTCCTCTACGGATTGAGAACCATAGATGAAAGAAACGCCGCCCTCTTTGGAAAGAGCTACAGCCAGCTTTTCGCCGGAAACAGCCTGCATGATAGCAGAAACCATCGGGATGTTCATAGTAATTGCCGGTTCTTCACCTTTTTTGTATTTAACCAGCGGCGTACGCAGGTCTACATTGGCGGGGATACATTTTTCGGAGGAATAACCGGGAACTAACAGGTACTCACTAAATGTGTGAGCAGGTTCATCATAATAAAAAGCCATTCTTTCATCATCCTTTTCTTAATAATTTTTTGTTTACCACAGCCAAAGCAATTGTTAATCATGTAACATAATTACTTGAAAAAATTGCTTTTCTGCGGTCCGAGTAGGTATTTTATCTATTTTACCTCTTTAAGGCTCTCCATGCAATATCTTTTCTGCAAAAAGCGCCATTAAAATTAATTTTTTCTACAGCAGCATAGGCACGGTCACGTGCAGCCTTGATATTTGCGTCTACGGCAGTTACACCCAATACACGTCCGCCGTTGGTAAGAACCTTAGCACCATCAGCCTTTGTACCTGCGTGGAATACAACAACGTCTTTATCTGCAGCAGCGTCAGCCAGACCAGTAATTTCCATGCCCTTAGCATAGCTTTCAGGATAACCGCCGGAAGCCATTACTACGCATACAGCAGCCTTGTCATACCAGCCGAAGTCTACCTGATTCAGAGTACCGGTAGCGCAGGCCAGCATAATTTCAGCCAAATCGCCGTCAAGCAGAGGCAATACTACCTGAGTTTCGGGGTCACCGAAGCGGCAGTTGAACTCTACAACCTTCACGCTGTCACCCTTGATCATCAGGCCAGCATAGAGGCAACCTTGATAAGGCATGCCTTCTGCTGCAATGGCAGCTATAACGGGTTTCAGAATCAGCTCAGTTGCTTTTAAACGCAATACGTCGGTCATAACCGGAGCGGGAGCATAGGTGCCCATACCGCCGGTATTAGGACCTTCGTCACCGTCAAATACGCGCTTGTGGTCCTGAGAAGCAATCATCGGCACAATGGTTTTGCCGTCGGTAAATGCCAGGAGAGAAGCCTCCTCGCCTTCCATGTATTCTTCCAGAACGAGGCGTGCGCCTGCATTGCCGAATTTATGGTCAGCCATCATTTCGTCGATAGCGTCAAGTGCCTCCTGCTTAGTCATAGCAACGACAACACCCTTGCCAGCTGCAAGACCATCAGCCTTAACTACGATAGGAGCACCCTTTTCTTCAACGTAAGCCTTAGCGGTTTCAATATCCTCGCAAATTTTGAAGAAAGCGGTAGGAATATTGTATTTTGCCATCAGCTCTTTGGAAAATGCCTTGGACCCTTCCAGCTGCGCTGCAGCCTTAGAAGGACCGAACACCGGCAGACCGCGGCGTTTGCAAACGTCCGCAAGACCTGCAACAAGCGGTGCTTCCGGACCTACAACAGTCAGGTCAATGCTTTTTTCCTCAGCGTAATCTGCTACGCCCTCCAGATTCTCAACATCCAGAGCAATGCATTCGCATTTAGGCAGCAGTGCCATGCCCGGGTTGCCGGGAGCAGCATAAATTTTTTCAACCTTAGGGCTTTGCGCCAGCTTCCACGCTAAAGCGTGTTCGCGGCCGCCGCCACCGATTAATAAAATATTCATGGTTATTTCTCCAGTTGCTTCTTCAGATATTCGCTGATCATTGCATCGTATTCAGCAGTATGAGTGAAGGCTTCCAATGCCAGCTCCTTACGGGTGCGTGCATCAACGTCGCCTTCTTTAGCGAGCATTTCCATTAAGCCTTCGTAACGGCTCGGATAAGTTACGATAACAACGTCCTTGAAGTTTTTAGCGCTGGCACGTACCATTGCCGGACCGCCGATATCAATGTTTTCAATTGCCTCAGCCTCGGTTACGCCGGGTTTGGCAACAGTTTCGCGAAAGGGATAGAGGTTAACTACAACCAGGTCAATCGGGGTGATGTCATGCTCAGCCAAAGCCTTCATATGCTCCGGATTGCTGCGTACAGCCAGGATTGCGCCATGAATTTTCGGATTCAGAGTTTTTACACGGCCATCCATGATTTCCGGGAAGCCGGTTACATCACTTACATATGTTACAGGAATGCCTGCTTCCTTAATAGCCTTCATGGTGCCGCCGGTAGAAATAATTTCTACGCCGTTGTCACTAAGGAATTTTGCCAGCTCTACAATGCCGGTTTTATCACTAACGCTTAATAATGCTCTTTTAATTTTCATGCTTTAACCTTTACCTTTCTGCCTTCGATTGTCAGCTTTCCTTCTGCCCAAAGCTTTAAAGCCTCCGGCATTGCGATATGCTCCTGTACCAGAATACGGTCAGCCAGAGTATCCTCGGTGTCGTCATCCATAACAGGAACAACCTTCTGCAGGATAATCGGGCCGCTGTCAGTGCCTGCATCGACAAAATGAACGGTGCAGCCGCTGAATTTTACACCGTAGTCCACAGCCTGCTTCTGGCCGTGCAAACCGGGGAAGCTCGGGAGCAGCGCCGGATGAATGTTAATAATCTTATGCTGCCATTTATTTACGAAATCAGCGCTCAGAATACGCATAAAGCCTGCGAGAACTACTAGCTCGCAGCCCTCTGCTTCTAAAGCAGCGTTGATTTTTGCTTCAAATTCTTCTTTGGAAGCGCAAGCCTTACGCTCTACGGCAACGGTTTTAATATCGGCCTTTTGCGCACGCTCCAAAGCAAAAGCATCAGGCTTATCGCTGATTACAACCGCAATTTCCAGCGGCAGATAGCCATCAGCGATACGGTCCATAATTGCCTGCAGATTGCTGCCGCGACCGCTTACAAGTACGCCGATTTTATGCACCGAAAACGCCGCCTTTCATAATCGTTTCTTTGTGTCCGGGAACAACCTTGCCCAGCTCATAGAAGGTTTCGCCCTCAGCCTTCAGGTGAGCGCGTACAGCGTCAACCTCAGACGGGTCAACAACCAATACCATGCCTACGCCCATGTTGAAGGTGCGGTACATTTCAGCCCAAGGTACATTGCCCCATTCCTGTAGCTTTTTGAAGACAACAGGAACTTCCCAAGCCTCGGCATTTACCTCAGCATCGCAATCTTCGGGCAGAATGCGGGGAATATTATCATAGAAGCCGCCGCCGGTGATATGTACCATACCGTGCAAATCGAAGTTTTCAATCAGCGGCAGGCAGGTTTTCGGATACAGACGAGTCGGAGTCAGCAGCTTTTCGCCCAAGGTGCAGCCAAATTCCGGTACTTCGGTATCCATAGTATAACCCATAGCCTCAAAGCAGATTTTGCGCACGAGGGAGAAGCCGTTGGAATGCACTCCGCTGGAGGGCAGGCCCAAAAGCACGTCGCCGGCCTTAACCTTGTCACCGGTAATCATTTTGCTCTTCTCAACTACGCCAACACAGAAGCCGGCGATATCGTATTCGCCTTTGGAGTAGAAGCCGGCCATTTCGGCAGTTTCGCCGCCGATAAGAGCACAGCCGCTTTCCTTGCAGGCATTGGCAACACCCTTAACGATGTTGGCAACCTTTTGGGAATCAACCTTATCTACTGCAATGTAATCCAGGAAGAACAAGGGCTCTGCGCCTTGTACCAGGATATCGTTGACGCACATTGCTACAGCATCCTGACCGATAGTATCATGCTTATCAGCCATGAAAGCCAGCTTCAGTTTAGTGCCTACGCCGTCAGTACCGCTGACGAGCACAGGCTCCTTGTATTTGCCGCTGTTTAAAGCAAACAGGCCGCCGAAACCGCCCAGGTCACCGATAACCTCAGGTCTGTAGGTAGCGCGTACGCTGTCCTTCATTAATTCTACTGCTTTATTACCAGCATCAATATCTACACCGGCATCAGCATAAGTAAGTTGTTTCTTTTCCTCGCTCATGAGCCTTCCTCCTGTTATTCAATAATGCTTTCAGGTTCTGCTTTGATTACACTATCTGCGTTATCGGGATATTTAGCGCTGAAGCAGGCACAGCACAAACCTTCGGGGTCAATTTTATCAATAGCACGTTTCATGCCATCCAGAGAAATATAATGCAGACTGTCTGCCCCAATATAACGGCAGATTTCATTTTCCGTGCAACGTGCCGCAATCAGCTCCTTGCGTTCGGAGGTATCAATACCATAGTAGCAGCTGTCTGTTACCGGGGGAGAAGAAATGCATACATGCACTTCACGTGCACCTGCCTCTTTCAGCAGTTTAACAATCTTGCCGCTGGTAGTGCCGCGAACGATGGAGTCATCGACCATGACAACAGATTTGCCTTCTACAACGCTGCGTACCGGGTTCAGCTTCAGACGTACGGCATTAGCACGTTGCTTTTGCGTCGGCTGAATAAAAGTACGGCCTACATAACGGTTTTTGGTAAGACCTTCCAGGAAGGGAACACCGGCCTCCATAGCATAGCCGATTGCCGCCGGAGTACCGCTGTCAGGAACGGAAATAACGATATCCGGATGAATATCAGGAGTTTCCTTAGCCAGCTCGCGTCCCATCTGGATACGTGCATCATATACAGATTGGTTGTCGATGATACTGTCATTACGAGCAAAGTAAACATATTCAAAAATACAGTGCGCAGGCTTTGCCGGTTTGTTTTCAGCCCACATCATGCTGCGCGGTTCGGAGTTATCGCTGTCGATAATAATCATTTCGCCGGGCTTAACATCGCGTACCAGCTCTGCACCAACCAAGTCAAAAGCGCAGGATTCGGAAGCAACGCACCAGCCGTTTTCCATCTTGCCGAGTACCAGCGGACGGAAGCCGTAGGGATCGCGTACTGCGATAATTTTGTTATCAGTCATCAGCAGAATAGCAAAAGCACCCTTAATCTGGTTAACAGCCTCTGCTACACGCTCTTCAATAGTCGGACGTGCACTGTAGGCAATCAAGTTCAATACAACCTCACTGTCAACAGTAGTGTTGAACACAGCGCCTTCCTTAGCCAGGTTAGCACGCAGCTGACCGGCATTAGTCAGGTTACCGTTATGGCTCAGAGCCAGGTTACCACCGTCAAAATAAACCTTCAGCGGCTGAATGTTATACGGCATGCTGGCACCGGTGGTGGAATAACGTACGTGGCCGATAGCCGCATAGCCCTGCAAATCAGCAACTCCATCTTTGAAGACATCGGCAACCAGACCCATGCCCTTTTTAATTTTCATACGCTCGCCATCAGTTACAACAATACCGGTACTTTCCTGGCCACGATGCTGCAGCGCATACAGGCCCCAATAGGTGTTGAGTGCTACATCCTCATTATGGCTGAAGATACCAAAGACACCGCACTCCTCATGCAGCTTGTCTTCGCTAAAATTTTGCTCCTCGAAAATCTGCTCCACAATTTTTCTCCTTAATTTTAGTTTTTAGTTGTCAATTGTCAGTTATTAGTGGTTAGTTATAAGTGATCAGTGATCAGTAATCAGTAATTAGTTATTAATGTTTAGCAGTCAGTTTCTATTCACTATCCACTACTCACTATTCACTATTACAGGTGTAAGTCCTTGAACTCCTGCGCAGGAACGCCACGCATGGAAGCCAGCTTTTCACCCTTAGCTCTTACTTCTTCACGCATTGTTGCACGATGCTCTGCCAGTTTTTCTACCAGCTCCGGATATTTGACTGAAAGAATCTGAATCGCGAACAATGCAGCATTCTTAGCACCATTGATAGCCATCGTTGCAACAGGTACACCGGAAGGCATCTGTACAAAGCTCAGCAGTGCATCCATACCAGCCAACGGTGTTGCATTAATAGGAATACCGATGACAGGAACGGTAGTAAAGGCAGCGATGAAACCACCCAGATGAGCAGCTGCGCCGGCTGCGGCAATAATTACCTCTACGCCACGGTCACGGGCACCCTTAGCAAAGTTCTGTACTACGTCCGGAGTACGGTGAGCGGAAGCAACTACTACTTCAGTTTCAACGCCAAACTCCTTCAGAGTTTTTTCTGCAGCCTCAAGTACAGGCCAGTCAGAATTACTACCCATGATAATTGCAACTTTCATTGAAATCTACCTCCCAAAAATTACTTGTAGAAACAATAAAACCCAAGCAGAAAGCTGTTCAGTTTCGAAATCCTGTGCAAAATCTAACCCGGGTTCTCAATCACTTAAATAATTCACTTTAATTATACCAATCCAACGCGTAAACGTCAAATAAACTGTGAACTTTTTAACAGTTTTTTAGAAAATCGTTCGGGAAACTTCGGGGTGAAGAAAAAAGCGCCCTCTGCTGCCGCTTTCACGGCAGCAGAGGTCGCTTAAACCCAAAGCTGTTTTATTTTACGACAACGTCAATTGCATCGTTTACCAACACAACCTCAACCTTATCGCCATTTTTAATTTCGCCTGCAACAATCTTCTTGCCCAGGATGTTTTCAACAGTGTGGACAATCAGACGTTTCAACGGACGAGCACCGAAGGCAGGATCAAAGCCGGCCTTTGCCAGGAAAGCAACAGCCTCGTCAGTATAAGTAAGCGTCAGCTCAAGCTGCTTGTTCAGACGGTCGCCCAGTTCATGCAGTACCAGTTTAACGATTTCCTTAATCTGTTCTGCCTGCAGCGGTTTAAACACAACGATGTCATCAACACGGTTCAGGAATTCCGGACGGAAGAAGTTCATCAGCATCTGCTGAATCTTTTCTCTATCCATAGAGCCCTGTGCTTTCATAATCTCGTTGCTGCCAAGGTTACTGGTCATGATAATCAAAGTATTCTTGAAGTCAACGATACGGCCTTTACCATCAGTCAGACGGCCATCGTCCAGAACCTGCAGCAATACGTTAAAGACATCTGCATGTGCCTTTTCGATTTCGTCCAACAGGATTACGCTGTACGGATGACGGCGTACAGCCTCGGTCAGCTGACCGCCTTCGTCATAGCCGACGTATCCGGGAGGCGCACCGATCAGACGAGATACGGTATGCTTCTCCATGTATTCGCTCATATCAATACGAACCATGTTGCGTTCATCATCAAAGAGCACCTCGGCCAAGGTCTTAGCCAGTTCGGTCTTGCCGACACCGGTAGGACCAAGGAAGATAAAGGAACCAATCGGACGATTAGGATCCTTGATACCGGCACGCGCACGGATAACAGCCTCGCTGACAGCCTTGACTGCTTCATCCTGACCGATAACATGCTCGTGCAGGATTTCCTCCAGATGAACCAGTTTAGCACGTTCACCGGTGCCTAAGCGAGCAACAGGAATGCTTCACCGATGCCTAAGCGAGCAACAGGAATGCCGGTCCAGGTGCTGACAACTTTGGCGATATCCTCTTCGTCAACCTCTTCCTTGAGCATAACATTGTCATTGCCGTTTTCATCCTTCTTGGACAAAGCAGCCAATTCCTTCTGCAGCTCAGGCAGACGGCCGTATTTCAATTCAGCCATCTTGTTCAGGTCATAGTCGCGCTCAGCCTGCTCCATCTGGTTTTTCACAGCATCAATTTCTTTCTTTACCTCACGTACGCGGGCAATAGAAGCCTTTTCTGCATCCCAGCGTTTAACAAGCTCGTCATTTTCCTTACGCAGCTTTGCCAGCTCCTCATTCAGCTTAGCCAAACGCTCCTTGGACTGAGCATCTTCCTCTTTGCCCAAAGCCTGAGCTTCAATTTCCAGCTGCAGGATACGACGTTTGCTTTCATCAAGCTCGGTCGGCAGCGAATCAATTTCGGTACGCAGACGGGCAGCAGCCTCATCTACCAGGTCAATAGCCTTATCAGGTAAGAAACGGTCATTGATATAACGGTTAGAAAGCACAGCAGCAGCCACCAGAGCAGCGTCTTTAATGCGCACGCCATGATGTACCTCATAGCGCTCACGCAGGCCGCGCAGGATGGAAATTGTATCTTCAACGCTCGGCTCCTTAACCATTACCGGCTGGAAACGACGCTCCAGCGCACTGTCCTTTTCAATATACTTACGGTATTCGTTCAGCGTAGTTGCACCGATGCAGCGCAGCTCGCCACGTGCCAGCATCGGCTTCAGGATATTGCCTGCATCCATAGCACCTTCAGCAGCACCGGCACCGACAACGGTATGCAGCTCATCAATAAACATGATAATCTGACCGGCGCTTTCGCTGACAGCCTTCAATACTTTTTTCAGACGCTCTTCGAATTCACCACGGTATTTGGCACCGGCAACCAAAGCCGCCAGGTCCAGAGCATACAGGGTTTTATTCTTCAAGCTTTCCGGTACATCACCGGCAACAATACGTCTTGCCAGACCTTCAACGATGGCAGTTTTACCAACGCCTGGCTCACCGATAAGCACCGGATTATTTTTCTTACGACGCGAAAGGATTTCAATCGTACGACGGATTTCCTCATCACGGCCGATTACCGGATCCAGTTTGCCTTCTTTAGCTTTTGCCGTCAAATCCTGGCCGTATTTTTCCAGCGTCTTTTTAGTTTCATCATTTGCTTCGCTATTTTGATACTGCATAAATGCCGCCTCAACTTTTTTCTTGTCTATACCATATTTACGGAAGAGCGATACTACATCGCTGTCACCGTCACTTGCCATAGCCGCAACCAGCTGGCCGATGCCGATTTCTTCCTTACTTTGTCCCAGAATAGCCATTACTCTGGCAAAGCCGGTACCCATCATCAGCTGACGGTCCTGACCTTTTACTCCGGGGATTTTTTGTACTAAAGCCTTAGCATCCTTGCTGAAAGCATTTTCATCAATGTGCAGGCTCTGCAGCAAATATTTAAAGAAGCCGTCGCTGCCGCACAATGCTGCCAGAACATGTGCCGTTGTCAGCTCCTGGTGATAGTTCATAACTGCCTGCTGCTGAGCAGCCTCCAATATAGCCTTTACCTCTTCACTGTAGCGTTCATTCATCACGCTGCACCTCCTTCTATCAGGTTCAATAGCGGTCAATAACAGAATGGAGTTGACTCTTTTCCATTTCCGGACCACTATTCACTTTCTAATTGCTATTATATCAGTAAAAGTCAAAAAGTCAAATAGTTTTCTGTGTTAATTCAGTGAAAAATCACCGTCATTTTGTTGACATATTGTTATGTTTGTGGCAATATTAATAACATGTCGTTCTGTCGGCCAAGTACTCTTTACCCCAAAGACCAGCGGCACACCCCGGCCGTTTTGACCTTTATGCGTACTTCCACCAACAGGTCTATAATTATATTATTTGTCATGTTTTTACGAGGAGGAACCAAAATGTCACCTACCAGCTTATTGCGCGGTATTGCCTTTTTGCTGCTTTTGCAATGGGTATCCACGCTTATCATCAACGCCCTCGGCGTACCCTTTCCGCCCGCTCTTTTGGGAATGCTGATTTTAACGGCACTTCTCTGCGGCAACGTTATTCCGGCAAGTTCCATCGAGGGCATCTGCGATATCCTGATTTCCAAAATGGGTATGCTGTTTTTACCGGCAGGCGTCAGCGTTATATTATATGTAGATGTTATCAAAGCTGAGCTGCTGCCTATCACAGTTACCATTATCGTCTGCAGCATTGTTGTTTTGGCTGTCACAGCTTTCTTTATTGAAGCAATGCTTAAAGGAAAGGAGAGTCAATGATGCTTTTTCCCGACGCTTTACTTAATTCACCGCTCTTTGGCATCGGTCTGACGGTTATCCTGTACGCTATCAGCGAAATCATCATCGACCGCTTCAGTCTGAACATCATTCCGCCCTTCGTTATCGCCTGCCCTCTGGTCATCGCCGTCATCGTTCTGGCGCCAGGCGTAGAGTACAAGCAGTACGAAGCAGGTGCGGAATTCATTAACTTTCTTTTAGGACCGGCAACCATCGCTCTGGCCCTGCCCCTGTACAAGAACCGTGAAATTATCATGGCCAAGGCCGGTGCTATTACCGGCGGCGTTACATTGGCAACGCTTTCGGCTATCATCGTCGTTTACTTCTGCGGCAAGGCCATGGGTACCAGCGAGCAGGTTCTGCTTTCGCTCATTCCCAAATCCATTACGACACCAATCGCCATTGATGTTTCCAAAACCATCGGCGGTATTCCGGCGTTGACTACTGCTGCTGTTATCTTCACCGGCATGCTGGGTGCAACCTTCAATCACAAGCTGCTGCGTCTTTTGGGAATCAAAAACCATTTGGCTGCCGGTCTTGCTATCGGCGCCTCCAGCCACGGCCTCGGAACCAGCGTCTGCGCCAATGTCAGCCCCGTTCAGCTGGCTATCGGCGGTGTAGCGATTGCCCTTACCGGCATCAGCACCTCTATATTGGCACCGATTTTACTGCCGATTTTAAAAAGCATCTGGTAAGCAGATAAAGCAAAAGCCCAAATTCTCACATACATTTCATGTGGGGATTCGGGCTTTTTTGTTTTTAGAGATGCGGAATAATCCCGCGCAGCTCGGAAAAGATTACTGCCGCCTTATCTGCAGGATAGACACTGCACGGCAGCTGCCGCAGATCCTCCGTGCGCCAGCCTTTGTTTTCTTCCGCCAGCTTGGTCAGTGCTTCTTCCAAATCATGTGCCAGCACAACAGCAATCGCATCAAGATAAAATTCGCTGTTGACGCAGGGCTCATCAATCATACTGTGGCTGTGATATGTTTTGTTGTGTCGCCAAACGTAAATGTTCATGCAGCATCCCTCCGTTCATAGTGATATTTGTTTAATTCTTGGGAGGGAGCGGTTTTTCCTGCTTAAAGACCCCAAAGTCGAAATAACGTAAAAAAGGACTACCACGCTAAGCATGATAGTCCTCAAATTATCTGCATATAAATTATTTGCCCAGTATTTCGTTGACGTAGTTTACCGCACTGACAGCGTTCGGTGCATAATGCTCGGCACCGATGGTATCAGCGTATTCCTGCGTGAGCACCGCGCCGCCAACAACAACCTGACAGTCACATTCATTATGCAACGCAGCAATAGTTTCTTCCATCGCACCTACTGTTGTGGTCATCAGAGCAGATAAGCCTACAACCTTGGCATCTGTCTTTTTAGCAGCCTCTACAACTGCTTCCACAGGCACGTCCTTGCCCAAGTCAAGCACGCGATAACCATAGTTTTCCAGCAGTACCTTAACGATGTTTTTGCCGATATCGTGGATATCACCGTGGACGGTAGCAATAATCACTGTTTCTCCCTGAGTTTCGCCCACGCCGACAGCCTCGCGGATAACTTCAAAGGCAGCCTTCGCCGCATCTGCGCTCATCAGCAGCTGCGGCAGGAAGAGAGTTTTCTTTTCAAAGCCATGGCCAACAAAATCAAGCGCCGGAATCATATACTTGTTGATGATATCCAAAGGCTTTTCGCTTTCCAGAGCCTTGGCTGCTGCCTGACGCGCAGGTCCCTGCAGTCCTTTGACAATGGCATCGTAAAGACCCATTTCGCTTACTGTTGTTGCCGCAGCCTTCGGTGCATCTGCATAATGCTGTACGTATTCCTTGCAGCCCTCGTCATAGCCTGCTAGCGCACGATAACCGTAATAAGCATCCATCATCGGCTTGCTCTGCGGATTGATGATGCCGCAAGAAAGGCCTTCTGCCATCGCCATGCTGAAGAAGGTGCTGTTGACAGCATCACGGCCTGGCAGACCGAAGGAAATATTGGAAACACCCATGACTGTATTGATGCCGCGCGCTTTCATGGTGCGGATAACCTCACAGGCAATCGCCGCATTTTCGGCACCGGTGGAAATCGTCAGTGCCAGCGGGTCTACAACTATATTGCGGCTTTCAATGCCATATTCGGCCGCACGGGCGATAATTTTTTCGGCCACGGCAATACGTCCTGCGGCAGTAGCGGGAATACCGCTGTCATCAAGGCACAGTGCAACCAGCACAGCACCGTATTTTTTAGCCAGCGGCAGCACATGCTGCAGGCTGTCCTCCTTGCCGTTGACGGAATTAAGCATCGGCTTGCCGTTATAAAGGCGCAGTGCTTTTTCCATTGCTTCGTAATTAGATGTATCAATCTGCAGCGGGGTATCGGTAATCGCCTGCAGCGCCGGCACAGCCTTTGCGGCCATTGCCGCTTCGTCAATGCCCGGCGTTCCAACGTTAACGTCCAGAATCTGCGCGCCTACGCCAATCTGCTCCAGACCGAGGCGGCACACATAATCAAGGTCGCTATTGACCAATGCTTCCTTCAAACGCTTTTTGCCTGTAGGATTGATGCGTTCACCGATAATTATAGGACCTTCGCCCAAATGCACGGCCTTGCCGTAGGAGGATACCGCTGTCAGACGGCAATCGCGCTTACCTCCGGGTTGCAGAGTTTTGCATTTGGCAATCATCTGCGCAATATGCTCCGGCGTTGTACCGCAGCAGCCGCCGACGATGCTTGCTCCCTTGCCTGCCAGCTCGTACATCAGCTCCGCATATTCCTCGGGGCCGACATCAAAGCAGGTTTTACCGTCACGCTGCACCGGCAGACCGGCATTCGGATTGATAATCAGCGGCAGGCTGGTTGCCGCCAGCATCTGCGGAAATAATTTACCCACCTGCACCGGTCCCAAACCGCAGTTAAAGCCGATGGCATCTACACCCAGGCCTTCGCACATCAGAGCGGCAGCCTCAACCGTAGCACCGGTCAACAGCTTGCCATCCTCATCAAAGGTCATGGTCACACAAATCGGCAAATCACAGTTTTCCTTAGACGCCAGAACCGCAGCCTTGATTTCATAGGTGTCGCTCATCGTTTCGATAAGAATCAGATCCGCACCGGCAGCAGCGCCGTAACGTACCATTTCGCCGTAGGCTTCTACTGCCTTTTCAAAAGGCAAATCGCCATAAGGAGCCAACAGCTTGCCTGTCGGTCCCAAATTCAGCGCAACAAATTTATTTTCCCTGCCACCGCAGGCCTTCTTGGCAATCGCCACAGCCGCTTCGATGGTTTCCTTGCAATCCAGGCCGGAGCCTGCCAGCTTCAACGGATTAGCGCCGAAGGTATTGGATTTTACGATATTGGAGCCTACATCAAGATAACTGCGATGCACAGCCTCTACAATATCGGGGTGTGTAAAATTCCAGCTTTCGGGCAGCTCACCCGGCTGCAGACCGCGTGCCTGCAGCTGTGTGCCGGTGGCACCATCAAAGAACAGCATTTTCTTGCCTAACAATTCCTTAAAATTCATAAATTAAATCTTCTCCTCAAACTTTCTTAATATCAGTATCTCTGTAAGGACAGTTTATATTACTGCAGGTCATACATTTATTCTGCACGCAGGCAGCATCTTCCGATAAGCCAATGATTGCCGTCACCGACTTGGACGGAGCCATCATCAGTCCGTCCGTCAGCGTCAGGCCGATGCGTTTGGCACAGTTCAGCACTGCGAACAGCTTACGTTGCTCCTCCAGCGGCCAATCTCCGTAACCAGGCGAAAAGCGCGGACGCTGCAGCAGACCGCCGGTTTCAGCCTGCGCCTGCACTTCATCGCAATAGCTTTCAATCAGCGCCGCTGCCACAGCCTGAGCCGCCGCACCTTCAGCAACGCTGATGAGCGCGAGGCGTCGTATAGCTGCGTCCACCCTGCTGCCGAGTGTTGCACCCATAAGCAGCACTGTGTCGCAGCCCTTTAAATGACGCGCCAACGCACGCGAATGAAAGCGTACGCCGCAATCCAGCGTTACGCCTGCCTCATCTGCCGTTATCGCATGCTTTTGCAGGATATAACGCGCCTGCACCTCATTGCGCAGCTTCAGATAAACCGTATCCACTAAAATTTCTGCTGCCTTATCTCCTGGCTTGGCCCGCAGATAGCGCAGCGCTTCCTTTTGCTTAAATTCCATAACAACAACCTGACTTTTGCGCCATAGCGCAGGACTATTTATCTACAATCTCTCCGAGATTATTCATAATACCGGCAAAAATTTCCGGTTTGTTCATCGTATAGATGTGTACATTGTCAAAACCATTGGCAATCAAATCAATAATTTGACCGGTAGCATAGGCGATACCTGCCTGCTTCAGTGCCTCCGGCTTATCGGCAAATTTTTCTACCATCGCACGAAACTGCGGCGGCAGCTTAGTACCGCTCAGCTGGCAGATACGGATAATCTGCTTGGCATTCGTCACCGGCATAATACCCGGCACTACCGGCACATTGATGCCCGCACGCAGCAGGCGGAACATATAGTTATATAAAATCGTATTATCAAAAAACATCTGCGTCACTAAAAAGTCAACGCCTGCATCTACCTTATACTTGGTGTTTTCGATATCCTGTTCCAAGGAACCGGATTCGGGATGGCCTTCGGGATAAGCAGCACCGCCGACGCAGAAATCGCCTTGCTGCTTCACAAAACGCATCAGCTCACTGGCATGGGCAAAGCTGCCGATTTCCTCACCATGCATATCTGCCGGGATATCGCCGCGCAGTGCCAGAATATTTTTTACGCCAAAGCCCTGCAGCTGTCCAAGTACCTCTGCCAGCTTTGCTTCATCAGCCTTTACACAAGTCAGATGAGCCAGAGCCGGCATGCCGTTATCCTCTACTTTTTTGGCCAGTGCTGCCGAATAGCCTACCGTGCTTCCGCCTGCGCCATAGGTGACGCTCATATAGGACGGCTTGCTGGCTGCAATTTTGTTGACAATCTCCAGACTGTTTTGCAGCTCTGCGCCCTGCTTAGGCGGAAACAGCTCGCACGACAGATGAATTTTACCGTTTTTTAAGATATCAATTATTTTTTCCGATCTCATAATAATCCCCCAAAATCAAAAGCATTCGTATGACATTTTAACAGTTAGCGACATCTTTGGCAAACAAAAGCAGAAGAAATTAACTAATAGGCGATAAAACCTACCAAAATGATAAATATGTTACACACTAAAAATCCCGCAACCAAATAAGCTGCGGGAAGGAAATTCGTTGGCGGAGACGGTGGGATTCGAACCCACGTGCCGCGCAAACGGCAAACTGATTTCGAGTCAGCCGCGTTATGACCACTTCGCTACGTCTCCTTTATTCTGTTAGTGCGAATAAATTCGCATCAGGTTAACATTAATATTATATAAGAAAAATCCCGTCTTGGCAACCGCATACTGAAATTATTCCTGCGACACACCAACTTCACTCTTGCGCTTCGCCTTGTTCTCCTGACGGCGACGGTGGAAAAAGTCGCGCATCACCTGCGCGCATTCCTCCTCACAGATGCCGCTGACAACCTCTGCGCAGTGATTAAGATTTGGATTCGTAATAATATTGAAAATTGATTCCGCACCGCCGGCCTTCACATCAGGACAGCCGTAAACAACGCGGTCGACACGGCTGTTGACAATGGCACCGCTGCACATCGGGCAGGGCTCAACGGTAACATAAAGCGCACAGCCGCTCAGACGCCAGCGCCCCAGGCGCTCGCAGGCCTTGCGGATGACGATGACCTCAGCGTGCGCCGTTGCGTCATGCCACGTTTCACGCATATTGTGCGCAGCGGCGATAACCTCGCCCGTCGTCATATCCGCCAGCACCGCACCGATAGGAATTTCACCAAGCTCTGCGGCCTTGCGTGCTTCAGCCAGCGCCAGCTGCATATACTTTTTATCGTCCATCAGGCATCCTCCGCCGCTTCCATCAGCAGCTCCCATTTTTCCATCAGCTCGTCAATGGTTTGCTCGTATTCCTCATGCTCTGCTGCCATAGCTGCGCTATGCTCAGGACTGGTGTGATTTGCCGGGTCCGCCATCTGCTTTTCCGAAAGGCCCATCATAGCCTCCTGCTCACGAATCTGCAGCTCTACCTTGGGCAACAGTCGTGCAGCCTCATCCGGGCTGTAACGGCGCTTTTTATCCTCCTGCTTTTTCGCTTTCACAGGGGTTGCGGCAGTCTGTTGCTGCTTTTTAGCCTGTGCCTCCGCATAGGCCGCAGCCTTTTCCGCTTCCTCCTGTGCCTGCGCCAGAGCAGCAGCCTTTTTCTGCTTCTCTTCAAGGTAAAAATCGTAGTTGCCCTTATAGTCCTTAACCTCTAAATCCTCAATCTCCCAGATGCGGTCCGCAACCTCGTTGACGAAATAACGGTCATGACTGACTACCAGTACGGTGCCGTCAAAGGCCTCCAACGCTGCTTCTACCGCTTCACGCGCCATAA
Organism: Phascolarctobacterium succinatutens CAG:287; assembly: GCF_000434895.1. Taxonomy (GTDB): domain Bacteria; phylum Bacillota; class Negativicutes; order Acidaminococcales; family Acidaminococcaceae; genus Phascolarctobacterium_A; species Phascolarctobacterium_A succinatutens_A. The sequence goes on from NZ_FR892795.1 coordinate 42,900, forward strand.
TATCCAGATGGTTTGTCGGTTCGTCAAGCACCAGACAGTTGGCACCGTCCAGCACCAGCTTCAGCAGTACCAGGCGTGCCTTCTGACCACCGCTCAGCTCACCGATTTTCTTAAAGACATCATCACCGTGGAACAGCATACCGCCAAGCATCGAGCGTGTATGCTCTTCCGTAAAGCCGTATTCGACAACAAAGTTTTCCAGCAGCGTCTGCTCCGGGTTTAATCGCTCATAGCTCTGTGAAAAATAACCTATCTGCACTCTGCTGCCAATCTTGGCCTTGCCCTTCAGCGGTGCAATTTCACCCAAGATAGTACGCAGCAGCGTCGTCTTACCGGTACCATTGGCACCCAAAAGTGCAGCCTTTTCGCCGCGGCGCAACGTCAGGTTAATGCCCTTGGCCAGCACCTTCTCGCCGTAGCCTATGGTGAGGTCCTCCATAATCAGCACTCTGTCCGCACATTCGGCAGCCGGCGGCAAACGCAGCTCAAACTCCTCGTGCTGCACCGGTGCATCAATACGCTCCAAACGGTCGAGCTGTGACTGACGGCCACGCGCCATTTTGCTCTTGATGCCAGCCTTGAAGCGACGGATATAAGCCTCCGTGCGCGCAATATAATCCTGCTGCGCATTATAGGCAGCAGTCAGCGTACTGCTCTGAATCGCCTTCTGCTCCACGTAACGGCTGTAATTGCCCTTAAAGGATTGCAGCTTTCCGCCCTCCATCTCCAGAATGCGCATAGCAACATTATCAAGGAAGGCACGGTCATGGCTGACAACGAGCAGACCGCCCTTAAATTCCTGCAGATACTTTTCCAGCCACTGCGTCATTACAATATCCAGATGGTTTGTCGGTTCGTCCAGAATCATGAAGTCGGGATTACGCACCAGTGCTGCTGCCAGCATCAGGCGTGTCTTTTGACCGCCGCTCAGTGTTGCCGCATCATGCTGCCACCAGTCCTCGGTATAGCCAAGGCCGATAAGCACACGCTTAATGCGGTTTTCGTAATTATAACCGTCGATAAACTCATAGCGTTTGAGTACGCGGCCGTATTCCTCCAGGCAGCTGTCGAGCTTTTCGCCCTGCAGCTTGCCGGAATCAGCCTCCAGTTGTGCCAGCTTTTGGCGCAGACTGCTGATTTCCGGACAGGCTGTCTGCATAAACTGCCAGATAGTACCTCTGATATCGGTAAAGCCCTGCTGTACATAGCCGACGCTGATACCGGGTTCAAACTTCACTGCGCCGCTGTCAACCCATTCAGGCTGCAGCAGGCAGCGCAGCAGCGTAGTCTTGCCGCTGCCGTTGACGCCGACGAGGCCGACATGCTCGCCCTGCTCTACCATGAAGCTGACGTCTTTAAATATTTCATGAATGCCAAATGCTTTGGCGATTTTATCTACTACTAATTGCATAACCATTCTCCTTTTAACAACTATTATAACACCTTCCGGCATTATACTCAAAAGGCTCTGTTATATTCTTATATTTTCGTGCATTACATAAAAAGAGGCTGCCGCATCAGCGGCAACCTCCATATACTTTTAAGATTTATGAGCCATAGCAACCTGAGTTTTGGTCTGAACCAAGCTCTTGTGATGCTTGCGCCAACGATAGCACAGCATCGGCACCACCAACATCGGTACGCCGGCGTACAGCGTCTGGCGTAAATCCGGTGTCAAAGCAATTACTGCCAGACAGAAAACCTGCGACCAGATACCGAAATGCGTAACATACGGGAAGAACGGTGTTTTATATTTCAGAGTATCCTCCTTGCCTTCGGCAATCAGACGGCGGCGGAAATTATATTGGCTCCAGCAAATGGAAATCCAAGCCATTGCTCCGGTAAAGCCGGATACTGCCAGCAAATAAGTATACAGTGTAGAATCAGGATTAAAGGTGTAGAAAACGATAACTGCCCAGCAGGCGCACACAGAAACGATAATAGAATTCTGCGGCATACCGTTTTTATTGAGCTTGCCCAAAAACGCCGGTGCCATATCCATACGAGCCAGTGCATGCAGCGCACGAGCACCGCCGTACAGGCCGGAGTTAGCGCAGGAAACACCTGCAACCAGCACTACAAAGGCAATCGCGGAAGCTAAGCCGTCAAAGCCGTATTCCGCCAAAGCAGCAGCAAACACGCTCTCCTTCAGGCTGGCCTTATCCCACGGCATAATGGACAGCAATAACGTAATAGGAATGATATATAAAGCAATGACACGCCAGGAAACATTACGAACCGCAATAGGAATGCTTTTAGCAGGATCCTTGCATTCGCCCGCAGCCAGACCGATGATTTCGGTACCCTGGAAGTTAACCAGAATAATAACCATGGTCAGCACAATCGGCCAATATCCCCGGGGAGCAAAACCGCCCTGGCCAAGCAACACCTTAGCGCCTAAATATCCCTGGTCACCGACAAGACCACAGACTATTAAACCGGCAACGCCGCAAAAGCCCACAAGGGCAGCAATTTTGATAATAGAAAGCCAAAATTCGCTTTCGCCAAAATTATCAACATGAAAAAGGTTAATTACAGTCACCAGCAGGCCAAAAAGAATTGCCCACCACAGTTGACTGACGGCAGGTACAAAATTATTCATAATGATACCCGCAGCAATCATTTCAGACGGCACGTAAGCCATCCAGTTCAGCCAATAGGCCCAGCCAACGCCGCAAGCCCAGGTTGAGGATATATTCTCACGTGCGTAGGTAACAAAGGAACCGGAAATAGGCTTAGCTACAGCCAGCTCCGCAAGACACAGCATAACGCATAAGACGATTGCACCGCCAAAAAGATAAGAAAGGATAATAGCAGGTCCGGCCTGCTCAATCGCATATCCGGCACCTAAAAAATAACAGCTGCCGATGATGCCACCTAAAGAAATCATCTGTAAGTGTCTGTTCTTTAAACTTCTATTCATGGATTGCTCGTTCATTACCTTAATAACACAACCTTTCTTGAGCATATGTGTGGAACCTTACGTTCCGCCAAAATTCTTGTGATATGATTTTACTACAAAAAACCGCGTTTGTATAGCAAAAAATGCACTAAAATCAGCGATTTTACAAAAAAAATCTATTTTCCTCATATTTCCGCTATTTTGCATCATTTTCAAGCGTACTTCTTCGCAATTCTATGCAAAAAATACTCCCCCGTCATCCCGGCAATGACAAGGGAGTAAACAACGAAGGCTTTATTAAAGATGGCTGAACAGGCTCCAGAAATGCATGCAGATACAGCCAAGCGCACTTACGAGCAGCATGCAGATTATTGAGAGCTTGAGGCCGTTTTTCAGTAAATCATCAGGGTTCAGACCATAGGTTACACCCACGGCACGTGTGCTGACCGGCAGAATAAAGGCACAGTTAACGGCAACAATCGAGGTCAGGATATAAGGAATGGGGTTCAGCCCCAGCTGCTGCGAAATGCTTTGTACTACCGGAATTGAGATAGAAGCCGCCGCGGTATTACTGCTGATTTCCGTCAGGAAGGTAGCAAAGAGCGTCAAGCTGAACATCGTTTCCCAGCCTCCGCTCAACGGCAGCAGCGTGATTACCTTGGCAATCTGCGTTGCCGCACCGGTTTTCGTAATCAGCTGTCCCAACGCCAGCCCACCGGAAAAGAGAAAAATCATACCCCACATGATGCCCTTTTCAGCTTCACGCCAGGTCAGAAGCAGCTGGCCTGTTTCGTTACGAAGCATAAAAGTGAGCATGCCGAAGGTGAAGAAAACATAGGCAGGCTTCATCAGAGGCAGATACTGCACGTAAAGTGGACGTACGAAGGCCAGGCCTGTTGCGAGAATAAAAAGCCACAGGCCTAATTTTTCGCCGCGGCTCATCGGCCCGAGCTTATCATAAGCAGCACGGAAGTATTCCTTGCCTCCGTCAAGACGCTTAACAGGCAGCGGAAGATGCAGCAGATAAGCCAGAATAAGCAGCATGATGATGAATAGCAGCGGCAGAAAGCGGATAACCCAATCAACATACATGAATTCGTGTCCTGTGAGCTTTTCCAAATAGCTGATTGCTACCAGGTTAGAGCTGCTTCCTAAGGGTGAACCAAAACCGCCGAAGCCTGCGCCCCAAACGATGGCCAGCAGAATCGGTGTTGCTACGGGATTATCGGTAATCTGCTGCTGCCCTAAAAAGCGCAGCATACTTACAGCCACCGGCAACAGAATCATAACAACGACGACGTTTGGCAGAAAGATGGACAGCAGCGTTGAAGCCACCAGCCAGACGCATATCTGCTCGCGCATCGATGTTCCCAAGCCGCAAAGACTTTTTATCGCCAAACGCTTATCAAGATGTGTTTTTTCCCACACCAGGCTGATAAGATCACTGCCGACAAGTAGCACGACGATTTCCGAAAAGTATTTGCTGATAATCCCCTCCATCGGCACCATGCCGAAGATAGCGTTCAGCGGAATCGGCAGCAACGAGGTTACGGCAATATTTACCGGACGCAGCACCCACCACAGGCCCATCCAGAAAATTGTAGCAATGGCAGCTGCCTGCTTAAATTCAATCACAGGCGCTAATACAAGCAGCACGGCCAGGAAAAGTAAGGGACCCGATAAAACGTTCAACGAGCGGTGTTTTTTCATAAATAACAGCTTCCTCTCCGAGTTCAATAGTAGCTTTCCTTCTATTTTTGCATTTACTTAATTCTACTCCCGTTCTATAATTAAGTAAAAGACTTTATTTTGATTAATATAATCATATTTTTTGATATTTTAAGGAGATGCTGCTATGGATTTCGCTTTTTACAGAAACTTTATCACTGTTGCCGAAACAGGTAATCTCAGCGCCGCGGCCAAACGTCTGGGCATTGTACAGCCGGCGCTAAGTGCGCAGATGAAGGCTATCGAAAGAAACTACGGCGTGCAGCTTTTCAAAATGCAGCGTGGCAAGCGTCACATTGAACTGACGGAGGCTGGGGAAACCTTTTTGCAGCAGGCACGCCAGCTGTGCAATACAGAAGATGATATCAGCCTGCGCATGCAGGCCTTCGGCAGACGTGCCGTCGGTACGCTGCGCTTCAGCGTGTCACATGTGCGCACAGACTATTTTCTGCGCAGCTATCTTATTCCCTTTGCCAAGGAAAATCCCGGCATCAGCTATCAGTTTCACGATGCTACGGTAGAGCAGCAGCAGCAGCAGTTGGAGGCAGGCAGTATTGACTTTGCTTTTGCCAATGCGCCACTGCCTGCAGCGCACAATTTTGCTACTATCAAGGTGCAGCGGGAGAGTTTTTATGCTTTCTATAATACTGAATTTTCGGTTCCGTGGGCAAATAAAAGCATGCTTTCACCGGAGGATTTGGCAGGTGTGCCTTTGTGCTGTAATTATGGCAGCTATGCGCTTTTGCGCAGTGTGTTTAAGGATTATGCGGTTAAGCCTAATGTCGCCTTTATTGCTACTACTGCAGAGAGTGCGCTTACCTTTGCGACGAGCGGACTTGGGGTTGCTGTTGTCGCAGCGTTGGAGAGTGATGCTGTGCCGCAGGGGATGGTGCGGCGGCAACTTGTTGATGAGAAGCTGCATTTTGATCAGACGTTGTATTGGAGTAAGGAGCATAAATTATCGCCTGCAGCGGAGAGATTCCTGGAGTTTTTCCGAAATTTTAACTAAACGCAAAAAACGCCCGCGTTCTTTCGAACGCGAGCGTTAATTTTTTGCTGTTATTCTTTGGGTGCTTCTTCGTCTGCATTTGCAGCAGCTTCAGATACACCTGCTTCAGCAGCAGGAGCTTCAGCTTTTGCATCAGCTTCGGCAACGGGAGCAGCAGCAGTTTCCTCATCCACAACAGATTGCTGTACTAATTGCAGCTTTTCTTCTGCAGTAAGGATATGACCATATTTTACCAGCTGATTGATTTCTTCCTCTTCCAGAGTTTCCTTCTCCATCAGAGCCTTTGCAATCACATGCAGCTTGTCAATATTGTCAGACAGCAGCTTTTCGGTAGCAGCATAGGCATCTTCCATAAAGGAGCGTACCTCTTTATCAATCTCGGCTGCCACTTCTTCACTGTAATCCTTGTCGCGGGCAATGTCGCGTCCCAGGAATACCTGGTCCTGACGATGACCAAAGGTTACAGGTCCGATGTTTTCGCTCATGCCGTATTCGCAAATCATCTGGCGAGCCAGTTGAGTTGCACGCTGCAGATCATTGCTGGCGCCGCTGGAAATTTCCTTCAGCACCAGAGCTTCGGCAACACGGCCACCCAGCAGCACCTTCAGCTCATCGAGCATTTCGCTGCGGGTTGCATAATACTTATCTTCCTTAGGCAGGCTCAGGGTATAACCACCGGCACGGCCACGCGGAATGATGGTAACCTTATGTACAGGGTCAGTGTGCTCAAGCAGCATACCAACGATAGTATGGCCGCCTTCATGGTAAGCAGTCAGGCGTTTTTCCTTATCACTGATGACACGGCTCTTGCGCTCCGGTCCCATGATAACACGCTCGGCAGCCTCTTCCATTTCCGACATATTGATAGCCTTCTTGTCCTTGCGGGCAGTCAGCAGTGCAGCTTCATTAACCAGGTTAGATAAATCAGCACCGGTAAAGCCGGGAGTACGCTGAGCGATTACGTCCAGATTTACATCCGGTCCCATCGGCTTGCCCTTAACATGTACCTTCAGGATTTCGGTACGTCCCTTGATATCAGGACGGTCTACTACGATTTGGCGGTCGAAACGGCCGGGACGCAGCAGTGCCGGGTCCAGAATATCCGGACGGTTAGTTGCAGCAATCATAATGATGCCTTCGTTAGCACTGAAGCCGTCCATCTCAACCAGCAATTGGTTCAGAGTCTGCTCGCGCTCATCATGGCCACCGCCAAGACCGGCACCGCGCTGACGGCCTACAGCATCAATCTCATCGATGAATACGATGCAGGGTGCACTTTTCTTTGCTTGGTCGAACAGGTCGCGTACACGTGAAGCGCCGACACCGACAAACATTTCTACGAAGTCAGAACCGGAAATGCTGAAGAACGGAACGCCCGCTTCACCGGCAACTGCTTTCGCCAACAAGGTTTTGCCTGTACCCGGAGGGCCATAGAGCAAAACACCTTTAGGAATCTTAGCTCCCAAGTCATTATACTTCTGCGGATGCTTCAGGAATTCGACAACCTCTTCCAGCTCCTGCTTGGCTTCCTCGGCACCGGCAACATCCTTAAAGGTTATCTTCAGTTTTTCCTCATCGTAGCGACGCGCACGGCTCTTGCCAAAGTTCATCACCTTGCCGCCACCGGCACCGCCCTGATTCATCAGCATGAACCACAGGCCTACGATAATCAGCATCGGCAAAATAGAGCTGAGAATGCTCATCCACCAAGGTGGTTGCGGCGGCAGCTCTGCCTTAATGTCTACTTTCTTTGCTTCCAGCTTTTCTACCAGCTTGCTGTCATTAGGCGCAACGGTAGAAAATTCCTTGCCATCCTTTAATTTACCGCTGATAACATTATCAACAATAGTTACCTGTTTGATTTCATCCTGCTGCACATGCTGCATAAAGCTGGTATAGCTTATATCAGCAGGCTTAGAATTCTTTTCACCGTAAAGGTCAAACATCCAGATAATTACCATGATAATCAGCAGATAAAAAAGTACGTTCTTAAAAAATTTATTCAAGCACGTAGCCTCCTTCCACTTAGCTCATAATATTTTATTATATTATAGATAGGAAAAACTAGCAACTGTTTTATGCAATTTACAGGCTTTTATTTGCGTGCGTATACAGCAGGCTTCAGGATACCGATAAACGGCAGATTGCGGTAATCCCCTGCGTAATCCAAACCGTAGCCTACAACGAATTCGTCAGGAATTTTAAAACCTACATAATCAGCCTCCAGACCGTTTACACGACGCTCG
>NZ_FR892795.1:50811-58437 GCF_000434895.1 Phascolarctobacterium succinatutens CAG:287
ACGCTCGGCCTTGTCGCAAAGAGCAGCGGTTTTCAATGTTGCGGGCTTATAGTGACGCAGCATGTCGGTAATAGAAGCGAAGGTAACGCCGCTGTCAATGATATCATCGATTACCAGCACGTCCTTGCCCTTGATGTCCTCGCTGACATCCAGCTTAACCTTCACACTGCCGCTGGTGCTGGTTCCGTTACCATAGGAAGAAGCAACCATGAAGTCTACGCGCAGCGGCATATCAATAGCACGGGTCAGGTCGGTAGCGAACCAGGCAGCACCCTTCAGCAGAACAATGACAACCAAATCCTTGTCTGCATAATCAGCTGCAATCTGCTTACCCATTTCCTGTACACGGGCATCAATTTCTTCTTTAGTCAGCAAAACTGTCTTAATATCGTCATGCATTTTTCCATTCTCCTTACACGTTATATTTTTTTAGTAAAAATAAGCTGTTTATTTTTATAGACTACGTTGATTCCCTGCGGCAGCTGGATAAGCTTGCCACCACTACGTCTAAGCAGCAACGAATCCATGGCCTGACTACGCTCGTAGGACAGCTCTTCACCGCCCAGCTCGAAATACGCGCGTCGCAATACTCTCAGCCTTACGGCACTGTGCAGCGCCGTAAGCTGCGTCACCGGCAACCTGACAGTATTCTCCTGCCTTCGTGCCAGCTTCTCATAAGCTTCACCAGCAAGCTGCTCCAGACATTCCGCATCCTGCGCCAGTAAAGCAGCAGTACGCGCCAACGACGGCATTACAGCAGGATTAAAGCTGCGCTCCAGATACGGCACAAGCTCCAGACGTACACGATTGCGCGTATACGCCGTATCAGCGTTGGTGCTGTCGTAGCAGACTGCAATGCCTTCTGCGTTGCAGTATTCCTCCAGCAGGCTTTTCGGCAGCGTCAGCAGCGGTCTGATGATATCGCCCTGCTGCGCCCGCATTCCGGCAAGTCCCTGCAGCCCTGCGCCGCGCAACAGCCTTAAGAGCAGCGTTTCCGCCTGATCACCCTCGTGATGCGCCGTAACAAGCGCCGCAGCGCCCTGCTGCGCCGCTACGCGCCTCAGCGCCGCATAACGCAGGCGGCGCGCAGCATCTTCTGTAGAAAGCCGGTTCTGCGCCGCATAGGAGGCAGCCTGCACATGCTCTGTAAAGCAAGGCAATCCCCATGCTTCGCATGCACGCTGCACAGCCTGCATGTCGCGCAAAGCCTCTTCACCACGAAGTCCGTGCTCAACGTGACAGACGCTGTAGCTTCCCCAGCCCTGCGCTGCCAAAGCAGCGCAGGCATGTGCCAAAGCCAGGGAATCAGCGCCGCCGCTTACCGCCAGCAGGTAGTGAGCCTCCGGCCGCAGCAAATTTTTAATTGTTTTGCGCAGCTTGTATACTGCAGGCGCAATCTGCCTCATAGCATATCTCCTTCAGCATCAGAGCAAACATGTCATACCACATTTTCTATGCCATAAAAGAAAAGGCACTCTCAGGAGTGCCATTTCATCAAATACCAGCTTGCTTATTTATCACGTCTGGCACCACGACCACCGCGTTTAGACTCAGTATTACGTTTTAAGTCCAGCATACGGTCATCGCTGTCTTTCAAGAATTTGGATAATTTATCCTCAAACGAAACGGGAGCCATAGGTCTTGCGCTTTGCTGGCGCATACCGCCACGGCGTTCACGATTGTCGCCTTGCGGACGCATACCGTTATTGTTGCTGCGGCGCTCGCGATTATCATTCTGCGGACGCTGCGGTCTTGCCTGCGGAGCCGGCGGCGGTGTAAGCTGTTTAATAGACAAGCCGATTTTGCCGCGGTCATCTACAGATAATACCTTAACCTTAACCTTGTCGTGCTCCTTTAAAAAGTCATGCACGTCTTTTACATAAACATTAGAAACCTCAGAAATGTGAATCAGGCCAACCTTGCCCTCAGGCAGTTGGACAAATGCGCCAAAATTGGTGATGCCTGTAACTTCACCCTCTACAATTGCACCTACTTCAAGTGACATCGAGAAAAAAATCCCCCTTAAAAATTCTTAATACTCTTGTATTATACTCTTTAATTTTTCGTGGTGTCAATAAAAAAAGCAGAACAAAAGCTATCATTTCTTGTTCTGCCTTATTTTTTCTCATCAACTATAAACAGCGGCACCTCGTTTTTACCCACCATGTTGTAATCCTCACGGGCGAGCTTTTCAATGTAACGCGGGTCATCCAACCGTTTACGCTCTGCCTCCAGCTCTGCCTTTTGTTTTTTCAAAGCAGCAATACGTTGCTGTGTGGCAGCCTGCTCATTTTTAATCTGGCAAATAGAATACTCCTGCTTGACAATACCGTACACGCAGGCAACAATCAGCAGCGTCATAAATAACGGGAATGCAATAGATTTATGTCTCACTCGACGTCTGACCATTTCTTAGCCCCCTTAACATTGAAGCTGCATCAGTATTCTGCTGCATATTTTAGAGAAAAGCCCGGCAAAGCTGCCGGGCCCACAGCACTAATACAGCTTATTTTGCGTTAACAGCATCCTTGAAAGCCTTACCAGCTTTGAAAGCAGGTACGGTTGCAGCAGGAGTAACAATTTTCAGGTACGGTTGCAGCAGGGATAACAATTTTTTCCTTGGTTGCCGGATTTTTACCTTCACGTTCTTTACGAGCACGTGCTTCAAAAGTACCAAAGCCAACTACCTGTACTTTGTCACCCTTAGCAACTACCTCTTTAACGGTTTCCAGGGTAGCGGTGATAACTTTTTCAACGTCTTTTTTGGTTAAGCCGGCTTTTTCAGCAACAGCAGCGATTAACTCAGTCTTGTTCATCAAAAATTCCTCCTTAATTGTGACTTTAGTTGTTATTGCAAATGCTTGCGGAGCACGTAACTTCGTAACGTAACTCATATTTAACTAGCAATAGTATTCTACACTCTAAAGCGTTTTCCTGCAAGCCTTTTCCGAAAATATTTATAAAACAAGCGAAAAATAGCGTTATTTTAGTAACTTTATTGCAAAATCGCCTTATAAAATCTGCTTGTGTTCTAACTCCTTAGCCTCATCCCAAAATTTATCCAATTCAGCTAAAGTGAAGTCCTGCCAGCCTTTACCGCTGTCCTCTACCTGCTTTTCTACGTAATTGAAACGGGCAGCAAAGCGATTATTTGTGCCATCTAAAGCTACTTCGGGCTCAATACCATAATGACGCGCGTAATTTACCACAGCAAAGAGTACATCGCCCAGCTCGCTCTCGGCAGCAGCCTTGTCGCCTGCTTGTAAGGCTTCCTGCAGCTCGCCCAGCTCTTCCTGTACTTTAGCCCATACAGATGCACTATCCGGCCAGTCAAAGCCAACCTTCGCAGCCTTGCTTTGCAGCTTATAGGCACGCAGCAGCGTCGGCAGTCCTTGCGTTACGCCGTCCAAAACATGCTTGCGCTCCTGTTTCTCCTGCTTTTTGATAGCCTCCCAATTTACCAGCACCTCATCGCTGTTGTCAACATGGGTATCGCCGAAAACATGCGGATGACGGCGGATAAGCTTATCTACAACCTCGTCGATAACGTCCTGCAGGTCAAAGCGGCCTGCCTCCTGCGCCATACGTGCATGAAAGACAACCTGCATGAGCACATCGCCCAGCTCCTCACGCATGCCTGCAACATCATCGGCATCTACGGCCTCCAGGTATTCATAAACCTCTTCAATCATGTTGCTGCGGATAGATTTATGCGTCTGCTCTCTGTCCCAGGGACAGCCACCAGGCTCGCGCAGGGTGCGCATAACATCAGCCAACGGCTGAATATCAAAATCATCAAAGCCTGCTTCCGGCAAAAAGTCTTCTGCATAGCCTTCTTCTTCGCCTTCGTCAGCAAAATCGTCCTCATCCTCACCAAAAGTGATGATACCGGGAACATCTGCCGCATCTTCAACCTTTTCAAATACAGTATCCTCTGCTCCCTCAGCCAGCGGCGGAACATAAGCGCTCGTAAGATGGTCGATATTAGGCTGTCTGTCCAGTTCGTACAGCTTAATCGGACGGCATTCCTCATCCGGCAGGCCCAGATTACGCAGGAAATAAATTTCATATTCATCAGGCAGTACATCCATCAGCGCAATTTTCAAATCGCTGGCTACCATCTGGCTGTAAACCTGGGTAATCATCAGCGGATGCTGACCGGCACCGGCAATTTCCGCAAAATCCTGCGCATCAATAATCTGCAAACCGGCAATCGGGTCAATACCCAGCTCAACATAAGCCAAGTCCAAAAAGCTCATAGACGGCTTAATAACCAGCTTTACACCCTGCTCCTTGGCAGCAGTACGCATTAAAACAACGGTCTTTTCTGCAACCAGCGGGCTGCCCGGTACAGCGTAAACAACATCGCCGTTCTGTGCTGCTGCCAGCACACGTTCTACGACGCTGTTATAAACCTCCTCAAAGGAAGCAGCCTTTTCGTATAAATCGTCACATGAGGTAAATTTTACGTTTTGCTTTTCCAACTCGGCAACAGTAGGATGCACTGCTGTACGCAGGATAACCTGAGCGCAGTTTTGCAGAAATCCCATTGTCTCCAACGAAAGATGTCCCACAGCACCGGGGCCTAAGCCGACAATTGTGATTGTTCCCATGATAGTACGCCTTCTTTCTTTAATTATTTAAAAAATCGTTTTACTACCGGCAGCTGACGCAGCTCCTGTATGTTCAGCACGCCTAAAAGTGGCAGCAATATGATATAGCATATTCCGGCAGCCAGCATGGCACTGATTGTTGCTAAAGCAGGCGATGCACCACTAAGCAGCGCATGTACCTCTACGGCAGCAACACCCATCACTGCAGATGCAGTGATGATTTTGCCAATACTCAACCAGGAAAAGCTTATGCGGAAGTGATACAGCGCAATAATATTCAAAAGCGCTGTCACGCCAAAGTTTATATTTGTTGCCCACGCTGCACCGGCGATGCCATATTCCGCATTCGTCAGTTGGCAGACAGCTATCAGCTTCGCTACTATGCCAATGAGCATATTCACCATCGGCAGATTAGTATGTCCCACTCCCTGCAGTACACCTGTTGTCACCTGCTGCAGGCCTAAAAGACAAATTGCAGGCGCAGAATGCATAATTGCAACACCGGCCTTTGCCGTACCATACAATAGTTGGCTGATAGGCTGCGCCAGTACCCACATACCTACGGAAGCAGGCACTGTTATCAGGCAGCACAGCTTCATTGCAGTAGCTGCCTTCTGCTCAATAATCTGCCATTTGTTTAAAGCAAACGCTTCAGATACAGCAGGAACCAGGCTCGTTGCCAGCGACATCGTCGGTATCGTCGCCATCAGCAGCAATGGCTGCGCCATGCCTGCCAGATAACCGAACTGCGCCGTCGCCTGCTCCACGCCAAGACCACTGTCAATCAAGCGACCTGGTACCAATAGCACGTCAATACTGCTGGTGACCGGAACAAGGATATTAGCGCAGGATACAGGTAGCGCCAATAGCAGCAGGCGCTTAATCAGCGCGCTGCTGCGCACAAGCTCGCTAGCTGGTGTCTGCAGCTTGACTGCATCTGCCTGCCATTGCTTGCGATAGTAGCGGTAAAAGCAGCCCATTACTACCAGTCCTGTAAGGCTGCCCGGCACTGCGCCGAAGGCGGCGCCGGCAGCAGCGTATTCCAGACCGTAGGGCAGCAGCACATACGCCAGCACAACCATCGTCACTACGCGGATAAGCTGCTCCACAATCTGTGATACTGCAGGTGGCGTCATCAGCTGATGCCCCTGAAAATAACCACGGAAGCTGGCTAAAATCGTCGCAAAGAATATTGCCGGTGTCAGCGCGATGAGCGAATAGTAGGCACGCGCATCTGTAATCACGCCCGCCTCCACCAGCCAGCCTGCAGCCAGCACCAGGCAAAGCGCCAGTACTGCGCCAACGCAGGCCATAAGGCGCAGCGAAACGCGAAAAACCTGACGCACATTAGCATAATCCTTCTGCGCCAGAAAACCGGCGACAATAATAGAAATTGCCACCGGAATACCAGCCGCAGAAATCGCCAGCAGCAACAGATATACCGGATATGCCATCTGGTAAAGACCGATACCTTCGCCGCCCAACAGACGTGAAAGCAGGATACGGTTCACCGAGCCGATAACCTTCACCATCAAACCTGCCAGCGTCAAAATCATCGCTCCACGCAAAAATTTATCACTGCTCATTTCCTGCTTTCACCTCCTCACATCAATTATCAATTATCAATTATCAATTTTCCAATACAAGTTTAGGCAAGGTCTGCTCCAGCCAGGCCAGAGGTTCCTTCTTGGACGCCCCTATCCTGTATGTCAGCTGCTGCTCCTGCCCGTTTTTCAAAGCCATCGTCTTCGGATGCTCCATCAGCAGCTTCAGAATAGCCTCCGGGTTTACTTGCGCCTTTTCGCTAAACGTCAGACGAATAACACCCTGACGTACATTTACGCCACGGATTTTCAGAACGCGGCACAAGCCCTTAAGCGCTGCCAAACGCCAAAGCATTTCCACCTCCGGCGGCGGATTGCCGAAGCGATCAATAACTTCATCAAGCAAATCATCGCGCTGCGAATATTCCAGCTCGCTGAAACGACGATAAAGCTCCATTTTATAGCGCGGATCTGGAATATAGCTGTCCGGAATATAAGCCTCTGCCTGAATTTCCAGCACCGGCTCCGGCTCCGGCTCAGCTGTCTTGCCATTTTTCAGACGCTCGATTGTTTTTTCCAACATCTCACAATAAGCAGCAAAACCGATACCGGTAATGTGACCATGCTGCTGCGGGCCAAGCAGATTGCCGGCGCCACGGATTTCCAGGTCACGCATAGCAATCTTGAAGCCTGCGCCAAGCTCCGTAAAATCACGGATTGCCTGCAAACGCTTTTCAGCAATTTCACTCAGCGCCTTATTCGGCTGATAAACAAAATAAGCATAAGCCAGACGCGAGCTGCGTCCTACGCGGCCACGCATCTGATACAGCTGCGAAAGGCCAAAGTTATCAGCACCATCAATAATTATCGTATTGGCCAAGGGTACATCCAAGCCATTTTCCACAATAGTAGTGCACAAAAGCATATCACAGCTGCCTTCGTAGAAGGAAAGCATAGCATCTTCCAATGCGTCCTCGCTCATCTGTCCGTGAGCAATTTTGATGCTGATTCCCGGCACCAGACGGCGCAGCTTGGCAGACAACGATTCCAAAGCACTTACACGGTTGCTGATATAGTAAATCCTGCCACCGCGGCGCAGCTCGCGCTCCAGCGCTTCCTTAATCATGCCGTCATTATATTCGCTGACATACGTTTCCACGGGCAGACGGTCTTCCGGCGGTGATTCAATAACGCTCATATCACGGCCGTTGACCAGCGCCATGTGCAGGGTACGCGGGATAGGCGTCGCTGACAGCGACAGAACGTCGATGCCAAGATGCCATTTTTTTATTTTTTCTTTTTGAGCAACACCGAAGCGCTGCTCCTCATCAATAATCAACAGTCCTAAGCTGGGGAAATTCACATCAGGCTGCAGCAGGCGGTGCGTACCGATAAGAATATCAACCTTACCATCGGCAACCTCCTGCAGAACAGTACGTTGCTCCTTCGGCGTACAAAAACGGTTCAGC
>NZ_FR892795.1:58460-149979 GCF_000434895.1 Phascolarctobacterium succinatutens CAG:287
TTCAGCAGACGAACCTCTACACCGAAATTGCGCACGCGCTCCTTGAACGTAAGATAATGCTGCTGTGCCAGTACAGTTGTCGGCGCCAGCACCGCCACCTGCTTGCCGTCAAGCACAGCCTTAAAGGCAGCACGCAGTGCCACCTCAGTCTTACCATAACCGACATCACCGCACAGCAAACGCTCCATAGGCTGCGGCTTTTCCATATCAGCCTTGATTTCCGCAATCGCCTTCAGCTGGTCAGGCGTTTCCTCATAGGGAAACGCTGCTTCAAAGTCCTTTTGCAGCTGGCAATCAGGCGAAAAAGCGTG
Organism: Phascolarctobacterium succinatutens CAG:287; assembly: GCF_000434895.1. GTDB lineage: Bacteria > Bacillota > Negativicutes > Acidaminococcales > Acidaminococcaceae > Phascolarctobacterium_A > Phascolarctobacterium_A succinatutens_A. Next base: position 58,772 of record NZ_FR892795.1, read on the forward strand.
ACCTGGCATAATCTGCCGCTGAGCGTACAAACGCAGCAGCTCCTCAGCCAGCTCTGTAATCGCCTTCGCCGCCTTAGCTGTAGTACGCTTCCAATCTGTACCGCCCATTTTAGAAAGACGCGGTACACTGCCTTCACTGCCGACATATTTATGCAACATGCCAACCTGCTCCACTGGAACATACAGCTTATCATCACCGGCATAGGCCAAAAGCAGATAATCACGGTGGATACCGTCAAGAACAACGTTTTCTACGCCTATATAACGACCGATGCCATGTACCTTATGAACAACATAATCGCCTGCCTTAATATCTGAAAAATACTGCAGCTGCTGCCCCTGGTTTTTGGTATGCAGACGTTTGCGCTTTTGCATGCCGAAAATATCATTTTCCGTCAGCAGCAGCCATTCTTCATCCCAAAAACGGAAGCCATGGTCCAGATCACCATAAGTAACATTGACTACTCCCGGCTCAAAGCTCTTTTGGGCAAAATGTCCCTTCAGCCCATAGTTATGCAGATTATCAGCAAAGCCGCGAGCCTTAACGCTGCTGGAAAGCATAATCAACGGTGTAATTCCCTCTGCCAGCCAGCTCTGCAAATCTTCTACCAGCAAGTTTGTATTTTTATTATAGGGAGCTACTGCACGTACAGGTATATTCAACGTCGGCAGCTGCTGTAAATAGCTGTGTCCTAACGCCGATACCAGCATCACTCCATTAACAGCCAATCGTTCTATAATCTCCTGCTTGCCGAAAAGCTCGGCAGAATGCAGCTTATTTTCCTTATCAAGCTTTTCCAGCATGCTGAAAACATGCACCGGCTCGTCAACAACTACCAGCGTATCAGCAGCACAGTATTCGAAAATATCAGCATCATAGCTGAAGCTTTCATCCACCTTCAGCGGTGCAATCTTAACGCTGCGGAGAGTCTGCAGACTGCGCTGTGTATCAACATCAAAGCTGCGCATAGCGTCAAGCTCATTGTCAAACCATTCGATGCGTATAGGTGCGCTGGCGTTAATGGGGTACACATCCAGAATATCGCCGCGTAAGCAGAACTGTCCTAATGCATCAACCTGCTCCGTACGCTCATAACCCAAATCCAGCAACGTAGCTGCTACAGAGCGCTGTTCATATACCTCGCCTACAGCAAGCTGCAGCGCCTTACCGGACATACCGCTCGGACGCAGCTGCTTTTGCTGCAGCGCCTCCGCTGTGATAAAGACAATACCGCGCTCCTCGCCACTCAAAAAGCGTAGTGCGGCAGCACGTCCTGCCTGCAGCTCCAGGCTCTGCGTATCCGCCTGCACACGCGGTAAGCTTACAGGATAAAGCTCCTGCATCGGTAACTCAGGGTACAGATAGTTCAGCTCGCGCCTGTAGGCACGGATTTCTTCGCGTGATGCAGTAATAAAGGCCATACTTCCCTTGCTGCCTGCCAGCTTGTCGATGGCAGCCAAAAAGACCGGCTTGCTGCTTCCAGCCAACCCGGTTAAAATACAGGCCTGTTTTTTCTTTTGATATTCGGCAACCTGCTGTACTTCCTTAACAGCGGCAACCTTATTGACTAATAAATTTTCCATAGGCAATCTAATTGATAAATAGGGCTGTTACAAACGTAACAGCCCTATAACCGGTTTTAAAATTAAAGCTTAACAGCAAGCACCTTGCGGTCCAGGCTGTGAATAGCATCAACAAAACGTACAGTGCCGGTTTTATAACGGGCAGAAATAGTATGGGTACGTACACCATCGCCGAAGTAACGCAGACCATTCAACATGTTGCAGTTGGTAATAGCGGTAGCAGTAAACATGCAGTCATCGCCTTTTACCAGGTCATCCAGAGTCAGCACCTTATTAACATCGGTAATACCCATTTGCAGGCAACGTTGAGCTTGAGCTTCATCTTCGGGAACCAGACGAGCTTGCATATCGCCGCCCAGGCATTTAACAGCAGCAGCACCCAGAACGCCTTCCGGAGCGCCACCCTTACCAACGTACATATGCACGCCGCTGCCTTCGATACAGCATTCAACAATCGGGTTAACGTCGCCGTCAGTAATCAGGGAGATACGTGCGCCAGCCTTGCGGATTTCGTCCATCAGACCATAATGACGCTCGCGGTCCAGCAGAACTACGTTCAGGTCGCTTACTTTACGGTCCATAGCCTTAGCAACACGTGCCAGGTTTTCGCTCATCGGAGCATTGATATCGATGCAGCCTTTAGCACGGGGGCCGACAGCGATTTTATCCATGTACATATCAGGAGCATGCAGCAGGCAGCCACGCGGAGCGATAGCAATAACTGCGATAGCGCCGTTTTGTCCTTTAGCAACCAGGTTGGTACCCTCAATCGGGTCAACAGCAATATCAACCTCAGGTCCGCCAGCACCTACTTCTTCGCCGATATACAGCATCGGTGCTTCATCCATTTCGCCTTCGCCGATAACAACGGTACCTTTAATGTTTACGGTATCAAAGGCTGCACGCATAGCGTCAACAGCCAGGCCGTCAGCACCATTCTTATCGCCTCTGCCTACAAGATGACCGCAGGCAATAGCTGCCGCCTCGGTTACACGTACAAATTCCAAAGAAAGCTCTCTGTTCATTCTTCACAACACTCCTTAATATAATTTCATATGGTAATAGCACTGCTTGTGCAGCGCAAGAGAATTAACTCTATGTCCAACCTTTATTATGACACGTTTATTCTGATTAATCAATCTAAATTTTATTTATAGCAGAAGCATCAGGCAAACCTGCCACGGTAAAATGAAGACGATATACAGTAAAAACAGGCTGAATACTACGGTTACGCCCGCGCGAAAGGCATCGACAAGATATACAGCCTCCAGCGACCGCACCAGAAGATACAGCATCCACAGACAGCCGACGAGGAACAAGAAGCCTAAAAGCGGTAAGCCGTTCAGTCCCATCCTGCCTGCCAGCAATGCACCCGGCGTGAGCAGCAGAAACGGCAGCGTTGTATATCCCAAAAGACAGATGAGCCCGACAGGGTCGCCTGCCAGCGCACCGAAGGTTTCCATAATGCCGTGCAGCAAAAAGCCGTAAAGCGTTAAAGCTGTTCCCGCAATCAGCACCGTAGCAATAATAATGCCGAAGCGCACCTCCAGCGGCGAATCCAGCAGCCAGCAGTTTGTTGCTACGCCAAAAAAGCTAAAGCTGAGGGTAAAGTAAAAAGCACTGCGCCAAAGAGACGGCTGCTTAGCAATCGCAGCCATGCCTGCACCAGGCTCAAAAAGTACCTCAAAGGTTTTGCGCCTCATAGCTCATCACCTCGTCATACCGCCAGCCGGAGCACTGCTTTGCTGCAGACTGCCCGTCAGCTGGTTCACAAGCTCCGCTTTAATCAGCTCCGCAACATGAGCGCTAAGCAAAAATTCCCAAGGCTGTTGTTTTTCCTTAACCTTAACTGGCGGCAAGCCGTCAGCACCAGGCTTAATTTTTCCCAATTCACCTGCAGCAGCCAGTGCATCATAATAATCGCCGATTTCATCTACCAGGCCTAGGTTTTTAGCCTGCAGACCGGTATAAACACGACCGTCAGCCAAGGTTTTCACCTTGCTTTCTTCCATTTTACGACCAACAGCAACCGTTGTCACAAACTGCTCGTAAATTTCGTTGACAATGTTCTGCAAAATAGCCTGTTCTTCAGGCGTCATCGGTCTGTCGCTGCTCATGATATCCTTATAGGGCCCGCTTTTAATCTTGTTGCTGGTGATGCCGATTTTTTTGAACAGCTCTTCCGTATTCATATACGGCATATAAACACCAATACTGCCGGTAAGTGTAGTAGCATTAGCATAAACCTTATCGCTGGCGCAGGCTGCAATCCAATAAGCAGCACTCGCACCGGTATTACCCATAGTTGCCACAATCGGCTTTTTGGTTTTCTCCTTAAAGCGCTTCAGTTCACGTCCAACCTCTTCAGCAGCCGTAGCACTGCCGCCGCCGCTATCAATACGCAGCACCAACGCCTTTACGCTGTCGTCAGCAGCTGCCTCGCGAATCTGCTTCATAATACTTCCGCTTGTTATACCTTCAGCCTGGCTGAAAATATTATCCCTGCTGCCAGCACCGCTTGCAATCGTACCGGAAATATTAATTACAGCTACGCGGTCAGGCACAGTAACGGATTTCTCATTGTTGTTATTGCCCTTGAGCAATGAAACAACAAAGCTCAGCACAGCCAAAAGCAGCACTGCGCTGATAAAAATTTTCTTAAGCATTTAGTCACTCTCCTCCCTAATAAACTTATCGTCTGACACAAGCAAGAACTCCCCTCAGGCGAATGACTTACGGCAATTGCGCCTAAGGTGCCAAAGGGGAGTATTCTTATTTTGTCACAGCTGAGCCCAAAGCAGCATAGCGACTTCACCTAGAGAAAAGCTGAAGCACCTGACATTTTAAGCTCAACCTTTATTGATGGTGCTTTACAGCTGCACCTACAAAATCTCTGAACAACGGATGTGGATTTGTCGGACGTGATTTGAATTCCGGATGGAACTGCGCACCGAGGAACCACGGATGCTCGCTCTCAGGCAATTCCACAATCTCTACCAGGCGACCATTAGGCAGTGTGCCGCCAAGAACTAAGCCCTTGTCCACAATTTTCTCACGGAAAGCATTATTAAACTCATAGCGATGACGATGACGTTCGTAAATCAGCTCTGCATTGTAAGCCTTGCTGGTCAGCGTATCGGGATAAACCTTACACGGATACAGTCCCAGACGCATAGTACCGCCCAAATCCTCAACATCAATCTGTTCAGGCATCAGGTCGATAACAGGATGCGCACTGTTCGGATTGAACTCCGAGCTGTTGGCATCAGCCATACCGCAAACGTGACGCGCAAATTCAATTACTGCACACTGCATGCCCAGGCAGATACCGAAGAACGGAATCTTGTGCTCACGTGCATATTGAATAGCTTTAATCTTGCCTTCGATACCACGGTTGCCGAAGCCGCCAGGTACCAGAATGCCGTCAACGCCGGCCATCACCTTATCCATATCCGTATCATCTGCTTCAATTTCTTCTGCATTTACCCAATGGATATCAAGCTCGGTTTCATTGGCAACTGCTGCATGACGCAAGGATTCCGTAATAGAAATATAAGCATCCTGCAAAGCAACATATTTGCCGACTACGGCGATAGTTACCTTCTTGTTATATTTTTTCAGAATGCGGGCCACCATATCATGCCAGCCCTGCATATCCTTCGGCTTGTCCTCCATTGCCAGCTTGCGCAAAACAATGGTATCAAGTCCCTGTTCCTCCATGAGCATCGGTACTTCGTAAATGCTTCTTGCAGTAAGGTTTTGGATAACTGCATCCGGATCTACGTCACAGAACATAGCCATTTTCTCACGCATTTCCTTGGAAATAGGCTTTTCACTGCGGCAAACCAGGATATCCGGTGAAATACCGATACTGCGCAGCTCTTTGACGCTATGCTGAGTCGGTTTGGTTTTCAGCTCACCGGCTGCGGAAATATAAGGCACCAGCGTAACGTGAATATAAAGCACATCGTTCTTGCCGACATCCTTTTTTACCTGACGGATGGCTTCCAAAAACGGCAGGCTTTCAATATCACCTACAGTGCCGCCAATTTCCGTAATAACAAAGTCGGCATTATCCTGTTGGCCTACGCGGAAAACACGCTCTTTGATTTCATTTGTGATATGCGGAATGACCTGTACGGTACCACCAAGATAATCGCCACGGCGTTCTTTATTTATTACACTCTGGTAAATCTTGCCTGTGGTCGTATTGGAGTTTTTGGACAGGTTGATATCAATAAAGCGTTCGTAATGTCCCAAGTCAAGATCAGTTTCCGCACCGTCGTCAGTAACAAAAACCTCGCCATGCTGATACGGGCTCATTGTGCCCGGGTCAATATTGATATACGGGTCGAACTTCTGGATAGTAACCCTATAGCCGCGGCTTTTCAGCAAACGTCCCAGGGACGCAGCAGTGATGCCCTTGCCCAAAGAAGAAACAACGCCGCCTGTCACAAAAATGTACTTAGTATTAGTAGTCATGATTTTTAACCCCCTCAGATTTCATAAAATGCTACAAAAATATTAAATTGTATCTAAACTCACTGCAGGCGGCAAAGCCCAAGGACTCTGCCACCTGCAAAAGAATTTCTTAAATTACATTCTTTCCGGAGCAGAAACGCCCAGAATGCCCAAAGCATGACGGATGGTGTGACCAACTGCCTTCACCAAAGCAATGCGGGCTTGTTGTAAATCTGTATCTACGCCCAGAATACGGCATTGGTTATAGAAGGAGTGGAACAAAGTTGCCAGCTCGTAGGTATAGGTTGCCACATGATGTACAGCGCGTTCGCGGGCTGCACGGGCAAGCAGTTCCGGATATTCGCCCAGCTTTTTAACCAGCGCCAGCTCTTCGGGAGCCTGCAGAGTATCCAGCTTCAGCTCATCAAGAGCTACAGCCTCAATGCCTGCTTCGGCAAGCTGACGGGCAATGCTGCAGATACGCGCATGTGCATATTGGATATAGTAAACCGGGTTCTCGTTGGATTTTTCGGTAGCCAGAGTCATATCAAAATCCAGCTGGCTGTCTAAGGAGCGCATGCAGAAGAAGTAACGTGCCGCATCAACGCCAACCTCATCCATCAGCTCGCGCAGAGTGATGGTTTCGCCGGTACGCTTGGACAGCTTAACGATATCGCCGTTGCGGTACAGGCGTACCATTTGCAGCAGCAGCACCTCCAGCTTATCGGCATCAAAGCCCAAAGCACTTACAGCAGCCTTCACGCGGGCAATATAGCCGTGGTGGTCAGCGCCCCACAGGTTGATGATGCGGTCGAAGCCGCGCTCGAATTTGTTGCGGTGATATGCAATATCGGCAGCAAAGTAGGTGGAAACGCCGTTGTCACGGATAACAACGCGGTCCTTATCATCGCCGTAAGCAGTGGAATTAAACCATTTTGCGCCGTCCTTTTCATAAACGCAACCTTTTTCCTCAAGGAATTTGCAGGCCTCGCGGATTTTGTCGGCATCATGCAATGATTGCTCGCTAAACCATACATCGAAGGTTACGCCAAAGGCTTCCAGATCCTCTTTCAGGCCTGCCAGCTTTTCTTTATAAGCAATTTCCAGGAATTTTGCCAGACGCTCTTTTTCCTCTAAAGCAACGAATTCCTTGCCATAGATACGGATAATGCGCTGAGCGGTTTCAATGATATCATAGCCATGGTAGCCGTTTTCCGGGAAAGGAATGCCGGTCGGCATTTCGTCCAGCTGCTTAACAGTAAGGTCAGCAGGAACGCCGCCCATTTCCTCCAGCTTCAACAGCTGCAGGTAACGTGCATTGACAGAAGCTGCCAGATTGTTCATCTGATTGCCGGCATCATTGATATAGTATTCGCTTTCAACATCATAACCTGCAGCACGCAACAGGTTAACCATAGCACTGCCGACTGCGGCACCGCGGGCATGGCCTACATGCAGCGGGCCGGTGGGGTTAGCGCTTACATATTCAACCTGAACGCGGCCCAAGCCGTTAGCAGGCAGGTTGCCGTAGTTTTCACCGGCAGCCAGAATGCCTGCCAGCAAATCAGCGGTCCAGTTTTGTTTCAGATAGAAATTGATGAAGCCGGGACCGGCAATTTCCATTTTATCTACGGAAGCACAGTCCAGATTATCAACAACAGCCTGTGCAATCTGACGCGGTGCACAATGCAGGCTGCGGGCAGACTGCATAGCAAAGTTGGTTGCAAAATCGCCGAATTCCTTTTGCGGCGGAACCTCCAGCATAACCTCGGGCAAAGTACCCGGTTTCAAAGTGCCATTATCGACAGCTTTTTGCGCTGCATCTTTAATGGCAGCGGCTAATAAATCCTTTATATCCAAAGCAAAATCTCTCCTTCTCTTTATTTATTGCTTATTTTGTTTCGTAAATAGGGTCATTAGTCAGTTCAACGCCCAGCTTTTTGAATACCTTGAAATCGCCCTCTGTCAGCATAACGGTAGAGTGAGCCTGACAGCCCTTCAGCTCCGGCAGCTTTTCCAGCGCCAGCTTAGCCAAACTGTCCGTTGCGGCACACATGGAAAGCGCTATCAGCACCTCATCCATATGCAGACGCGGATTGCTGCTGCCAAGGTAGCGTGTTTTCAGATTCTGAATCGGGTTAATATAGGTCGGCGAAATCAGGTGCATTTCATCCGCAATACCGCCAAGTTCCTTAATAGCGTTCAACAGCACGGCACTGGCAGGTCCCAGCAAATCCGTAGTTTTGCCGGTAACAATTCTGCCATCAGCAAGCTCCAGCGCAATAACAGCGCACTTGCGTTCTTCCGCAACCTGCTTGGCTACGGTAACAACGCGGCGGTCATTTACGCTGACCTTAGCCTGCTTCATCAGCAGCTCCAGCGTATAAACCTCCTGCTTGCTGGCCTCATCCAATGCCAGACGGTTCAGGGACTGATAATAGCGGCGGATAATTTCCTGACGGGAAGCCTCACAGCAGACCTCATCATCACAGATGCAGTTGCCTGCCATATTAACACCCATATCGGTAGGCGATTTGTACGGGCAATAGCCGTAAATACCTTCAAAGATTGCTGCAAGTACGGGATAAATTTCAACGTCACGATTATAATTTACCGTGGTTACGCCATAAGCCTCCAAATGGAAGGGGTCAATCATATTAACGTCCTGCAAATCTGCCGTAGCAGCCTCATAAGCCATGTTTACAGGATGCTTCAAAGGCAGATTCCAGATGGGGAAGGTTTCGAATTTAGCATAACCGGCCTTAATGCCGCGTTTGTTTTCATGATACAGCTGCGACAGACAGGTAGCCATCTTGCCGCTGCCAGGACCGGGAGCAGTTACAACTACCAGCGGACGTGTAGTTTCTACATAATCGTTCTGTCCATAGCCCGCATCGCTGACAATATGCTCCACATTATGCGGATAGCCTTCAATCGGATAATGGTAATAAACCTTGATATCCAAAGCCTCCAGCTTATTCTTGAAGCTTTCGATGGATTTCTGCCCCTTATATTGCGTAATAACAACGCTGCTGACATAAAGTCCCTTAGAACGGTAAACCTTTACCAGACGCAGTACGTCCAAATCGTAGGTCAGGCCTAAATCGTGACGCACCTTGTTATTTTCGATATCATCGGCATTGATGGAAATAATCATCTCTGCCTGATCCGCCAGCTGCAGGAGCATCTGCAGCTTACTGTCCGGAGCAAAGCCCGGCAGTACGCGGGAAGCATGGTAATCATCGAACAGCTTGCCGCCGAATTCCAAATAAAGCTTATCGCCGAATTTACTGATGCGCTCTCTGATATGCTCAGATTGCATGGTCAAATATTTTTGATTATCAAAACCTATTTTCATATTAAATTTCCTCAACCTCAATTAAAATCTTCATCTCGCCGTAAGGCTTCTCATCGTGATACAGTGTATATTCCATTTCCAGCTCCCACATGCCGTTGCGGAAATGGGTATATACATAGCTTGTTTCCGTCGTCAGAGGAATTTTCATATAAGGTGTCTGATAAAGGCTTTTATCTACATATCCACGGCGGAATTCCTGTCTGTGGTCTACGCTGCCGCTACGCATGACTATAACGTGCTCATCATCCCATTTCAGCGTTGTCTTGGTATTATCCAGACCGGACTGTTCATCCTCCTTATAGATTACGTAGTATTTGCCGCCTTTTTCCGTCATCATACCCGTATACTTTTGTTCAGAAGCCTGAGCCTCACTGCCCTCATCCTTCGTTGTACTCAAAATACGAATTTTTACCGGCTGCATAGTACGTGCCTCCATAAACAAGATAGAGCCTGCACCGTTTCGCCACACCATTATGATCGAAAGGTCGCAAGCCCTACAAGATTTTTGTCAATCTAATGCCATTAAACTTTTCTGCACTAAAAGACCTCTTATATTCTTCAATATTATATAACAGCTATAAAGCACAGTCAAGAAATAGCATAAGGAAGTGCGCCATTTCCCCTAGCAACAGATCTAAAAATTCAACCAAAAACGACAGAGTATACTGCCATAGTATAGCTCTGTCGTCAGTTTTTATCTGAAATTTTATTTTTTAGCTTCTTCCTTAGCTGCTTCTTTTTGTTGCGGGAGCATTACACTGAAATCATGCAACAAAGGCTTCTCGCCGTTCAGCTTAAAGAGATATACGAAGCGGGCAGCAGGTTTTTTCTCTGCAACAACCTGATACAGCAGCACGTCTGCACCATTGTGTTTTTCAACAACAAGCAGTTGATTGGTAGTCAGCTTACCAAAATCCTTAGCCAGCTGTGCCTGCAGGTTAGTATAAGCCTTTTCATCCCAGTTCTTTTGCATATCCTCTGTCATCATAGAGGTAATGGCCTTATAATTGCCGCCACTGATAAACTTAGCTGCAATTGCCTCCTCGGAGTCCAGCACCTTGCCGTTAGATGCGCTGCAAACTGCGCTGAAAGCCAACATCATAACCATTGTAACCAGCATTAATATTTTTTTCATGGAAATCTCTCCTCCCATATGCTTAATATGTGTTTAATTATAGTCTTTCGCGCCTGCAAGTGCAAGCACCGCCATAAAAACTTTACAATCTTATTTGCATTGTTTCACAAAGCCAAAGCAATTACAGATTTTTATTCTTCCACTCCGTCAGCTGACTGCTGAAGGCTTCCCACTGCTGCGGCAACGCTTCCAGCGCCGCATCAGCCTTGGCCTGTTCCCAACCGCTGAACAAGGCCGCCTCATAACGCAGCTCCTTAATCTTGGGATTCGCCGCCACCAGACGTTCCACCATCAACGTGTTGATATAATCATCATGCAGCAGTCCCAGCATATCCTGCAGATACTTCAGACTGCGCAAGAGGCGTGCTTCCGGAGCCAGCTCCGGCACGCTCTGCAGCGCATAGCGGAAGCGCTTGAGCTTGATGCGGATGCGATGCAGCTGCTCCATATTATGCAGGTCAGGATATTTTTCCGGCAGCTCCAGCAGCTTATCATACCAATTACCGAAACGACGCGATAAAAACTCGGCCAATGCAGGCTCCTTTTCAGGCGCAGGCGCACTATACAGCCATAAAAGCAACTGAGCCAGCTCCAGCGTCAGGCGGTTCAGTCTCAGTCCGCGCAGTGCTTTAGCTGCCGCCGTACCGCGCAACTGCGTCAATAGCGCCGTAAGCTGCGGCAACACTACCTCCGCCTGCTCCCGGCTACGCTGCAGGCGCGCGCAGATCTGTAGTGCCACATCATACTCCCGCACATCACCCAAAAGGTTGGTGCGTGCCTTCAGCACTCCCTGCCAATGCACCGCCTCCTCCTCAGGCAGCAGCGGCTTGCACAGCGTCAGCAGCGAGCGCAAGCGCCTGAGCTTGACGCGCAGCTGACGCATCAGGCTGCGTTCCGGGCCGCGGCTCAAAACCTCCTGCCACAGCTTGCTTACATAATAAACCTGCCACGGAAGATGGCAATACAAAAGACTCATAGCACTGTCCGCATCGTAGGCTGCCAGCTGCTTTTGGTCAAAGCAGCCTCGCAGCTGGTCAAGACGCTGTGAAAAGTCCGGCTCTTCCAACACAAATTTTGTTTTGGAAGCCAGCAGCTTCTGCAGCAGGCCGTCAACAGCTTTTGCCGCTTCTGCATTATGACATTCAAATTCAATAATAATATCCGCTATCGCCAACAGCTTGTCGCTAACCAGCAGTGTACCCCAGGCACAATACAAGCGCACACCGTCAATATTTTCCGGCGTAAAACGCGTCAGGCGATATTTGTACATATCATTATCATTAAAATATTTTTCTTTGATTTTTACCTTGACGGTACTGCCAGGCAGCAGCCTTTTCGCAAGATTAAGCAGCTGCGCCTGGTTTTTTACTTCCAGCCCATGCAGACACAGCTTTTGTTTCATGTCATCTACCTCCCGGACCTTAACGCTTATTTATGCGCTTATTTGTTCTTCGGTACAATTTCCAGCCAATAATTATCGGGATCGGTAATAAAGTAAATTCCCATAGCAGGATTTTCATAGCAAATGCAGCCCATTTCCTTATGCTTAGCATGCGCAGCTTCGTAATCATCTACCAAAAATGCCAGATGGAATTCATTTTCGCCCAAATTATAAGCCTCCTTGCGGTCACGCAGCCAGGTAAGCTCCAACAGATGCGGAGTTTTGCCGTCCGTCAGATATACCAGCATAAAGCTGCCGTCCGCAGCCTCCTTGCGGTGGTCTTCCTTCAGCCCCAAAGCCTCTTCGTAAAACTTCAGGCTTTTTTCCAAATCCAATACGTTAAAGTTATTATGTGCAAAAGTAAATTCCATAATGTACACCTCTCAGTGAATTATATATTTTAAAAAAACACTACCTGCTTCAAAAGCAGTGCAGCTAAAGCAATACCTGCTGCCAGCTTTCCCATAATCGCTAAAAAGCGCATCTTTGCTGCCGTCCAGGCCAAATGCATAGCATCAGCAGAAATACCTGTACGCGCCAGCTCATAGGCAAACGCAGCCGCAAAGGCACCTGCCATACCGCCGAGCAACGAGCCTAATATCGGAAAAATCAATGTACCGAGCAGAGTGCCGGCAAAGCTTCCCAAGGCAATGAAAATAACCGCGAACCAAGACACTTTACTGCGTTTGATGCCGAAAAGGCCGACGCAGAACTCCCAAAATTCACCCAAGGCATAAATGAGCACCATAGCAGACAGCAGTCTGCCGTTAAAATAAAGTACCTCATCAAAAAAAGCAAACATCAACGATGTCAGTAAAAGCAAAGTATTTCCCGGAAGGTCGAATATTGTCAGTATCGGTCCCGATATAGCTATGAAGATTGCAAATGTACGCTCAACCAGCAGTTCCATAACATGCCTCCGTCTATTTATATTGTATTAATTATACCACATCCATAAACATACAAGTTTACTAAAGTGTCACGAGAATTAGAAATAAATGTAAAATCGTTGTGCGGTATCGCAGAAAATGCTAAAATTAGTTATGCTGAAAAACTCTTAACCAAGGAGGTTCCCTCGTGAACGATATATTGCTTACTCTTAAACCCTGGTACCCTTCCATAAGTGCCTTTCTTTTCTTTACCGTTGTCCGCTACATCTATAAAAACTTTTTCATCCGCCTTTTACGCCGTCTGAATAACAAGGTATCCTTCGGCTACGGCGAGGATTTTCTTAACGCCTTTGAAACACCTATCAACATTGCACTCTTTATTATCGCATTCTATGCGGCAATCAACCTGTCGCCGTTGGCATCAGTACACGATTTCAGCTTTACCGATCGCATTCTGCGCACAATCATTGTCACCAACTTTTTTTGGGGCCTGTATAACCTGATTAATACAACGCACGGCGTTTTCTTCGATTTGCTGGAAAGATTCGGTATCCAGACCGATGAAGCTATCGCCAACATTCTAGCGACTGTTTTCCGTATGATTATTATCATGCTGGGCTTTGTAACCGTAGCCCGCGAATGGAATTACGATATCAGCGCCTTTATCGCCTCCCTCAGTATCGGCTCTTTGGCTGTTGCATTTGCAGCCAAGGATGCGTTGGCCAATGTTTTCGGCAGTATGATAATCCTGCTCGACAAGCCCTTTAAAATCGGCGACTGGATTAAAGCCAACGGCATCGAGGGCATCGTTGAAAGCGTTTCCTTCCGCAGCACCTGTATCCGCACCTTTCCGCAGGAGCTTGTTTATATTCCGAACTCTCTCCTCAGCAACACGCCGATTACCAACTATACGTTGCGCGAACGCCGCCGCATCGACTTTACGCTTGGCCTGACCTACGGTACAACGGCTGCCCAAATCGAGGAATTTATCTTCAAGCTGAAAAATTATCTGGAGGATCTCACGCTTATTGACGAAAATGATGTACGCGTTCATTTTCTCACCTATAACAGCAGTAGCCTTGATATCCGTGTTGTCTGCTACGCCAAAACAGGCAAGCACCTCGAATACCTCAACATTATGCAGGAAATCAACCTGCATACCTTGGAGCTGCTGGAAGAAGTGGGCGTAAGCTGCGCCTTCCCCAGCACCAGTCTTTATTTTGAAACTCCGCTGCAGGAAAATGTTACCGAACAGCCTGCCAAAGCACACGCCGAAGCTGATAAGCCAAAAGATAACAGCACCTCTGCCGGCTGCTAATTCACTATTATTTTGCAGAAAAATTTTGCAAACTGAGTTATAATAAAATAAAGAATAATTTTCCATTTTATCTCAGTTTACATTGACAGGAGGCTGCCTATGACTAACAACATTAAGCAAGCGATTATTATCGGCGGCGGTCCCGCCGGAGTAAGTGCCGCTCTTTATCTGGCGCGCGCCGGTCAAAAGGTATGCATCATTGAAAACGGACCCGGCGCACTGGCCAAGGCACATAAAATCGACAACTATTACGGCATTGCCGCTTCCGGAGCCAAGCTCTATGCAGCAGGACTGGAACAGGCACGCTCGCTGGGCGTAGAAATTTTGCAGGATGAGGTTCTCGGCGTTGAATACACTGACCGCTTCACACTTAGCTTAAAGAATACGGCCGAGCAGCTGCAGCCAGAAGCACTTATTCTGGCTACCGGCAGCAAGAATATTACGCTCAACCTTCCCGGACTTATCGAGCTGGAGGGCAAGGGCATAAGCTACTGCGCCGTCTGCGACGGCTTCTTCTTCCGCAAAAAGCGGGTGGCGGTTTTAGGCAACGGTGCCTACGCTCTGCATGAGGCAGCTTATCTTAAACAGCTGGCAGGCAGCGTCACCATCCTGACCAACGGACAAAGCGGCGACACAGCCAAGGCTGCAGGCTTTGAGGTAACCACCTCTGTGCTGCAGGCAGTAGAAGGCAACGGCAAGCTCAGCAGCATCCGCTTTACCGACGGCAGCACGCTTGCCGTCGACGGCTTGTTCATCGCTCTTGGCACAGCAGACAGCACCGATATGGCGCGCAAGCTCGGCGCAGAGCTGAACGGACGCTTCATCCGTATCGACGGCGACGGAGCGACTAACATCCCCGGACTTTTCGCTGCCGGCGACTGCACGGGAGGCTTGATGCAGGTGGCTAAGGCAGTACACGAGGGCGCACGTGCCGGCCTGACAGCGTTAAAGTTTTTGCGCCAACATAAGACAGAAGAAAAATAACTAAAATTTTTACCGAAACACCTAAGGAGTGATAATTATGGCATTAGAAATTACTACAGCAAACTTTGAGCAGGAGGTTACCAATTCTACCCAAACAGTTCTCGTTGATTTTTGGGCATCCTGGTGCGGCCCCTGCCGTATGCAAGCTCCGATTTTGGAAGCCTTTGCCGAGGAGCACAGCGATATCAAGATTACAAAATGCAACGTTGATGATAACCCGGAGCTGGCAGAAAAATTTGCTATTATGAGCATCCCCAGCCTGCTTGTTTTCAAAAGCGGCAAGCTGGTAAAATCCGCAGTCGGCCTGCACGATAAGGAAGCGCTGGCAGCACTGGTAAAATAATTTCTTGACGAAAAAATCCCGGTTATGGTTTTTGAATAAGCCATGCCGGGATTTTCTTTGTTTTTAAGCATAAAAAGAACTCCCTACGAAGCACTGCATGAACAGAGCACATAGAGAGTTCTTTATTTTTCTTTTTGCCATGCCGCTTACGCAGCACGGCTTATTTTTTAATTAAGCAAGAATTTTATTCCTTGCCTGCCAGCTTTTTGTAGCCGTCCAGACGAGTCATAGCGTCCTTCTCGGTCTTTTCGAACAATGCTTCCGCAGTATCCGGGAACATCTTTTGCAGAGAGCTGAAACGAACCTCGCCCATGAGGAAGTCACGGAAGTTTGCGGTAGGCTCTTTGCTGTCCAGAATGAACGGATTCTTGCCTTGCTCCTTCAGTTCCGGATTGAAGCGGTAGGTTGCCCAGTAACCGCAGTCAACAGCACGTTTTTCTTCGAGCTGGCTGCAGCCCATGCCAACCTTCAGGCCGTGGTTGATGCAAGGTGCGTAAGCAATAATCAGGGACGGGCCGTCATAAGCCTCTGCTTCGGCAATAGCCTTAAGAGTCTGGTTCTTGTCGGCGCCCATAGCAACCTGCGCAACATATACATAGCCGTAGCTCATAGCCATCATGCCAAGGTCTTTCTTCTTGGTCTTTTTGCCGCTGGCAGCAAATTTAGCGATTGCCGCAGTCGGAGTAGATTTGGAGGATTGACCGCCGGTGTTGGAATATACCTCGGTATCGAATACCATAACATTGACATTCTCGCCGGATGCCAGTACATGGTCCAGACCGCCGTAGCCGATATCATAAGCCCAGCCGTCGCCGCCGAAGATCCAGTGGCTGCGTTTAACAAAGAATTGCTTCTCGTCATACAGAGCAGCGCATTTATCGCAGTTGTCTTTGTATTTTTCCAGTACAGCAGTCAGCGCTTCGGCACGCTCACGGGTGCCTTCGCTGTCGTTGACATGCTCCAGCCAATCGGTCAGCGCAGCCTTGAGATCCTCAGGCAGCTCGCCTTCCAGCATAGCTTTTACCATGTCTTCTACACGCTCACGGGATTGTTTAACGCCCAGGAACATACCTAAGCCATATTCAGCGTTATCCTCGAACAGGGAGTTTGCCCAGCTCGGACCATGACCCTTGCAGTTTTTGGTGTACGGCATGGACGGAGCGGATGCACCCCAGATAGAGGTACAACCGGTTGCATTGGCAATCATCATACGGTCGCCAACCAGCTGGGTTACGAGCTTAGCATACGGAGTTTCGCCGCAGCCTGCGCACGCACCGCTGAACTCAAGCAGCGGCTGCTCGAACTGAATACCCTTCATGGTCTTCTTGTTGAGCGGATTTGCCTTCGGAGCAACCTCCTTCTGGCTGTATTCCCATGCAGCAGCTTTATCAAGCTGAGTATCGAGCGGTTTCATAACGAGAGCTTTGGCTTTCGGAGCCGGGCATACCTGAGCGCAGTTGCCGCAGCCGGTGCAATCCAGCGGGGATATGCTCATGCTGAACATCAGGCCTTTAGCGCCGATAGCAGGCTTGCTAGGCAGAGTTGCCGGAGCCTTGGCAGCTTCTTCCTCGGTCATGAGAACCGGACGGATAGCAGCATGCGGGCAAACGAAGGCGCACTGGTTACATTGGATACAGGTGTCCATCTGCCATTCCGGTACGTCGATAGCGATGCCGCGTTTTTCGTAAGCAGCAGTACCGCTCGGGAAGGTGCCGTCTGCATAATCAGCAAAAGCGCTTACCGGCAGCTTGTCGCCTTCCAGCTTGTTCATCGGAACGAGCAGCTTGTCAATGAACTCGTTGCCGGTTGCAGCTTCGGCAGCAGTATCGCCGGCCTCAGCCCAGCTTGTGGGAACATCAACGGCAACAATAGCATCAATGCCTTTGTCGATAGCAGCATTGTTCATGTCGACAATGTTCTGGCCCTTCTTGCCGTAGGAATGCTCAACAGCATCCTTCAGGTATTTCACAGCGTCAGCCAGAGGAATAATATCAGCCAGCTTGAAGAAAGCAGACTGCATAATCATGTTGATGCGGCCGCCCAGACCGATTTCCTGAGCAATCTTAACAGCATCAATGATGTAGAATTTGATATCGTTTTTAGCGATGTAGCGTTTGAGCTGACCGGGCAGCTGTGCGTCGAGCTCCTCAGCGCTCCAGTTGCAGTTCAGCAGGAAGGTGCCGCCTTTTTTCAGGCCTGCGGTTACATCATATTTATGAACATAGGACTGATTGTGTACTGCAACAAAATCGGCAGCATCAATCAGGTACGGTGCCATAATCGGGGTATGACCGAAGCGCAGATGGGAAACAGTTACGCCGCCGGATTTTTTACTGTCATAGGAGAAGTAGCCTTGAGCGTACATATCGGTGTGGTCACCGATGATTTTGATAGCACTCTTGTTGGCGCCGACAGTACCATCACTGCCCAGGCCCCAGAATTTGCAGCCCTTAGTGCCTGCTGGAGTTACGTCAATGCCTGCGACGCACGGCAGAGAGGTGTTGGTTACGTCATCAGTAATGCTGATGGTGAAGTTGTTTTTCGGTTCTGCACTTGCCAGATTATCGAACACAGCTACGATATCGCCTGGCAGCAGGTCTTTGGAGCCCAAGCCGTAACGGCCGCCGATAATCATAGGCTTGCGGTCGCTTGCATAGAAGGCAGCACGTACATCAAGATACAGCGGTTCGCCGAAAGCGCCCGGTTCTTTGGTGCGGTCCAATACAGCGATACGTTTTACGCTTTGCGGAATTGCGCCCATGAAGTGCTCGATGCTGAACGGACGATACAGGTGAACTACGAGTACGCCAACCTTTTTGCCCTCTGCGTTGAGCTTTTCAACAACAGTGCGGACAGTTTCGGAAGCAGAGCCCATGATGATGATGATATTTTCTGCATCCTCAGCGCCGTAATAGTTGAACAGATGATATTCACGGCCGGTCAGCTTACTGATTTCGCCCATGTAATTCTCTACGATTTCCGGCAGAGCATTGTAATAGGTGTTAACAGCCTCGCGAGTCTGGAAGTAAATATCCGGGTTTTGTGCGGTGCCGCGGATAACAGGATTATCCGGGTTCAGGCCGCGTTTACGGAATGCATCTACCGCATCCTTATCCAGCAGCTTTTCAAGATCAGCATAATCCATAACCTCAATCTTCTGGATTTCGTGGGAGGTACGGAAGCCGTCGAAGAAGTTCAGGAACGGTACACGGCCTTTGATAGCACTCAAATGTGCTACGCCTGCCAGATCCATAACCTCCTGTACGCTGCCTTCAGCCAGCAATGCAAAGCCGGTCTGACGGGTAGCCATAACGTCCTGATGGTCACCAAAGATAGACAGAGAGCTGGTTGCCAGTGCACGTGCTGAAACGTGGAAAACTGCGGGCAGCAGCTCGCCGGCCATTTTATACATATTAGGAATCATCAAAAGCAAGCCTTGAGATGCGGTGTAGGTAGTAGTCAGCGCACCTGCCTGCAGAGAGCCGTGAACCGCGCCGGAGGCACCTGCCTCGGACTGCATTTCCATCAGCTTAACGGTTTGCCCGAAAATGTTCTTTTTGCCTTGGGCAGCCCATTCATCGACAACCTCAGCCATCGGTGAGGACGGAGTAATAGGATAAATTGCAGCAACATCGGTAAATGCGTAGGAAATATACGCAGCAGCTGTGTTGCCGTCCATTGTTTTCATTTTTACCATTGGATTCCCTTCTTTCTTGAAATCACAAAATTACTTGACCTTAATTTTTACAGGAAAAACTTTCCGGTTCATATAATTAGTATACACTACTCAGCCTTGTTTGTAAAATATCTGCATAAATGTATACAGCATTTTTGCGTAAATAAAATGTGAAAAAAGATGCCGCCAGTTAAGCAGCATCTTGAAAATATTTATGCTTCCAGATAAATCGCACTGTCAAGTTTTTCGGTCACATAGCCGATAATCCGCGTACCCGGAGCGACTGCCTGCAGCTCTGCCAGACAGGACTTAGACTCCTCCGTGGGAACGGCACACAGCAGGCCTCCGCTCGTCTGCGGGTCGTAAAAAATATCCTGCAGCGCACGCGCGACAGCTCCCACAACGCGCACACCTGCTTCGGCAAAATCACGGTTACGATAGGCGCCTGCAGGGATAAAGCCCATATCCGCCATCTCGTATGCTTCCTCGTGATAGGGCACAGCCTGCGCCTTCAGGTGCACGGTAACGCCGCTGCCCTGCGCCATCTCCAGACTGTGTCCCAACAGCGCAAAGCCTGTCACGTCGGTGCAGGCATGCATGCTGTAGTTCACAAGCACATCATGCGCATATTTATTGAGCGTACTCATCTGCACATACAGCTTATCGAGCAGCTCCTGCTCTACTAAGCCGGCCTTTGCCGCCGTCGTCAGAATGCCTACGCCCAAAGGCTTTGTCAGCAGCAGTACGTCACCGGGTTGCGCGCCGCTGTTCGTCCACACATTTTCAGGCTTCACAAAGCCTGTCACCGCCAAGCCGTAAATCGGCTCCGCGCCGTGAATGGTGTGGCCGCCGGTGATAATTGCCCCTGCTTCATAGGCCTTGGCGTAACCGCCGCGCAAAATCTCCTGCACGGTTGCCTTGTCCATTTTCTCGGGAATGCACATGATATTCAGCGCCAGCTTCGGTTCACCGCCCATAGCATAAACATCACTCAAAGCGTTCGTTGCCGCAATCTGTCCGTACATAAAGGGATCATCGACAATCGGCGGAAAGAAATCCGTTGTCTGCACAATCGCCAGCTCGTCGCTCACACGATAAACACTGGCATCATCGCTTTTATCGTAGCCTACCAAAAGATTAGCATCATAATGCGTCTGAAAGCCCTCCAGCAAATTGCACAGCGTACCGGCACCCACCTTGGCACCGCAGCCGGCACAGCTCGCCAGCTTCGTCAGCTTTACTTCGTTTTCCATAGCTCAAACCTCCGCTTATTCGGCAGCAGTATACAAAACCTCGTAGCCATCCTCCCGCTCACGCACTATCTGCTCCAGCTCCGGTGTCTGCAAAGACGCTGCATCCTCCAGTGCCTCCGTTTTAAAAAATACGCAGGTACCGCAGCTGCTGCTCAGGCTGCGCGGCACAGGACGCACCTGCGCCTGCCAGCCGCGCTCCGCGCAAAGATGCTGAAAGCGCACCGCACCGAAGTGCGAAAAGAACGTTGCAATATACTGCATCATTTGCTCAGGGACAGAGTAAATTCTCCGTTCTGCTCCGTCACAGCAACCTTATAGCCCTGATGCTGTGCGTAGCGTGTTACATTTTCCTTGGAGGTATTATTATCCACTATTACCTCATAAGCAGCCTCGCCGCTCATCATCGCCTGACGCGTCAGGATAACTGGTTCGGGACAGGAAAGTCCTCTTGCATCAATAGTTTTCATAGCGTTTCCTCACTTTTTATATGTATTCAGATAAGCGATCACAGTAACAACAACTATACCGATAACAACAGCAATCTGACCGTTGGCAGTGGGACCGTTCCCGCTGGAGGCCAGGCCAAAGTTATGCGCAAAGGCCGCACCCACGATAAAGCCCAGCAGAGTTACTGCGCTGTCGGAGTTGCCTTCGCCGGACAGCACCAGCTGACGCATCGGGCAACCGCCCAAGAGTACGCAGGCAAAACCCGCCAAGAAAAGTCCCAGCACGTTCCACAGCGCATCGGTGTGCGCAATAGGCTGCGCTGCAAAGCCCACCTTGAAAAAGGCACCGCCGGTTACAGAGGTCAGCACAACATTGCAAGCAGCAGCTGCCGCAACAACAGCCACAAAGCCCCACAGCATTTTAGTTTCTCTAAAGAGAATAAAATCGCGGATACCGGCAATCATGCAGAAGCGTGTGCGCTGCGTAAGATAACCGACTGCCACTGCAGCAATCAGGCTCACAGCAACAGCCGCATGTTTGGCACCGGGGCCGCCACCCGCCTTGGTAAAGTGGATGAAGGCCGGTGCGGCAACGAGCAGCACCAACAGTACAACGGCAATCACCGACATAATGCTGCCTTCCGCCGCCGTCATCTTATAAGTACGCTTCAGGCTGTAGCCTCGGTTCAGAAAGAAAATGCCGGCACAAATGCCTGCCGCAAAGCCAACCAGACCGACAACAGCGTTCAAGTCACCGCCGGCGATACGCAGCAGCATTCTGAACGGACAGCCCAAAAACATCAGACAGCCAATCATCGCAAAAAAGCCCAGCACAAAACGTGTCAGCGGAGAGCTGCCGCCCTTCGGCGAAAACTCACCGTGCAGATAAGCTGCAGCCAAGGCGCCCAGCACCAGACCGCTAATTTCCGGACGGATGTACTGCACAGCCTTTGCGGCATGCAAGCCCAAGCCACCAGCAGTATCACGCAAAAAACAGGCAATACACAGGCCCATGTTGGCCGGATTGCCGAAAAACACCAGCATTGCTGCCACCAGGCCGATAATCGCACCGGTTGCAACAATCGTTACTTGTTCATTTTTCATAAAAAGCCTCCTCAAAATATTTCTTCGACAAAAGTATATCATAGCCCACACGCTTATACCAATATCATTTATAGATAAAGCTGATTGATTTATTAGCTTTTCAGATAATTATATGATAGAATAGGCGTAACATGAGGAGGTACGGGAAATGCAGCAAATTTATCTCGACAACGCCAGCACCACCTTTCCCAAGCCACAGGCAGTTGCTGACGCAGTTTATCAATATATTACACATGCAGGCACCAACATCAGCCGCGGTACCTGCGCGACCACTACCGAGGACCTTGTTTTTGCCACTCGCGAGCAGCTTTGCCGCTTTTTCGGCGGCGAGGACAGCAAAAATGTTGTCTTTACGAAGAACATTACCGAAAGCCTGAATATCATCATCAAAGGACTGCTGCACAGCGGCGACCATGTGCTTGTTACCGCAATGGAGCACAACGCCGTCATGCGTCCGCTCCAGCAAATCGGCACAGAGCTTACGACTGACAACGCTCCCACTGATGCCATCACCTTCAGCCGCATTCCCTGCGACGCAGAGGGTACACTGTGCTTAGACGCTTTACCGCAACTTGTGCGCCCCAACACCAAAGCAATCATCATGACGCACGCCAGCAATGTCTGCGGCACGCTGCAGCCCTTGGCGGCAATCGGCAGCTTCTGCCAAAAGCATAACCTGAAATTCATCGTCGACAGTGCGCAAAGTGCCGGCGTCGTTCCCATCAACATGCAGGAAATGCACATCGACGCTCTCACCTTTACGGGCCACAAGGGCCTCATGGCACCGCAGGGCATCGGCGGTTTTGTGCTGCGTGAAAGCATGATTGACGAAATAACACCGCTCATTGTCGGCGGCACCGGCAGCCTCAGCCATACGGAGCACACTCCCCGCTTCATGCCCGATAAATTTGAGGCAGGCACGCTCAACCTGCCGGGCATCGCCGGCCTGCATGCTTCCCTCAGCTGGCTGCAGCAGCAGGGCATTGATAAAATCCGCACGCACGAGCTGACGCTTACGCAGCAGTTTTTAGACGGACTGCAGCAATTAGAAGCGCAAAACTTATTGCGCATCGTCGGCAAAAGGAACTGCAGCGAGCGCGTAGGTGTTGTTTCTATCAGTACAGATATAACAGATATCGCAGAACTGGCCTTCATCCTAGCGGACAGATACGCCATTGCTACGCGCGTAGGCCTGCACTGCGCCCCCAACGCTCACAAAACGCTCGGGACCTATTCCACGGGTACGCTGCGCTTTTCCTTCGGTTGGAACAATACTGCAGAGGAAGTCAATGTTGCCCTGCAAGCATTGAAAGAGGTGCTCGCCCATGGACTTTAAACAGCTGCAAAGCTTTGTCACCGTAGTACAGGAGGAAAGCTTCACGCAGGCTGCAGGCAGGCTCTTCGTATCGCAGTCCACCGTCAGTACGCATATTCACCAGCTGGAAAGCGAGCTTAACACCAAGCTGATTCTGCGTACCACCAAAAGCCTGCAGATAACACCCAAGGGACGCGAGCTTTACGAATACGCGCTGAATATTCTGGAGCTGAAGGAGCGCATGATTCAGGCCTGCTCCATCGAAAGCCGGCGCATCATCCACCTCGGCGCCTCCACCATCCCCTCAGCTTATATTCTGCCGCAGCTTTTAGCAGACTTCGGCAAATTGCATCAGGATATTTACTTCATCATTCACCAGAGCGACAGTCAAGGCATCATCAACGGCCTGAAGGACGGACTGTTCAACCTTGGCTTTATCGGCATGAGCTGCGAGGACAGCGACTTCTGCTGCCAGCCCTTCTGCAAGGACCGCATGGTAGTCATAACCCCGGTCAACGAGCATTTTCTGCAGTATAAGCAGCAAAAGGAAAATGTGCTGCCGGAGCTTTTGCGCGAACCGCTGATTCTGCGCGAAAAGGGAAGCGGCAGCAAAAAAATGGCAGATAACTTTCTTGCCAACAGCGGCATTGCCGAAAGCGAGCTGCAGATTATTGCCCGCGTCAACGATCAGGAAACCATCAAAAACCTTGTCGCCGGCGGCATGGGCATTTCCATTATCTCGGAAAAGGCGGCACACAACTTTCTGCAGGAAAAGCGTTTGCTGGCCTTCGAGCTGCCGCAGGCTTTTTCCGAACGCAGCCTCTATCTCATCTACCGCAAAAATTATCTGCTGCCAAGCTACGTCAAGGAGTTTCTCGGCTTCATCAGCCAAAGCAAATTATAAGCATAACAAAACGAGTACGCACAGGACGAACCCCGGCGTACTCGTTAATTTTTTGCATATTTACTTAACAATTGTCACAGGCACATTAGCGTTTTCCGCAATGACACTGCTGACACTATTGCGGAACAAGCCTTCCAAAACTCCCATGCCTCTGCTGCCCAGCACGATACCGTCACATTCCTGCTCACCTACAGCACGCAGGATGCTTTTGGCAATATCGTTGTCGTTTTCCAGCAAATAGGTGCAGTCAATGTTCTTGCCGCTGAGAATCGCATGTGCGGCATCAAGCACTTCATCACCCATCTGAGCATACAGGCAATCGCTTCCAAATTCCACAATATGCTGTTTCATTCTGCCGGAAACCACCGTCATAATTACCAGCGAACCACGCGTATAGCTTACAAGCTCACAGGCATATTCCAATGCTCTCCAGGAATGCTCCGTACCGTCAATAGGTACAAGAATGCGTTTCAGCATTTTATTTTACAATCAGCACAGGTACATTTGCATATTGAGCAACCTTAGAGCTTACGCTGCCAAGGAAGAATTCAGCAATACCGGAAAGGCCACGACTGCCGATTACGATTGCATCTGCGCCGGTCTTTTTAGCCATAGCAATGATGCGTTCGGACGGATGCCCAACCTCCAGGCTGAATTTGGTTTCGCCTTCGTAGGTGCTCAGACGCTCCTGCGCCATTTCGAGAACCTTGTCACCGATTTTCTCCAGCTCACTGTTGCCCTGGCTTACAGTTGCGTGATCCAGAGGCACTGCCAGCAAAGCAGCATTATTATATGGTTGGATTACATTGATTACATGCAGTTCGCCGCCAAACTTTTTGCCAAGCTCTACAGCAGTATCCAGTGCTCTCCAGGAGCCTTCACTACCATCTACAGGAACAAGAATCTTTTTAAACATAACAACGCACCTCCATAATAATGCACATGTTGTAATTTATTTATTATATTTTCTACAAGAAGAGGCTTTTTTTCTTCTTACGTTATATATTCTGCCTTAGCGCAAAAATTCCTGCTTAAATTACTCGCGACCGCGATTTTTTCTTTTTTCGTGGATGCGGGCAGATTTCTTGCTGAACTTTTTCGGTTCATCAGCCAGCTTTGCCAACTCGGAAGGAGATTGCTCCTTAACCTCGGCAAAGTTTTCGCCCTTCACAAAGCGGAAATAAATCGCAATACCGGCAATCAGCACCAGCGGAATACTGCCGATAACATAACGGTAGCTCTGCGGTGCAGCCATCGTGATAAAGTCATAGATAACGATACATGCAGGCACCAGGATAATCTGTCCCATGCGGGCGAGGAAGCCGTCCTTACCCATAAAGCGCACTACCATGCCATAAGCCAAAAAGGCTACCGCAAAGGAAACGAAAGACATAAATACCAGAAACGCAAAAAACTCAAAATTCATCTAAAAAAGCACCTTCCTTAATTCTTCTGTCCGCAGGCACGGGCACCAATGACGCGCGCCGCCCAGACCCCGCTGGCACTCGCCTGCGATAATCCGCGTGTAATACCGGCACCATCGCCTACCGCAAACATATTCGCAACCTTGGTTTCCAGATTGCTGTCCAGCTCGAGGCGTGCGCTGTAGAATTTTACCTCTACGCCGTAAAGCAGCGTATCCGCATTCGCCATACCGGGAGCAATCTTATCCAAAGCATAAATCATTTCAATAATATCATCAAGATGGCGTTTAGGCAAGACCAAACTTAAATCGCCCGGCGTTGCACTGAGCGTCGGTTTGGTAAAGCTCTTAAGCATACGCTTCTCATTCGTGCGTCTGCCCTTCACCAGATCGCCGAATCGCTGCACCAGCACGCCGCCTCCCAGCATGTTGGAGAACGAAGCGATACGCTTGCCGTACTGCAGCGGCTCATGGAAGGGTTCGGTAAACTTGCTGCTCACCAAAAGCGCAAAGTTGGTATTCTTGCTGTGCATCTTGGGGTCGCGGTAGCTGTGGCCGTTAACAGTAATAATACCATCCGTGTTTTCCGCTACCACATAGCCGTAGGGATTCATGCAGAAGGTACGCACAACGTCATTATAAAGCGAGGTGCGGTACAAAATTTTTGCCTCATACACCTCGTCGGTGATATGCTTGAACACCTCTGCCGGCACCTCCACACGCACGCCGATATCCACCTGATTATTGATAAAATCAAGGCCCATCTTGGCGCACTGCTCAGTGTACCATTCCGCACCAGCGCGACCGGGAGCGGCAATAAGATACTTGCACGGCACCGCCTCGCCCCTGTTGAGCTCCAGCACAAAGGTTCCGTCCTCCTGACGGCAGATTTCTTCAACCGCGGTATTGCAACGGATTTCAATCTTATCCTCCAAAAACTTATGGATGTTTTCCATAATCACCAGATTGTTTTCCGTACCCAGATGGCGCACCTTGGCGTTCAGCAGATGCAAGTCGTATTTCAGCGCCTGCACGCCTATTTTGCTGTTCTTGGTAGAAAAATATTCGCCGGGAGCACCATGACGGCAATTCAGCTCATCAACATAATCAATCAGCTCGATAACCTTGTCCTCCGGCAGATATTCGTTCAGCCAGCCGCCGAATTCCGTCGTAAAATTATATTTGCCGTCCGAAAAAGCACCGGCACCGCCAAAACCGCGCATAATGCTGCAGGGGTTACAGTTAATGCAGTGGTCGACCTTCTTGGCTGCCAGCGGGCAGAAGCGCTTTTCAATCGTATTGCCGGCCTCCAGCATAATAACCTTCAGCTGCGGATACTTCAGTACGAACTCATAGGCGGCAAAAATTGCGGCAGGACCGCCACCAATAATGGCAACATCATACATAAATTCTCCTCCTCGTCATCTCCCATAAAAAAACCGCAGCCTCAATTTTTAACTGCGGTTTATCAGCTTATTGCTGTTGTTCCTTTTGCTTACGCAGGTAGCTTGGCTCCGGCGAGCCGTTGTTGATATCCTTATAGCTCTCTGCCTTGCGCATAAAATCGGTTACCAGGTAATCGGCCTCTCCCATAACCACCAGAGCATGGGTAGCGTTCTTTTCCAGAAACGGCAAAATCTTTTCGAGATTTTCTTTTTTATCTACCAGCTCCACAATAACCGGAAAATTGGCATTGCCGCTGATAAATGTGCTGACAGCACGGCCGACACCGCGCACCTTGCTGGCATAGCCTTCAATACCCTTGATAACAGTACCGCCGGCAAGGCCCAAAGAGCGTGCTTCACGCAGAATTGCTTTATAAAGCGGAATATCCTCAAAGAGAACATCCTCGCCTGTATAAATCTTTAAATACGAGGTTTTGTTAAATTCTAAAGCCATGGTTCTACACCTCCAGCCATCATTTCAATTTTGCTTATATTACTATAATTCGGCGCTAAGCAAACAATTCCTGCAATATACAGGCAAAAAATTCTTATCCTGGCATTTAGGACTTGTCAGCAGAACGATAATACTTTATGATATAAGCGTATGATTTGATTATAGAAAGAGGGTATTAAGCATGACAAATTTACATACCGGACTTACCGGCACCGCTAACGTAACCGTAACCGAGGCTAATATTGCCGCTACTATGAAAAGCGGCTCTTTGGCTGTTTTTGCCACTCCCGCTATGTGCGCACTGATGGAGGAGGCTGCCTGCGCCGCAGTCAACGCTCATCTGGAGGAGGGCAGCGGCACTGTAGGCATCAGCCTGAATATTACGCATGACCGCGCTACCGCTATGGGCGACAGTGTTACCGCTACCGCTAAGCTGACTGCGGTTGACGGACGCAAGCTGACCTTTGAGGTGAGTGCTGCGGACAGCAAGGGGGTTATCGGTAAGGGTACGCACGAGCGTTTTATTATTGATAATGAAAAGTTTATGGCAAAGGTGAATAAATAAGTTTAGCAAGACAAAAAAGAATACTGAAAGCTAAAAAAGCTGTTTCCACTCAAACATGGAAACAGCTTTTTCTTCATCAGACCCTGTCTTTTAGCCGATTCTTAGATTTTTCTAAAATGGGAATATGTATTTTATTCGTAACATGCGTTGAATGCAGGTCTCATTTCTTCAATTTGTCTGCGGGTCAGAGCATATCCGGCGGCGGTTCTTTCCCAGTTATCTCTGACGATTTGCAAAATATCTTCCGCCACCGCCTCAGCATCCGATTTTGAAATGCCAAATTTCACAGCGGTCTGCACTGCAAGATCAATACTGATGCTGTTATCATACTCATCCACATTGAGAGACAACTCATCCCCGTAAGGAACCGGGTTTACATCATACAAAGGTGAAAGGATCCAGCCCTTGTCTGTCAATATAAATGCATGGTTTCTCAGATGATCATCAGTATTAGTAACCGCCATATTAAACACGATACGTTTCCAAAGTTCGATTAGATCCTTCTTAGGCTGCGCACCATAGGACTTGATAAAGGCTGCTATGTCCAGATAGCTACTTCCATCAGCAGCGGATGCGCCATCTTTTTTAACAAGCAACGTCATCGCCGAGGCGAAATGTACTCGCTTACTTCCCAAACGATCAAAACGCTTTATCAGGAAAGTGCTTCCAAGTGGTGAAAACTTCTCAAGCTTAGCCTCCGGGACATTCAGACCGCAGAGCGCTGCAAGATCATGTGCCACAATTTCCCAAGCTCCGGTATCATTTTCATCGTTCTTTGACGGGAACTTTGCAATCCAAAGCTGATTTTTTGTATCTACTACGGTTGCCTTCGGTCTGGCACCACCCAGAGAAGAACCTGGCTTGATCAGCTGATTCAGCCATTTTTCAGTTAAACCGGTCTCATCATTTTCAAAATTTCTGGAGGCTTCCTCCAATGTGCGAAGCGTAGCCCAAGGTGGAGCGGCTGTTTCCTTATCATCGGAAAGAAATGGACCTTCCGGATTTACCTTAAAGCGAATGCCGCCCATTCTGGTTTCATCGTACACACCAAGCAGGTAATCGCTGTCATAAAGCTTAGATGGCTTACGGCCCTCCTTTTCCGCAAGAATTCTTTCACGCTTATTCATAAGCACGCGTCCCCAGCGATCCGGAGAAGCATCTGCAAACAAACCAAAAATGTTCTTACCGGTCGGATACTGTCTACCGGAATACGGCATAAGCTCTGGATCCAGAGTTAGAGTAAGACCCGTTTTTTTCAGCCAGCCTTTATCGTATTCAAACGAATAGGATTCTCCGCCTTTGATAACATTTACATATAAACTTCCCATAAGGACAGGCTGATCTGTACTAAAATCATCATAAACGAAGATTGTTTTATGATTTATTGCCATTATTCAGACCTCCTTGGTGCACGTTTCTTTGTAATCAGATTTAGATCCTGCAGTTGTCTGCCCATCTCATCATCCCTAGCGACAAGAAGCAGGTCTTTATCAAGATTGTTTAAGGCATGCAGGACGGCTGCATATATACCCATAGCTACCGACGGATCTCCCTTTTCAACCTTCCAAAGAGAGGCGCGACTGATTCCGGCACGTTCAGCCACCAGTTCAGCAGATAAACTCCGTCTGAGTCTTGCAAGCTTAATTTGTTCTCCCATAGTCTGCAGGATTTCTTCTGTTCCCGGTAATATATTATACGCAGCTTTCTTCATTTCTAATCACCGCCCTCATTATGTTTATTATTATAAACATAAATGGTTATCTTGTCAATTTTAGAAAACATTATGTATTATGCGATGCTGTTCAAGGATACTGTTCTGGAAGCCACACAAAAAGCCCCCGGACATAAGTCCAGGGGTTCTTCTCTTGGTGATCCCGGCCAGAATCGAACTGGCGACCTACCGCTTAGGAGGCGGTTGCTCTATCCTACTGAGCTACGGAACCATAACAACAGCTCAGGCAGAACTCAAGCCTTTCCGCCCAAGCTGTATTAAATATTATACCGCAAAAACAGTCTACTGGCAATGCGGAAACAGCAAGTTATGCGTCAGCAAGCTTCTCCTCTTTTTCCTTTGCCAAAAACTCCGCCACAGCAGGCAGATTATCAAAAATAAACTGCTGCGCTGCCTGCGGATAAAAGTTAATATAATAAATTTCTCCGGTAGCTTGTCTTACACGCTTTTCGGTAACAATACCCAACTCAGAACCCTTTTCTGTCGGAATTTTATTGCGCCCATCTTCCGGCAACTGCAGATAACCTGCATGTTCCAACCATCTGCCAAGCTCCACCGTGGTAAGATTATGCATTTCCTTATCTGCAAAGGTATCATTAATATATTTTACAAGCTTTGTGATATTGGTAGCTTCAGTCATAGGCTGCAGCCTGCTCAGGTCATCCTGTTCCACAACAAAGCTGCTTTTAACTGCCTTAGAAGTTTTGGGTGCAACCTTAAAGCTCGTGCTCTGCGAAACCAGATTCATAATCTTGCCGTAAACAGCAATAACTTCTGCGGCATCGGTAAGCGCCTCCTGTACCTGCGCGCTCTGTACAGCCTCCAGTGAAAGCTCCTCCTCGGCAAAAGGATGTCTGTTTTGGCTCATACGGTGAATAACATTGTAAGCATTGCGTAATTTGTTGATATCCAGCATCTGCATTTCTCCTATTCTTCACACAATTTTTATAAACAAAAAGGCAGACTCTACTACATAAAGAGTCTGCCCTCAAACAAGCAGCAGTTAATGTGCTTCTGCCAGCACCTCAGCGGCGATATCGTCAGCCATTCCCGGAGGCATGCTCCATTCAACACGCACGCCGGTTTTACCCCAAAGACGGGTAAGCGCTACCTGAAACGCCTCCTTACTGGAAAGCGGCTCCAGCGTTATCGTAGCAAAATCACGGATAGTATCACCCTGCGGTACATCCAGGCTCAACGGAGTTGCCAGATACTTTTCGACAGCAGCCTTAGCTTCGGCAACAGCCTCCGGCAAGGTTACTACGGCAGTCTTATCCGCTTCGTTATATTCTACATAGCCATAATGGCAATTATAATTCAAGGTTACAGCATAATTACTCATTTTAATCCCCCTCTGCTCTTGTTACTAATTATAACAACTTAAGCACATAATATCAATATAAGGATTTAAGTAAGCAATTAAAATATAAGTCTTTCTTAGCCTGTAATCCTTGATAAATATAATGCGGCACTATTATCTGCGGCTGAATACAGGCTGCAGACGTTTTTCCATCGGCAGCTTATCGGCAGTCACCGCCAGCTGTGCCATCTCGTACAAGGTGCTTTGTGCGCTTACAGGCTCCAGCTTGTTGCGTACACGGCGATAGGTACCGTTGGACTGCATCATATGCGCGCCCACGTTATCGCGCAGATACAAATCCAGCAGCGCCTTGATGCGATGGATATGCTCCTCTGTTTCTACCGGGAAGAACAGCTCTACGCGGTCGTTAAGGTTACGCGGCATCCAGTCGGCACTGGACAGATACAGCTGCTCCTCGCCGCCGTTGGCAAACCAGAAGATACGGCTGTGCTCCAGTTGACGGCCGACAATGCTGCGAACCGTGATATTGTCGCTGATGCCCTCGATGCCCGTGCGCAGGCCGCAGATACCGCGCACAATCAGGTCAATATGTACGCCTGCGGCAGAAGCCTCGTACAGCTTCTGGATTACGGGCTGGTCAATCAGCGAGTTCATCTTGGCGATGATATGTCCCTCACGGCCGGCACGCACCATGGCAATTTCATTATCAATCAGCGCATAGATTTTCTCGCGCAGTCCCAGCGGTGCCATAACCAGCTTATTCCAAACCGGTGGCTCGCTGTAGCCGCTGAGCAGATTGAAGAAAGCCGAAGCATCGCTGCCGAACTCATCGTTCGCCGTCATCAGGCCAAGGTCGGTGTATAATTTTGCGGTGCTGTCGTTATAGTTGCCTGTACCCAGATGCAGATAACGCCTGATGCCGTTATCCTCCTTGCGCACAATCAGAATAATTTTGGCATGTGTCTTTAAGCCTACCAAACCGTAGATAACATGGCAGCCTGCTTTTTCCAGACGGCGCGCCCAGAGGATATTATTTTCCTCGTCGAAACGTGCCTTCAGCTCTACCAGAACCGTTACCTGCTTGCCATTTTCCGCAGCACGCGCCAGCGCAGCAACAATCGGGCTGTTGCCGCTCACACGATACAGCGTCTGTTTAATCGCCAGCACCTGCGGATCATCGGCAGCATCGCTCACCAGCTTAACTACCGGGTCAAAGCTTTCATATGGGTGATGCAGCAAAATATCATTTTCACGGATAGCGGCGAACAAATCGCTGTCATCCGGCAGCTCCAGCGGACGCTGTGGCACAAAGGGCTCATACAGCCACGGCCACATGCCCTTCATACCGATAAATTTAAAGAAGCAGGTCGGGTCCAGAGGTCCGTTGATTTCATAGACCTCCATCTCCGTAACATCCAGATTTTCCTCCAGGAACTTTTTGATACGATTATTATTCGTTTTGAAGATTTCCAGACGTACAGCAGCGCCGCGCTTACGCTTACGCAGTGATTCCTCAACCTCCTTCATCAGGTCAACGCTGTCATCCTCTTCCAAGTCAAGGTCACTGTCACGCGTTACTCTGAAGGACACCATATCCAGAATATGGCAGCCCTTGAACAAATCGTGGCAATGGCTGGCGATAATATCCTCCAAAAATACGAAGGTACGCTTGCCCTCAGGCTCAACCTCCACAATGCGGTCCAGCACGCTCGGCACCTGAATCAAGCCCATGCTGTGCTCGCCGTCGACCTTAATCAGTTCAACAGCAAGATTCAGTGTTTTATTGGCCAAAAACGGGAAGGGACGCGAAGCATCTACCGCCATCGGCGTCAATACCGGGAAAACAACCTCACGGTAATATTCCTCCAACCAGTCCTTGCCCAGCTCGCTCAAATCCTTAACGCGGCGGAAATGCAGCTTCACCGCATCCATTTCCGCCATCAGCGCGATCAGCGATTTTGTCTGAGTGCGCACCTGCTCATGCGCTGCCTGCGAAATAGCCACCAGCTGCTCATGCACCGACATGCCGGAGGCATCGCGCTTTTCTACGCCGCTGTCAAAATTGCTCCACAAACTGGCTACGCGCACCATAAAGAATTCATCTAAGTTAGAGGCCGAAATGGCAATAAACTTCAAACGCTCCAGGAGCGGTGTTTCCTTAACCATCGCTTCCTTCAGCACGCGCAGATTAAATTTCAGCCAGCTCAGCTCGCGGTTATAAAAATACTCAGGCTTTGTCAAATCTAATTTTCCCATCACTTATTCACCCGTTCCAAAATCGGTTCAATACCAAAAACTTCCTCAAAGAAAGTTGATTTATCATCAAATGTCCAGATTTCCAACGTTAAATCCTCTTTACTTGCTGCCAGAACCTTCAGCTTATTATCCTTCAGCGTTACAGTGCATCTGTGGATTTTTTGCATATAACTGCGGTCTAAGGCATCGGCCAGACGCACAATAGCAGCCAGCTTGGCTACAACCGGCACCAGCTCCTTTTCCACCTGCGGAGCACGCGTATTGGTCTTGTCAAACAACCTGTTGGCATGATAATACGACGCCAGCGCTACGATTTTCTTATCCTTCTCGCTCAAGCCGATAATATCCGTAGACATAATCAGCTGATAGGTATAGATAGAGTGACTGCGCATGCAGATGTATTTGCCTATATCATGCAAAATGCAGGTTGCACGCAAAAGCAGGCGCTCATGCTCGCCCATGCCGTAAGCCTTGGAAATCTTGTCGAAAATAATCAGCGACAGACGCTCCACCTGCTGGGCATGCTTCTTGTCATACAGATAACGGCTGCCGATAGTATGGAAAAGGCTGATAAGCTCCTGCTCCAGCTCCTTACGCATTACAGGATTCGTTTTATTGCCGATATGCAGCAGCTGAATGCCGTCGATAAAGCGGTCTGACGTAATAATAATTTCCTTGGCGGGAATCAGATGCAGCAGCTGTTCATAAAGCAGCACCGTAGGCAGCACAAGCTCCGCAACATTTTCCGGCAGCTTATATACCTGAATCAGCTGCGGCAAGCTCATCTGACGCATGCTGTCGAAAAAGGCATGGAAATCCGCCGCCTTGATGCGATGCACCAGTTGCTTTTCATCCAGACCCAGCATGCGCAGTAAAAGCTCGGTCTCTGTACCGGACAGCACCAGATATCGCACCTTGCTGTCACCCAGCTCGTTTCTTACCGGTCCGATTGTACTGCTGAGAAATTCCGTCAGCGCCTTATTGAAATGCATGCTTTCGCGACGGTTGCGCTCAAAGCTTTCCTTAATACGGATAATACCGATGTGGAAATTTCCCTGATAGCAGATTTTTTCATCACGCACCAGCGTTACACCCAAACCGCCGGAGGAAATATCCATCATCAGCATGCCTTCACGCTCTGTAGAAATTTTTTCTGCCTTCAGCGTATTGCGGATAGCCACAAACTTGGTGTAAATTTCTCGCGGCATATCAACAACATCGACAACAAGGCCCGTCTTGTTATAAATCTGATCCAGCAGAAAAACCTGATTGCTGGCCTCACGCACGGCAGTGGTCGCCTGCATAACATATTCCTCTACCCCGTATTCTTTCATCAGGCGCTTGAAACCTATCAGAATTTCGCAGATTTCGGAAACAAGCGGAAAAGGAATTATTTTATTTTTAAAAGTTGCCTCACCCAAACGGATGCGTCGATTGCAGCATTCGACAACCTTGTACCTTTCGGTATTATGATATTCGGTAATCTGCATACTGAGCATCTCCGAGCCTAGATGAATCGCAGCAAAGGTTGTATAATTTTTACGCTTCATTAGCTAAGCCTCCAAAACAGTATATTATTGATATAATTCGTTTTTCTTAACAAAAATCCTGCGAAGAAATCGAGATTATACATTAATTTAACAAATTAACACGAATTTTACTTTTTTACGCAGGATTTTTTCCGCTTATGGGTAATATAATAAATATATCGTTAAAATAGAATAATCGGAGTTTAGAGGAACACCCCACAAGGAGAAAAGAAAAATGCAACGAATCGCAATTATCGACATCGGCTCCAACTCGGCCCGGCTTGTTATCAGCCATATTTATAAGAATGGTGCTTATAATATGGTCTATAACCAAAAAGAAGCACTGCGCCTGAGTCAGAAGGTCGACGAAAAAAACATGCTTACAGAAGTAGCCTTCAGCAGCACCATCGAAACCATGAAAAGCTTTGCCTATATGTGCAAAATTTATCAGGCTGACAAGACCATTGCCGTTGCCACCGCAGCCATCCGTAACGCTGCCAACGGCGCCGAGCTTGTTGCGCGCGTTGCCGAAGAAACAGGCATCCAGCTGCACATCATCTCCGGCAATACCGAAGCCTACATCAGCTACCTTGGCGTTATCAACACCCTCAACGTCAAGGACGGCATCATTTTCGATTTAGGCGGCGGCAGTACCGAGCTGATTCTGTTCAAGAACCGTAAAATTTTGGAAAGCGTGTCCCTGCCCATCGGCGCGGTCAATACCACCTCCATGTTCAACACCCGTAACGTCATGCCCGCCAATGTTTTCAGTGATGTCAGCTTCTTTATCATGAGCCGTCTGGAAAAGTACCCCTGGCTCAAGCAGAACGGGCTGCCTCTCATCGGCGTTGGCGGTACAGCGCGTACCGTAGCCAAAATCATCCAGCGCGAAAAGAAATACCCGGCGACTAAAATCCATAATTATTCCTATACAGCGCAAACCTATCGCAGCTTTTTCAACAGACTGCGCAACACAAATCTGGAGCAGCGCAAAAAGATTTCCGGTCTCAGCAGCGAGCGCAGTGATATCATTCTGGCCGGCAGCAGCATTATCAGCTGCCTTTTGGAGGCCACCGGTGCCAAAAAGCTCATCACCTCCGGCTGCGGCCTGCGCGAAGGCCTGTTCTTCGATTATTATTCCAAAGAAAATCACGTGCCCATTATAGCGAAGGATATCCTTAAAATGAGCAGGGAAAATGTGTTAAACCTATATGAACCCGACCAGCAGCATTCCAGACACATCACCCATTTGGTGTTATCAATGTTTGACGGCTGGAGTAAGCTGCACGGCTTACGCAAAAATTATCGCCGTCTGCTGGAAACCGCTGCACTGCTGCATGACATCGGCATCACCATCAATTTCTACAGTCACGCACGTCACAGTGCCTATATGATTTTAAATGCCAAGCTCTTCGGACTGACGCACAAAGAGCAGGTTATCACGGCAGCTATCGCCGGCTGGCACAACGGTGTTTCCAAAAACTATTTCAAGGACCGTTTCTACAAGGAACTGCTTAGCGACGCCAACTGGAAAACCATCAACAAGCTGGCACTGCTGCTGGCATTAGCCGAAAGCCTAGATTATACGGAAACCTCCCAGATTCACGTTATTGAACCTGGCATCAACAAAAAGACTGCTACCTTAAAGCTCTATGCTCAAGGTATTCCCAGTATCGAAATGCATCAGATTCAGGAGCATCTGTCATGGTTCAAAAAGATCTTCGGCGTAGAGCTGAAGGTACAGCTGGCAACAGCAGCAGAAGAATAAAAATTCAGCAGCCTCAGTATACGCTTGCGTATGCCAAGGCTGCTGTTTTTATTTCATTAGTAATATTATTTTTGAGGTTTATAAGAATTTTTCGCTTCTTTAAGCATAGCCTTTATTTCTTCTTTATCATTACGTAAAATTTCATCAACTTCATGTTGTAATTTTTCCTCATTATTAAAATCTATTCTTTTTCTAGCCATTAAAGTAATAGCCTTTATATACACATAAGCTGATACTATTGTAATAGCATATGCAATCCCACTTTCAATAGCAGCACCAACAAAAGAGCCAAATACAGGTATAAATTTTAAAAGCTCGCCAGCACCTAGCAAAACTACATATCCTCCCAAGTTGGCTACTACTCCAGACGCAACAGTTTTTAAAATATTTTTAGAAAATGTTATTCCTATGTCAGAATTAATTCTCGCATACATTGCCCAAATATTAGCAACATTAGCTGCCGCACTTGCACCAGGGACAGGTATAAAAGAACTTCCTGCAGCAATAAATGCATGAGTCGTAATATCACCCTGTATTTTTTCCGGTAAGCCACCAATAGTATTTTTTTCAAGTGCCTTAAGGCAATCCATGATTACTTTTATCTCATGAGCTTCGTTACTCATAAAGTCCACACCCTTTCATAAACTTTCGCTACGAGCTGAAAATTTTTAGTCCTTGCGCTCATTATACTACGTTGTCCCCCCCGTCAACCATATGTACATATAAAAAGAATTTTCTCTTCTATCTGCTTCAAAGTTAGGACAAAAAAAGGTCTGCATACGCATAAGTATACAGACCTCAAGACAGCATTATAAAATTTTCTATGTTTAGTGGTTTATCATTCCTATATATTTAGTTCAGGATATTTTTCCATAAACATTTTTATAGCTTCTTCGGCAGGAATTACCCTTCCTGCTTCAATATCACTTAAGCCTTCTAGCAAGGCATTATACAATTCCATGCGAGCTTTTTGTTGTTCATCAGTTTCCATATCCATCAGAATAAACCTCCGCCAAAATAATAGCTTTTTATTTTACCGCAGCCTTCAAAATACCATGTACAATCAACGCGGTATTATACAAATCCTCTTCCTTAATGTATTCGTCAACAGTATGCACATGAGCCATGCCAGTGCCCAAAATTACGCTAGGCAGACCGTAAGCATTCAGGAAGTTGGCATCACTGCCGCCGCCGGTTACCGTAATATCCGGAGTAAAGCCATGCATTGCGCAGGCATCCTTTGCCAGCGTTACAACATCGCTGTCCTCGGCAACAGCAAAGGAATCATACTTATTATCCACAAAGACTTCTGCCTTAGCACCGTATTTTTCAGCACTGGTTGCAATGGTTTCTACGATTTCCTTGCAGATAGCCTCCAGCTTTTCCTTGTTACGGCTGCGCGCATCGCCTTCAATGGTTACCAGGTCGGGCACAATATTGGTTGCCTTACCGCCGCCGATAATGCCGATATTGCAGGTAGTTTCCTCATCAATACGGCCGTAGCGTTTAACATCGGCAAGAGCCTTAGCAGCAATCATAATAGAGTTGATGCCCTTTTCCGGCTCCAGTCCGCCATGCGCGGTTCTGCCGATAATGTCGATTTTATATTTCTTCTGGCCGGGAGCGCCGACAACAATCTCGCCCGGAGCGCCTTCACCATCCAGTGCATAGCCAACGTCGGAACGCAGCTTGGAGCGGTCGAGGCAACGGGAGCCGTTAACGCCGCCCTCCTCGCAAACTGTAAAGAGTATCTGGATATCACCATGCGGAGCGCCTTCCTCCAGCAGCAGGCGAATACCCTCTAAAATACCCTCAACGCCGGATTTATCGTCACCGCCGAGAATAGTAGTGCCGTCGCTGTATAAAACGCCGTCCTTTTGGATAACGGTAGTGCCGCCGCAAGGTTCAACACCGTCCATATGTGCAGAAAGCAGCACGCGTACCGCACCTTCAACTCCTGCGCTGGCAGGCAAAAATGCCCACATATTACCACAGTTGCCACCCAGCTTTTCACCGGCGTCATCCTCTTCCACCGTAAAGCCGAGAGCCTCCAATTTGCCTTTGAGCAGTTCGAATACCGGACGCTCCTGCAGGCTATGACAAGGCAGAGCAACAATTTCCTTAAATTCTGCGAGCATACGCTCCTTATTTACTTGCGTCATGTGTATCTTCCTTTCTATGATATAAATTAAGCTCAGCGTGCCTAAAGGGGTAGCAAATCCGCTAAACTTTTATTCCTTAAATTATTCCTGTATGTTCCAGCAAAATTTTGACACCGATAAAAATCAGCACCAAGCCGCCGGCAACATCAGCTCTCTTGCCGGCCATAGCTCCCAGCTTAAAGCCAGCCAGACCGCCAAAGGCTGCGATAGCAAAGGTCACCACGCCAATCAGTATGGAAGCGGACCAGATATCTGTATTCAAAAAAGCCAGACTAATACCTACTGCCAAAGCGTCAATACTGGTGGCAATCGCCAGCCCCGCCATCTCCTTCACGCTATAATCTTTTTTGACATGGCAGGCTTCGTTTGCTTCACGAATCATGTTGATTCCCAGATAAAGCAATAAGAAAAAGGCAAGCCAATGGTCATATTCCGTAATATAATCACGAAACGATACAGCGCCGAAATAGCCTATCACCGGCATCAAAAACTGAAATGCTCCGAACCAGCTGCCGAAGCGCAAAGCTCCGCGTAGTCTGTTATCCGGTGTCAGCACCATACTGCCGCAAACGGAAACAGCAAAGGCATCCATCGCCAAGCCAACCGCCAACAGCAACAGCTCTGCTAAACCCATATTTTCATTCCCTCACTCACTATAAATAACTTTATTGCTTATTTTCCTTATGCAACAGCTGCAGCAAGCGTTTATGATCCTTGCTTATCTTAATTACGCGGAATACGCTTGTCATAAGCATCATCCCCAAGGCAATAGCACTTGCATCCATGCCGGTGGTTATAAGGATGTTCATACCCGTTTCGTAATTATTTTCTATAATTGCCGCCATACCGCGATACATGCCGAGTCCCGGCACAATCGGGATAATACCCGGAATAACAAAAATCGTTACCGGCTGTTTGAAGACACGCGCCGCCAGCTCGCTCAAAAGCGAAAGCGCAACCGTGGCAAAAAACATGGCATAAAAAGAATCATACGCTAAATCCTTGCGGATATAGCAATAAACTACCCAGCCTACCGCACCGATAAAGCCGCTGATAGGCAGACTTTTACGCGGTGCCTGAAACAGAATACCGAAGGCAGCAGTAGCAATGAATGCAAAGCCAAAGGCTGTAAAATAATTTATGCCCACAGCTTCCACCCCCAGTGATACCATACAAGCAGGCTAAATGCCAGACCAATCGCAATGGATGTAGCGAAAAGCATCGCCTCGGCAATACGCGAATTACCGGAAATCAAATCACCGGCCATATAATCGCGCAGACCGTTGGTAAAGGCTACACCCGGCAGGAACGGCATCAGCGCACCTACGATGATGTTGGTACGCGTGCATTCGCCGTCCATCTCACAGCAAAAAATAGCCAAAGCGCCGATTGCCGCACCGGAAAGCGCATTCTCCCAAAAGGCGCTGGGGCGATAACCACCCAACTGCTTTAACAGCACCATGGATAATCCTCCGGTAATAAAGGCCGCGATAAAGTCATGGCTGTTGCCGCCAAGCATTGCCGCAAAGGCTGCCGAGCTGATTGCCGACGCCATGCAGACACGCCATTCGCCATAGGGCGGTGCCTTATGACGCAGCTCTTCCAGATACGCCAGCGTTTCTTCGTAATTCATAGGCCAGCGTTTCAGGTTATAGGAAAAATCGTTCACCGCGCTGATGACGCTCAAATTGGTGCTGCGATAACGGATACGGCTGATAATCGTCGCACCCTCGCTTTCCTCATCGCCTAAAATAATAACCGTCGGCGTAACAAAAACATGAATATCATGATAGCCGTGCGTATGACAGAAGCGGGAAATAGTGTCCTCCACCCTGGAGGTTTCCGCACCGTTTTTCAAAAGTGCCTTGCCCATGCCGAGAGCAATATGCAGTGTCTGCTCACGGCTTAAGGGAACAGCTTCCAATCCCATTACATCTCACCGCCTAACAGCTGCGCTACTGCCTCTCTAAAGCGGTTGGCCCCGCCCATAGAAGGATGCGGCACAGACATACATTCAACACCGTAACGTGACAGCGTTGTCGCCGCCTTCTGACCGATGGCAACAATTTTCATCCCCGAACGCAGCTCCAGCAGCATCCGCGCGTACTCAATGCCTACATCAAGCTCGCTCGGTGAGGGCGTACGGTTAGTCAACAGATTGCCTGCTTTATACGGATGAAACGGGAAAATATTCCAAAGAATAACATCAAAGGACGCAAGTCCATGACTGTTCAGCGCGTTCCAGACAACAGTATCCGTGGGCTCGTTAAAGCCCTTCAGGCGCTGTGTATTATTCAGCATTGCGCTGCCTGCATCACTCGTGCGGCGGTAATCCCATTCGCCCAGCACGCTTTTCGGCTCTACATCAGGATGATGCCCCAGCAGAATACGCTCCGAAGTAATAGCAATACCGCTGAAATGACCGCCCTGATAGCCTAAGGCCTCGGCAATAAACAAATAATGCGCATCAGGACGCAGCTCCAGATAACGGCGCAGATTGGCACTACGGATAACGGGAGCCTGAGGACCTATATCACAGCTTGTATCAAAATCACGCCAGGGATTAAAAACCTGCTCGCTGTGATAGCTTTGTAATTTATCAAGAAAAGTATTAATCTCCATAATTCCCTCCATGCATTATTATACCGCATAGAGGCAAGTCGTCGCAATAAAAATGGATGCGAAGCAATAGTTCCGCATCCATTTTATACTTTAAAAACATCAGATTTTAGAACAGCAGCAGTATCATTCCCACTACCAGCGCCAGGGTAATACCCAAAGCATTACGCTTGCAAACCTCCATCGGGTCTACACCGGCAATGCCTGCGCAGATAATAGTAGCGCCGGCAATCGGGGAAATAGTACGGCCGAGAGTACCGCCCAAAGCTGCAATAGAGCCCATGTTCATGGTTTCCAGACCAAACTGTGCCGCATGCGGAGTAACTGCTTCGTTGAACGCAACGGTTGCAGCGTCACCGGAGCCGGAAATAAGTGCCAGCACAAACGGACCAAAGGTAGCAGCAATTTTAACAATACCGGTAGAATTCAGCATCCAGTTAATCAGCGCCTTAATCAGTCCCAAAGCATTCAGGCCTGCTACGAAAACGCCAACGGAAATGATGATACCGATGATGTTGGCATAAGCATCGCCCATGCCGTCAAAGAAGCTCTTAGTCAGCTCAACAGGATTTTTACGGGTTACTGCCAAGGACAGGATTGCACCGATAACCATAGCGTGAGGTACGCCCATCTTCAGTACAGGCACCAGCTTGGTGCTGCCAAGCAGCAGAATGATAACCGGAACCAGCGGCATGACAGCGAAAAGCGGATTAATGCCGAAGTTCTCGTCAACACCGGCTTCGCCTTCCGGCGCAAAGCCCCTGTTTTCCTTCAAAACAACAGCCAGAACGGTCAATACAGCTGCAGCAACGATTACACCGGCTACGGTTGCCAGCATATGATTGGCAATTACATCGGTAATCTGCACGCCTGCCAGCTTAGCGATAACGGCGTTATGTACCAGACCGGGGTTCAGCATACTGCCGTAGGTACCGGATTTAACGGCAGCTGCGGCCATTGCCGGATGAATGCCTGCAGACATCATAATCGGAATAAAAATTACGCCTACCGCAGCACTGCAGCCTGCAGCACTGGGGATAGCAATATTAACGACGAAGGTTGCCAGCGTAGCGCCGGGAATAAGCAAAAAGCCCATTTTTTTCAAAACCTTACCAATAGCAACAACCAAATGCTTGTCGCAGCCCGTATACTTCATGCACCAGGCAAAGCCCATGCAGGAGCAAACAGAAGTAATCAGACCGGCATTAGTCATACTCTTGGCAAAAGCATCAAGAGAAGCCATCGGCTTGCCGGCAATGCAACACATCAGAATACCAGCGGCAATCAATACCATTCTGGATTCATGTCGTTTCAACAAAAGATAAATTACACCGATAACAACGAGTGCACCTATTATCAGAAACATCTTCATTCCCTCCATAAAATTATTTTTTTGCATTAATATTATATGTGATAGAACTGCTTTTGAAAAGTGTATTATCAATTGTATACATAATACTTGTTTTCTTTAGCTAAGTTTATATAGCAAAAGTACAAATACCGTCCCACATTTCTGCGGAACGGTATTTTTTAATAACTTTATTGGTGCCACAAGCCATAATAATGAATAATATAGTTTGTTAAAGCATCCTCATATTCTGTGTCCGGTACAGGCTTATCCATCTGATCGACCAAATGACGCTCATCCGACCAGTAGAACGCCTTACCGCCAAAGTAGCCTAAGGCATAGGGAATATCCGTAGGCTGCAGAAGATTGCGACCCATGAATTTTTCCGGCACATCAATGCCCAGCAGATACAACAGCGTCGGCGCCAGATCAATCTGCGAAGCATATTCATTGGTGCGCAGATTGTTGAGCGGTGCCAGGTTCTTCGATACAAAAATCAGCGGAATAGGTGCAATGCTCTGTTTATCCTCAGCCTTGGTAACAAGCTTCGTATACTCGCCGCCGCTGTGCGGATTATGGTCACTCGTAATGATGAACAGCGTTCTGTCATCCATCAGTCCGCGCTTCTGCGCTTCCTTAAAGAAATGCTCCAGCGTTTTATCAACCCAATAGACGCCGCGCACCGTTATAAAGGTATTGCTGCGCACCTTATCCGGCATTTCGTTCCAGCTGAAGCCGGTATAAGGATAAGGCTGATGCATATCCAGCGTTTTGGTAACCATCACCAGACGGTCATTCTTCGCCTTAGCTTTTTCCAACAGCTTCAGTGTTTCCTCATACATTACGTCATTATGGAAGCCCCAGCCGCTGGCACCTGTATAACCTTGCTTTTCCAGGTATTCCTTGGCATAATATTCGTTCATGCCGAACTGCGTCGGATATTCGCGCAGCTCGTTGGCATAATACTGGCTGGAAGCATTCATGAAAATACCGCGCATTCCCGCTGCCTGCACACTGCGGAACAGCGAGGGAGTATTTTTGCCGGGAATATCCTTATCCATAATCAGATGCGAACGGAAGGTAGCATTCAGCCCCTGCGTTGTCGGCACGGCAGAGGAATAATACCTGTTCATATGCGGATAACGGATAACCAGACTGTTTAAGAACGGTGTAGCCTCTTCGGGAATATCGTTGTTATAGTAGTTGATGTAATCGCGGTGCATGGATTCCAGAATCAGCAGCACAACACGGTCATACTGCGGTTTGATTTTGGCTATTTTTGCTTTAGGCTCATCAATGCCCATTTCCGTCAGACGCGTTTTATCCTTGGCAGTCAGCTCGCGCTGCTCCACATGCTTGCCGCCGGCAATTTTATCCGTATCAAAAATTGCCTTGCTGACGAAGTTCACGTTAACCGGT
Organism: Phascolarctobacterium succinatutens CAG:287; assembly: GCF_000434895.1. Classification (GTDB taxonomy): domain Bacteria; phylum Bacillota; class Negativicutes; order Acidaminococcales; family Acidaminococcaceae; genus Phascolarctobacterium_A; species Phascolarctobacterium_A succinatutens_A. The sequence goes on from NZ_FR892795.1 coordinate 103,025, forward strand.
ACGGAAAGCATATTGCGGTAGTTCATACGCGTCTTTTCGTTCTCTACCTCGGCGTACATACCGATAACATTTTCCACGCCGTACATGCCGGCATAGCCAAGCAATCTGTCGGTAAGGTTCAAGCCCAAGGTGAACATGGCCACGCAAAGCAGCGACCAGGCAAAGTTCGGCTTACGCTTTTGCGGCTTCGGTACATAAAACAGCAGTAAAATAACAACTATGCTGATAACAATACCGGCAATCATCGTATTGCTCATCGTCGCAAAAATACCTTTAACAGCATAGATATTCAGGTTTTGGAAGAGAACGCTCTCCACATGCATGGAGGTCTGCCAAAAATAGAAGCCGTCAAAAACCACTGCCAGAGCAGAAAATACATAAACGGCAAAATAAAGGATTTTCATCCCGATGTTGGGCCATTTATGGTAGCACATTGCCATGAGCAGCACAATAAAAATGTTATTGTTAATACCGGCCAGCACGGAAAGGCTTGTCTGCAAACCTTTATCAAGACTAAGCTGGTTTACCATAAAAAAGGCTTCGCCCAGATAAAGAATACCGATAACAATAACGGGAAAATAGCGCTGCAATCTGTCCGGCACACGCTTACGCCGGTAATACAGTACATATGCTATCTCTGCCAAAACGCTGTCACGCAATACATGATCAAAAATCTGAAAGCCAAACTCATTCAGCGGAAAGGGGTGCGTTCCGCCGAAGCTTTGCCAGGCAAAAAATCCTTCTACTATGCAGGCCGCGATAATAAAAATCAGCCAGCCCATTTTTCTGCTTATCCTATTCACCTTACACCATTTCCTTGCTTACGCCAAAAACTTAATCGGCTCGGACTCCATCTCAATTAAAAGCGGAGCCGTTGTTACAGCATCTCCGTCAAGCTCTGCTGCAAAATTCTCTTCATTGCAGCGTATTTCCATCTTCTTCGCGGTACGGATAATAATATCATTATCTAACGTCAGCGCCTCCATAGCAATACAAGCCGCATAACGGATAAAATCGCCGCGCTTATCCCCGGTAAACAGCGCCGCATGTAAAAGAGACGATGACAGCGACGCACCGTTAAAGAGGTTATAACGTCCTGCATAATAGCGGCTCTTGCCTACAATAACAGAGGTTGCATCATACCACTGTTCTTCATCATCAAAGCGCACCTGAAAACGATAGCGCCAGTTGTTGAACAGCAGCTCCTTACGCATAATCTCTGTTCCCTGCCAAACATAAGCAAGCTTGTTGAGCAGCTTTTTCTCCTTTTCGGTCACCTTGTCTACAACAAGGGAATCAAAGCCTATACCGGCAACCGTCAAAAAGACGTTGCCGTTGGCGCGTCCCAGATAAACAGGCACCTCTATACCTTTGGATACTCGTTTAAACCACTTATGCGGGTCCGCCTTAAGCAGCAGCTCCTTAGCCACCAGATTTACCGTACCGGCAGGAAAAACGCTGATATAAGGCACATACTTGCGATTAGCCAGCTGTTCAATCATAGCCCTGATGGTTCCGTCACCGCCGGCAATTATCACCCAGTCAACCTTTTCCTCAACTATTTCCGCAGCAATCTGCGGTATCTGGTCAAAGAAGCGGATATCTCGCATTTCTGCATTTTTAGGTCCTACTAATTCCTTCACCAGCTTATAGGTTTCATTCACCTTAGCCATCATGCTGGCAAAAAGCTGCTTACCGGAATTACGGTTATATAAAAGCACAACCTTTTTAAATTTTTTTACGTCTACATATTCTCCAGGCATATCTAACTCCTAAAAATCCATTTTTTACGTGAGAGATAGTTCCATACAACAACAATACAGCTTGTCAGCACCTTAGACAGCATCGGCTGCCAGTCAAGCAGGCTGACAAAAATATACATCAGCAGCAGGTTAAAGGCCAAGCCTATACAACTTACCAAAAACACCATGCTAAGCTCCTTGCCGCGTTTATAACGGCTGCCGCTGTCAAAAACCAGAACATTGCCCAAGAAATAATGATACAGTGTTGCCAGACAAAAGGATAAGGCTGTTGCCAGCATGGTCAGCAGTGTAAGGCTCAGGCCACTTAAAAGATAGTGGAAGAAAAGGTAGAACAAGGCCCACTCCACCAAGGCCGCCGTACCGCCGACAAACAGATACAGCAAAAGCTTAATCAGCTCGCTGTCCGTATAATCAACACCAAATAATATTTTCCTGCGCATAGCGTACTCCAGTCATAGTATAATAGCATATTATATCACCTTTAAGCGAAGTTTTCAAAGCTTTCCGGTAGGAGATGCTGATGGTGCCAGATTTATATATTTATAAAATTGTTGAAAAAAGATACACTGCCCGCTCCTTTTGTATAGCAGCATGACGCAGTAAAGAGCGTAACCATCATCGAATTCAAAGATGGCAAGCAGGCTTACCGTACAACAGTAAAACCATGATTCCCCTCTCAATATCGGTTCTCCCAGCGGATTTGTGAAAAAAAGTGAGGCTATCATACACTTTTAGTGATAGCCTCACTTTTATTTCAGATACTTAATATAAAAAATTTCTATTTTATCAAAGTGAAATGCATCCATCTTGTAGTACAAATACGATGCACAACACCAGAAATAATCAACAGCTCCTTATTATTGCCTTGTAGCTTTTTAATGGCATCTGAATTTAACTCAAAATCAAGAATATAAATTACAAAAACAGAGCGATGCTTTCGCACCGCTCTAAAAAATTAAAAAAACTTATAGAAAATTATTCTTAAAGGCTGTATTTTACCTCTTTATCCAGCACTACACCAGTTTCCGGATTAACATTCATCTCACCACGCAAACCAGAGGCACTGAATTTCACTTCATATTCATATAATCCATGTTCTCTGTCCAATTTCAGTTCATAAATCGACACGTCACCAACTTCTTTAGCAACAATTGCTTTTACATCATCTTTGGACAAGATTACATTAGCGCTGCCGCCCAACGCTTTTCTTTCCATATTATATTCTTTGATTTTACCATTTATTTGATATACATCAATTTCATATTTTGTCTGAGTAGCAGTATCAAAAAACTCCACTTCATAATATGGTTGCATTTTTTGCATTTCTGCTTCAGTATGCAGGTAAGTACTACCTGAGGGAACTTGTTTTTGCGCAATTGCACGAGCTTCGTCCGCACTAATCAGATTAGCAGCAAATGCTGTAGCAGAAATTGCCAAAACAGTCAGTGAGCCAGTAATAATAGCTGTTAATTTTTTCATGAGATAAACCTCCTTCAATGTGAAAAGTTACACTATATTTAAAGTATACTAAATTTCTAGGATTTGTATTGTGAAGTTTTTGTGACTTTTTTTAGAAGCTCCAACGCACGCCAGCGTGAAAATCCCAGTTCTTTTTGTTTCAAGGCAAGAATATATAAAACAAATGCTGCCCCGTTTTTGTAGTATGTGTTGGGAGTTAACATTCACCACTAAGCTTCCATTTTCCTCTTGACTTATAGTATACTTCAGGTATTAAAATATAAGTAACCAAATTTTAGAAAGAATACAACCAAAAGCCCGACGCTCCTGCAGTACTCGGCTAACGGCATCAAGCTTTTAGCTGACGCTATCAAACGCGCAGGCTCTGTCGAACCGGCTAAGGTTGCCAAGGCGCTGGCTGAAACAAAATCATTCAGTGCTGTTACCGGCTCTCTCGGCCTAAACGAAAAGCATGACGCAGTAAAGAGCGTAACAATCATCGAATTCAAAGATGGCAAACAGGCTTACCGCACAACTGTAAAACCCTGATTTCCCTCTCATATCGGTTCTCCCGGCAGATTCATAAAAAAGTGAGGCTATCACACACTCTGGTGTGATAGCCTCACTTTTTTATTTCAGATACTTCATATAGAAAGCTTCTATTTTATCAAAAGGAATTACGTCCATCTTGTAATATAAATCTGTATGTACTGCCCCCGGAATAATCAAAAGCTCTTTATTATTTCCTTGCAGCTTTTTAAAAGCATCTTCGCTAAAATAACGCGAATGCGCCTTTTCCCCATGAATCATCAGCACAGCACTTTCAATCTCATCACTATAAGAAAGCAGCGGCATATTCATGAATGCAGTTAAGGAACTGAGCGTTGCACCTGTCGTCGAACCAAAGGAACGTGGGCTGTATCCAAGCTTTTCCTGATAATAATCGTGATAATCCTTTACAAACCCCAGAGTTTTCTCATCTACTTCCGTAGGTACGCCGCCTGCCATTTTATAAGTGCCTGTTTTATAGTCGATGGTACGCTGCTCGTTGACCTGCTTACGCAAAGCCTTACGTTCTTTTTTTAGCGCTGATGCATCCTTTTCATAATCAAAATAACCGTTGGCAATCACGCGGCTCATATCATACATCGTCGAAGTCACAGTTGCCTTAATGCGCGTATCCATTGCTGCAGCGTTCAACGCAAAACCTCCCCAGCCGCAGATACCAAGAATACCAATTTTTTCCGCATTAACATTTTCCTGTACAGAAAGAAAATCTACTGCTGCAGAAAAATCTTCCGTATTAATATCCGGTGAAGTAGTATTACGCGGTGCGCCTGCACTTTCACCTGTAAAAGAAGGGTCAAAGGCGATGGTTAAAAAGCCACGTGCAGCCATTTCCTGCGCATAACGGCCGCTAACCTGTTCTTTTACTGCGCCATAAGGACCAGCTACAGCAATGGCAGCTAGCTTATCGCCTTTTTTCATTGTTTTTGGCGTATACATATCGGCCACGAGCGTAATTCCATAACGGTTATGGAACGTTACTTTATGGTGGTTGACATTTTTGTTTTCCGCAAAGGTTTTATCCCAGACATTAGAAAGCTTCTCTGCTTTAATCGTTTCCGCAGGTGCCTTGCTCGGCGCGTTCACATCTTGCGCTGCTAAAGCAGTGCTTCCACAAGTCATAACAGCTCCACAAGCCATAAGCAGCAAAGTATTTTTTAATCGTTTACTTATTTTCATAGGTCTATTCCTCCTTATCTTTCACTGAAAATAATATACTATTGGGAGTTAACTCTAAGTCAAGAACAAAATTTTCGAACTGCAATTTTTTCTTGACTTAGAGCCTGCTCGAAGTATTAAACTAAAAAAGCTTAATTTCTTGTATTATCCAAAGAAGCTTTTTCTCTTGCTGGATTTACAGTTACCTTAATTAGTGCTCTATACTAAAATTTACTTTAAAATCGCTTTGCTGCGTACTCAAAATATCTAGTCCCTGTTCAACGTGTCCCAGATAAACCAAATCATTCGTATATCTGAAATCCTCATAAAACACACTTATATTACCCCATGGAACATAAATACACACATCTCCGGCCTTCGGAGCATGCCCTCTTGGCGCTCCGTCACCAGTAAGCTTATTTTTAAAATAGCCAATCTTTTCGGTATGATTAAAATCACTCATGGTTATCTCTGCGGGAAGCATATCAATTAAACGCTTCGCTGCCGCATTATCCGCAAGTGCTACAACAATATTTTTACTATCAACCTGCAGCTTCAGCTTGATTCCTTGCGCTGCAGCCTGTGACTGCTGCGTTTTATTTTGAGCAGTCTGCACTTTCGGTACAGGATCCTGAACTGCTTTACTATCAGGTGCATCCGCACCGGCGCAGCCGCTTATAAGCAATGTTACAGCTAAAGCTGTAGAAGCCAATAATTTTTTCATAGTAAACCTCCTTGCAGACATCATTATGTAAAACAGGATTTACCCTTCACCGATAATTATACTAACAGTCTAAATACGCGTCCAATACCTATAATAATTGCCGTTGCATGCTTTTTTTGCATAATCAGCAAGGCTACGTTATAATAATGCCAAAAATTACAAGCATATCGATAGAAAGGAGCCGACGCTATGAACTTTCGTATTCTCAACTATTTTCTGACTGTCGCGCACGAAAAAAATATCACTAAAGCAGCTGAAATCCTGCACATCACGCAGCCTACTTTAAGCAGACAGCTCATGCAGCTGGAAACAGCGCTGGGCGTCAAGCTTTTCGACCGTGACAAGCATAAATTTGCGCTCACGCCATCGGGGCAATTCCTCGTTGAACGCGCCCGCGAAATCCTGAATATGGTGGAAAAAACTACGCTCGACATTCAGGAACAGGAACACAACCTCGCTGGCAGCATTGCTATGGGCGCAGGCGAATACCAGGCCACAGAGGTACTCGCCAAGCTTATCGGCGGTTTTCAAAAGCAGTACGCTGCTGTAAGCTTTGAGCTTTTCACAAGCTCTTCTGACCTTTTGCACGATAAGCTTGACAAAGGCCTTTTAGACGTCGCCATCCTGCAGGCTCCTGTCGATACGACGAACTACGACTACCTGCGCCTGCCCATCAGAGAAACCTGGTGCGTACTCATGCGCAGTGATGCGCCTCTCGCCAGCAAGAACGCCATCACTGCCAGCGATTTAAGCGGTCTACCCATAATTTTGCCTGCACGCCTACAGGCACGCAGCGAAATTTTCAACTGGCTCAGCGGTGACATTGCTAAGATGCGTTTTATTGGCAACAGTAATCTTTTAGCCAATACTGCCGTCTTTGTTGAGCAGTGCGGTTATTATGGCATCTCCGTCCAAATGCCTCTGCTCGACGAGAAGCGTTTTACCTATCGCCCACTTACCCCTGCACTGCATAGCGATATTCTGCTTGTTTGGCGTCGTGACAGACAGCAAAGTCTCGCACTGCAAAAATTTCTTCAGTTCGCAAAATGCTTTTTAAGCATAGAACAAGCGCCAATATAAGTATTAGACATTTTCCCTGCAAGCTATATAATTTTAGGCAGATAACAGAGCGTTATCTGCCTTTTCTTTTTATGTTTTTGTGAGGAGGAACTTACCATGAACCGACGAGATTTTATCAAGGTTGCCGTAGCAGGCTTCGGCACTGTACTCTCCAGCGGTGCCGCTATCAATATGCTGAATACAAAGTCTGTACCAGAAACTGCTCCTATAGCAGAGGCAGCTCCGCAGGCTGCTGACGGCAAGCAGAACGTTGTTGTTATCACCGGCAGTCCGCATAAAGCAGGTACCTCTGCCCTGCTGGCTGATAAATTTATTGAAGGAGTGCAGCAAAACGGTCATCATGTCTTCCGTTTCAATGCTGCCTTTGAGGATATTCATCCCTGCCGCGCCTGCAATGCCTGCAACCGTAACGGCAAATGTATTTTAAACGATGCTATTGAGCAAAAGCTCATGCCAGAGCTGCTCAAGGCAGACATCATCGTACTCATCACGCCGCTTTATTATTACGGCATGTCCACGCAGCTCAAAACAGTACTCGACCGCTTCTATTCCCACGTGCGCAGCTTCGACGGCAAAAAATCCTTGCTGCTCACCACCGCCTACAACAGTGCGAACTGGACGTTTGAAGCCCTCGTTGAGCATTATCAGACCTTAGTGAAATATATGCAGTGGCATGATTTAGGCATGGTTCTCGGCTACGGCTGTGGCTCACGCTATAGCATTGAACGCAGTGATTTTCCCAACCAAGCCTTAAAGCTTGGTCAGAGCATCAAATAGGAGGCAGAATATGAATATCGTAGTTTTAACCGGCAGTCCGCATAGAAACGGCACCACCTCTGTTCTTACAGAAGAGTTTATCAAGGGCGCAGAAAGCAAGGGACACAATGTATTGCGCTTCGACGCCGCCTTTCATGACATTCATCCCTGTCAGGGCTGTGACGCCTGCGGCATGAATGGTCCCTGCGTACAGAAGGACGACATCGAAAACGACCTCATCATGCGCCTTGTCGACGCTGATTTAATTGCGCTCATCTCACCTGTTTATTATTGGCACGTTTCTGCCCAGCTCAAAACCTGCATTGACCGCTTCTATGCGCGCACCGGCCGCATCAGCGGCAAGCAGAGCGTGCTGCTCGCCGCAGCAGGCAGCGACGTTCCCTGGGCTATGGACTGCCTAAACAAATATTACGCCACACTCTCGAGCTATATGCGTTGGCAAAACCGTGGCACAGTGTTCGCGCCCAACTGCAAAACGCGCGCAGAAATTCTCAAGACTAATTATCCGCAGGCAGCCTATGACCTTGGCTATAAGCTATAAAAATGCTTGGCCGATAGTTAGATTTCTTTTAACGTTCACTTTTGAACGTTCACTTGATTTGGAGTTCTCTACAACCGTTAAAATAAAAACATATCATTAAAGGAGGTTTTTTCTTATGTTTGGTTTAGGCTTACCCGAATTACTTCTCATTCTCGTTATTGGTTTAATTTTCTTCGGTCCAGGCAAACTGCCGGATATCGGTAAGGCCTTAGGCAAAAGTATGCGTGAGTTCAAGCAGGCCGTAAACGAAGCTGACCCCAACAAGGAAGCGCTCCCCGCAGCCAAGGCAGAAGAACAAAATGATGCTGGACAAGCAAAATAATTATCTGCCTGTCGAAGCGTCGCTCGATAAAGACATGACGCTCACAGAACATCTGGCGGAGCTGCGCAGCTGCCTGCTCAAGGCTCTTGCTGCCCTAGTTATTGGCACTGCTAGCAGCGTCTATTTTTTGCAGGACATCACGGACGTGCTCACAAGCGCTGCGAAGGAGCTGTATTATATGCGCCCTGCCGAAGCCTTCATGATTTATATGAAGGTAGCGCTGCTCAGCGGTCTATTGCTTGCTTCGCCCTTCATGCTTTATGAGCTCTACGCCTTCGTCCGCCCGGCGCTGACATGGCGTGAGCGCAAATTCACGCTCATCTGCCTTCCGCTCGCGCTACTGCTCTTTATCGCAGGCATGTTATTTTCTTACAGCTTCGTCTTTCCGCGCGGTCTGGAATTTTTTCTCGGCTTTGCCGCAGGCAAGGTCAATCCGCTGATTTCTATGGAAAGCTACCTGGACTTTCTGCTTATGCTGGTTGTTCCCTTCGGCTTTGCCTTCACCGTGCCTGTGATTCTCACGCTGCTAGCTTATCTGGGCCTCATAAGCTCCAGGCTCTTGATGAAATTCCAGCGCCACGTTATTCTGGTCGCCTTCATCATCGCCGGAGTTATCACGCCCACGCCTGATATTATCACGCAGACTCTGCTCGCCGTACCGATGATTCTGCTCTATGAGGTGAGCATTGTCATTATCCGCTATCTGCTTAAGCGCTAAGCCTATAGCAGACGTAAGCTATAGTTTTCTAAGACAAGCTTATTGACTTAGAGTTATCTCTAAATATTACACTAACAAAGGAGCGATCACCAATGCAGAATCCGGCTTATAACCTACGGCGCGTCGCTAGTTATCTTCTCGGCTTTGTGCTCTTTTACGAGCCCTTCATGCTGTTCAACCAGCTTGCGAGCACCTTCTTCGTCGATACAAGCTTCAGCTCTATACACGTGCCCTGCGCCCGCATACCACTGGCAAGCATCGTCACCGGCGATTGGCAGTACGCAAGCCCCATTTCGCTTTTCTTCTGTCTGCTGTTGGCTGTAAGCTCGCTGTGGCTCGGCCCGCTGTTCTGCGGCAGGCTCTGTCCTGCTGGCGCCTTCAGCGAATTTTTAGGCAGCCTGCTGCCAGATAAATATAAAATTGACTGGCCAACACTCGTGCCTATTCTGCCACTGCGCTACGGCTTTTTTGTCGGCTTTCTCTTTTCTATCTGGCTCGGCTTCGGCCTGCCCTGCATCTACTGTAATTACTATTCTCTGGAAATTTTCGTCAACCTGTTTATCACAGGGCAGCTGCTCAATAGCCTTGCGTCCCTCTTTGCCACCTTCTTTCTAGCAAACATATTCTTCGGCTTATTCACAAAAGGCGGCCGCGGCTATTGTTTGTTGCTCTGCCCTGTTGGTACATATAATTCTTTCTTCCACCTTTTAGGACGATTCATTCCTGGCGCCTTCAATATGCAGGTACGCAAAGCAGCCTGCGTTGGCTGCACAAAATGTGAGCATGGCTGCCCCATGCGTGCGATAACCATGCACGAACGCCAAGCAACGATTGACAGACGACTTTGCATCATCTGCGGCAAGTGCGCGCACGGCTGTCCGAAACAAGCTATCTGCTATCAAAGCAATCTGGCGAAGGAGAAAGAGTAAGATGAGCACAACTGATAAAGCGCTTCATGACAACAAATTATCTCAGCTCGCTCTCGGCGGCGGTGCTGCTGCCAGCATCCTCCTGCCCCAGGCTGTTACGAAGGCTATGCCACAGCTTTTCGCCAGCATTGCGCCCGTCACGGCACAGACACTGCCCTATTGCACAGGCGTGTGCGGTAGCTGCGGTGGAAGCTGCGTGGGGAGCGTGGGCGTTATGGCTTTTCTTGCTATCTTAGCTAAATATAAACATCAATCATACAAGGAGGATTCAATATGAACAGACGCGACTTTTTAAAACTCGCAGGCGTTAGCCTTCTGAGCCTTGCAGCATTAACTATGGGCTGCGGTTCGTTCAACGCTGCTAAAGCAGACGCACCTGCGCCTAAAGTAAAACAATCCACTAGTGAAGGAGCATCACAAAACATGAATAATGGTAAAAAAATCTTAGTAGCCTATTTTTCCTGGAGCGGCAACACCAAAGCTGTTGCTGAAGAAATCCATAAACAGGTCGGCGGCGACATCGTAGAAATCGTGCCCGCAACTCCGTACTCCGAAACCTATAGCGTCACCGTCGCCAAAGCCAAAGCAGAACAGGCAGCCAACGCCCGTCCTGCCATCAGCACAAAAATTGCTGATTTCGACAAATACGACGTTGTTTTCCTTGGTTATCCCAACTGGTGGGGCAGCTTCCCCATGCCTGTTGCCACCTTCGTAGAAACCTATAAATTGGACGGCAAAACCGTTGCTCCCTTCTTCACCCACGGCGGCGGTGGCGAACAGCGCTGCCTAAGCGATTTGCAGAAGCTGACACCTAATGCCAAATTCACCCAAGATCTTGTTCTCTCCGGCAGCAGCGCCAAGAACGCCCAAGGTCAAATCAAAAGCTGGCTTGACAGCTTGCAATTCTAATTTTTAAAGGAGCGATAACAATGACAGAAGAAAAATTTTTCACCGTATTCCCAACAGGGCCTAAAAACGATGCTTATGCAAAATATTTCGTAGGCCAAAGCTATCTTAATATGCTTTCTCTCGACCAGGTTGTCATCGGCAACGTCACCTTTGAACCGGGCTGCCGCAACAACTGGCATATTCACCACGCCGATAAAGGCGGCGGGCAGATTCTGCTTGTCACCGGCGGTCGTGGCTACTACCAGGAATGGGGCAAGCCTGCCCGTGAGCTGCATACCGGTGATGTAGTCAACATCCCCGCCGGAGTTAAGCATTGGCACGGCGCCGCCCCCACCAGCTGGTTTGCGCACCTCGCCATCGAGGTTCCGGGCGAAAACACCAAAAGCGAATGGTGCGAGCCTGTGGATGCAGAGGAATATAATAAGCTGAAATAAACCCGCTGTCACCTTCAGTGATATCTTCCCTTACAGACAGACAAGTCGCTCAACACTAATTTACTGAAATGAGAATCACCAATGAAAGACATCTCAAAAATTATACTCACTGCATTTCTTTCATGCACTTTACTTTTAGGAGGCACCACCGCTATGGCACAAACACGTGAAACAGCAGCAAATACTGCTGCTCAAAGCTTGTTCACCAAAAATGATCCTACTGATATTAAAAACGAACCGGAGCTTTCCGCTATCAGCAAAAAGTTTATCTATCACGATATCAATAAGCAGATTAAGCTCAGTACCGCCAAACAGGAGCTGCTGACGCTCGTTGTTCTCACTGCCAACAACACACCGGAGGATATTCCTGCCCACGTCGAAGGCGCTCTCAGAGCAGGTGCAACGCCGGAGCAGATACACGAAAGCATTTTCCATTGCACGCCATACGTTGGTCTGCCAAAGGTAAAAACAGCACTGGAACGCGTTAACCAGGTTATGGAAATGCTCAACATCAAGCCCTGCGCTCCTGCCGGAACAACTACCGATGAAACACGCCACGACGCAGGCCTTGCCGTACAGCGTGCCATCTTCGGCGCAGAAAACATTGATAAGATGAACGCTAGTGCTCCTGCTGACCAAAAACACATTAATGACTACCTCAGCGCCAATTGCTTCGGTGATTACTACACCAGAAAAATTATGGATGTCAAAGAGCGTGAGCTGATCACATTTACAGCAATCGTTACTCTCGGCGGATGCGAACCGCAGGCCAAGGCACACGCCGCCGCCAATATCTCCGTCGGCAACTCCCGTCAGGATTTGCTGGATGCGCTCACCATTGCCCTTCCCTACATCGGCTATCCGCGTACCTTAAATGGGCTTGGCTGTGTAAACGCTGTCGCTCCGAGTAAATAAGTCCCCAAAATTTTCTTGACTTAAACCATACTCCAAGTAGTAAAATATTCTTGATTAATTTACTTAGGAGGTAGCACACATGAAAAGACGCGATTTTCTTAAAGCCGCAGGCGTTGCTGCCGTAGGTTTAGCAGCAGGAGGCACATTAAACTTGGATAAAGCATTTGCACAGGCTCCCGTAGTCGGCAGCCAAAGAGTAATCAAAACAGCAGATGGCGCAGGCTCTCACGCCAAAGTATACTTTACCAAACACATTGATGCAGAGCATATCATCCAATTATATGACCTAATCAACGAAAGTATTTACGGCAAGGTAGCTATCAAGCTGCACACCGGCGAAAAGCACGGCCCCAACATTCTGCCGCGCGAGCTGGTCAAAGCGCTGCAGCAGCAAATCCCCAACAGCACCATCGTAGAAACCAACACGCTCTATCAGGGTGACCGCTACACCACCGAAAAGCATCTTGATACCTTAAAGGTTAACGGCTGGACCTTCTGCCCTGTTGATATCATGGACGCAGAAGGCACCATCAATCTGCCTGTACGCCATGGTAAGCACTTTAAGGAAGTATCCATGGGCAAAAACATCGTCAACTACGATTCCATGCTCGTTTTAACACACTTCAAGGGTCACGCTATGGGCGGCTTCGGTGGCTCCATGAAAAACCTTGCTATCGGCTGCGCTGATGGACGCATCGGCAAGGCACAGGTTCACGGCGTGGATAAGGACAACCTGCCCGAGGACTGGAACGTATGGCCCGGCAAGGAACTGCTCATGGAAAATATGGCTGAATCCGCTAAGGCTACCATTGATTTCTTCGGCAAGCACATCGTTTACATCAACGTTCTGCGTCGCATGTCCGTTGACTGCGACTGCGCCGGCTTAAGTGCAGCAGAACCGACCATTCCGGATATCGGCATTCTCGCTTCTACCGACATTCTGGCTATCGACCAGGCGTCCGTTGACCTCGTATATGCCAAGGAAAGCAACCATGACCTCGTTGAACGCATGGAAAGCCGTCACGGCCTGCACCAGCTCACCGCTATGCGCGAGCTGAAAATGGGCAATGACAAATATGAACTGATTGAGCTTGATTAACCGTAAGTAAAAAGGCTGTCGCACTACGATGATGCGACAGCCTTTTTGCTTATTTGGTTAATTTCACTTCGTCAAACTGCTTGCCATCCGGCAAAAAAGCTTTAAAATCCAGACTTTTCTCATCGGCCGTCAGCGTCATATAGTTGGCAGTTTCCGGCTTCGGCGCTGTTGCCGCATCCCACGCAAAATCTCCCCACAGCTTAGGATAGCGCACATCGCCGGCCACACCTGTCAGAATATAGGTAATACCGCTTCCCTGCGGTGCAGGCGCAAAGTTCTGCAGCGGCACACGGCGGCGATAGGTATGCAGGTGCGCCGTCAGCACTGCGTCAACCTTGTATTTTTCCAACACAGGCATCAACTGATAGCTGAAATCAAGAAATTGTGTCTTGGTCTGCGCTCTGCCGGACTCCGGCCCAAAGCCGTAGAGAAAGATATCGCGGTGCATCAAAGCAACCTTCCACAGTGCCTTGCTCGCCGCCAAATCCTTTTCCAGCCATTGCAGCTCATCTGCCAGCAGATCAGGCTGAAAATTTTTCATCTCCGGAAAGTTGGTATCAAGCACAACAAAATGCACAGGACCATAATCAAAGCTGTAAAACTGATTAGGATACTTAGCCAAGCCGTTTTGCGGTACATTGAACAAATGCGTATAGCTTTCAGGCAGGCATTCCTTCCACTCCAGACTGTACGCTTCATGATTGCCGATAATCGGTGCCAGCGGCACAGCATCACTGAACACGCTCACGCTGTTGAACCAGGCACGCCATTGGCTTGCATCCTGTCCGTTGTCCACCAAATCTCCCATATTCACGTAAAACGCACTCTGCGGATGGCGCTTGTACGCTTCACGCGCCAGCTGCTGCCAGCCACTGTAATCAGCGCTTTGCGAATCCGGGAAAATTAAAGCAGTAAAGCCTGCGCCCTTTTCCGTCTGCAGCTTGTGCCAACGTCCTTTATTCTGCGCTGTGTTGATGCGATATTCATAGGCACTGCCCGGCACCAGGCCGCTAAGACGTGCAGTATATTGAATAATACTGTTTTTATCCGTAAAGCTGCTGTCTGTTGCCTGCACTGCCTGTATGTCCTTGTCGTCCTGCAAGCGATATTCAAGCGTATAGGGCTGCTTAACCTTTGCTTCCCACATAATTGTGCGCCCTGTTTTGTTATCTGCAGCGACAAGCTGACGCGGATTGGTAATGGCAACGGCGGTATCACTGCCCTGCACTTCGCTGTCAGCATTTTTAGCACAGCCGCTTAAAGCTACCGCTACGAAGCACAATATAAAAAGTAAAAGCTTAATTTTCTTGCTCATGCTCTGCTTCCTCTCATGTTACTTTATTTAAGTATAGCATAACACATGGAGTTCAGTCGAAGTCAAGCGCAAAAGAAAACAGCTGCCTTACGCCAAGGCAGCTGCTTAAATTTTTTATTTTAGAAGGTGACAGGCGTGCCATAATAAGCACACAGCAGAACCTCTTTCATCTGTTCCTTATCAATCTGACGCGGGTTCGAACCAGTGCAGGGGTCAAGCACAGCATTCGCCGCGATTGTATCGGCATGCTCCCGCAGTACCTCTTCGCTGACACCATTTTCTTTATATGTCTGCGCAATATCCAGCTTCTTATTCAAAGCCTTAATCGAATCTATAAGAGCGTTCGTCAGCTGCGCATCAGTATTGCCTGTTAAACCCAAATGACGGGCAATTACAGCGTAACGGTCAGCGCACACCTTAGCGTTAAACTCAATAACCGACGGCAGCAGAATCGCGTTACAGCAGCCATGCGGAATATGGAACACAGCGCCTGTCTTATGTGCCAAGCTATGAGCAATACCCAGCAGCGCATTAGAAAAGGCCATGCCTGCCATACACTGTGCAATATGCATCTTTTCACGAGCTGCTTTATCGCCATAATAGCTGGCAACAAGGCTGTCATAAATATCGCTGATTGCCTGCAAGGCCAAAGCATCAGAGAAATTGCTGCGAGCTGTAGCAACATAAGCCTCGATAGCATGCGTCAGCGCATCCATACCTGTATGCGCCGTCAGCTTCTTAGGCATGGTCAGCGGAATATCTGTATCAAGAATTGCGATATCCGGCGTAATCTCAAAATCAGCCAGAGGATATTTAATATCAGTTTTATAATCTGTAATTACAGAGAAGGCTGTTACCTCCGTTGCCGTGCCGCTAGTGGACGGAATAGCTACAAAAATAGCCTTGTTACGCAACACCGGAATAGTAAACGGATCCTTGATGTTTTCAAAGGTTTTTTCCGGATGCTCATAGAAAACCCACATAGCCTTAGCCGCATCAATCGGCGAGCCGCCGCCGATCGCCACAATTACATCAGGCTCAAAGGCACGCATGGCTTCAGCACCACGAAATACAGTTTCAATGGACGGATCAGGCTCTATACCTTCAAACAGCTGCGTCTCTATGCCAATGTTATGCAGCACATCCTCAACCTTTTGCAAAAAACCGCCACGCTTCATAGAACTGCCGCCAGTGAAAATCATTGCTTTTTTATGCCCCTTAAGCGCCTTCAGCTCACTGATTGCACCAGCACCATAATAAATATCACGCGGTAAAGTAAATCTTGCCATAATGCGCACCTCCTAATATTATACACTCAAGAAACTTACATTTCTTATTAGTATATTATAGCACTACTTCCGTTTCAAATTAGTGATAAAATTGAGAATTTTTCCTAGATACCATATAGCGATAATATATAGGCATAAAAAACAGCAGCCACAACACTGGATACATATCACACCAAAGTGTTTTAGCTGCTGTTTTCGTATATGAGATGAAGTTAAGTATGATGAGCTTAATTAAAATTCAAATTCTGCAGAAAGCATGAAGGAACGCGGATTGTTGAGCATGAATTTATTATTTTGACCAGCTTGAGCAATCCAATGGCTATCATTAGCCACATTATAGCAGGCAGCAATAAATTTAACAGGTATACCATTAATTTTAGCTTTATGACTAGCAAACAAGTCCAAAGTAACATGTGAAGGAATATCGAGCACCTTTGCAGTCTGATTAACAATATATTTACCTGTACCTGTATAGCTTAAGCGACCAGTAAAACTGGTATCCTCATCAGGCGTATATTCCAAGCCCCAAATACCACTCCATTTTACAGAACCATGTGTCGGCAAACCTTCAAATTTAGCATTTGAAGATTTTTCCTGTTTAGCATTCAGCCATTCAAAGCCGCCAAAGGTATTCCATTTATCAGCCAGCTTCGCATCAACACTGAAATCAACGCCTTTAAAATGATTCTTACCATTATTGCTTAACCAATACTTAGTTGGATCCGTAGTATCTTTAGTTTTGAGCTGATTTGGCTGTGTCATATCAAAATAAGCCAAGCTTAAAGAAAGATTTTCATTAGGTTTAGCTTTAATACCAAACTCAGTATTTTTCAGTTTTACCGCATCTAAATACTGATTAGCATTGAGCGCATTGCCGCCATCAGATTCAACAAAGCTACCGCGATTTTTTGCAACTGCATGAGCAGCATAAAGCGATAAAGTATCTGTCGGTGCGTAAGAGATACCGTATGTCGGTGCCCAATTGTCATCCTTTATCCGATCTGCCGTACCAATATAATTGCCATGACGACGAGCAACTGCACCTACCAGTGTCAGCTTACCAAGCTCAATCTTATCCATGATATTCAAGGTCACATCAGTCTCTTCATGGTTCAGCTTCTTCTTTAATTTATCAGATTCATCAGCATCATAGATTCCCGGCTTAAAAATAAGTCCTGTATAAATGTTGCCAGTGGTACCTAAATCCTTTCTCTGCTTTCCATCCTGATAATATTTTCGGTGAGAGCGATCGACTGAAACAACCACATTATGCTTGGCCACGCCTGTCATAAAATCGCCCTTTAAGCCAGTCTGCAAATACTGGTTTTGGATATGAATATAATCAGACCAAGGATATGCGCTCTTATTCATAACATTTCCATTTACATCAATTGTAAATTCCGATTTATAAATAAAACGACGTACAACAGACTGATTTATACCAGAATTGAGAAACCAATTAATATGCTCGCCCAGTTTTTTCTGATGATTAAGTGTCAGCATATAGCCATTGGTATCCTGATGCATCACATTAGGATCATCAATGCTCTTACTAGCATCAGGAGCATCAGGAATTTTTGTAACCGAGCCATCTAATGAAAAACGACGTTCTGCACCCATAAGCTTTTGGTCATAATAACCGCCAAAAACGTTGGTCTTTGTTTTCTCGCCTTCATAGCTGATATTAGCAAATAAGTTTTTCTTTCTCTGTCCAGCACCAGAAATAGCCAAGCCGCCATCATCATATTGGCCATAAATTCTTACACCGATGTTACGGTCTTTGCCGAAGCGTTGGCTGATATCAAGATATTCACCGTAGTCGCCATGACCGCCAAAGGTCTGAGTATATTTAATAAAGTCATCCTCGCCGGCACGTTTGGTATTCAAATAAATAGCACCTGGAGTTGAGCCAGCAGTTTTAGGAGTCTGAAAAGACTGCGTTGAACCGTTCAATGTAGCGGCAGGACCAATCATGGCATCTATGCTACCAACGGTATTCGTAATCGGACCTGTAGCCATAACAAAGAAGCCAGGAATATTATTTAAATAATAAGACGAAGCATTCGTATACACGCCACGAATAGAAAAGTCTGTTTTAATCGGGGAAGTACCTGTGCGAATTGCAGGCACGTTGGAAAGAACAGTATCCAAATCCTGATTAGGCATGGCCATCTTGCTGACAGTATCTTCAGTGATACTCTGGACAGTAAACGGTGCCTTAATAACCTCTGTTTCACCTAAAAGACCTACTCTGGAGGAATCGTTGTTAAAACCACCCGGCAAAGGAGTTTTGTGGTTACGGGAGCTTTCAACAACCATCTCATCCAGATTGAAAGTTTCAATGGTTTCTGCGCTTACAGGAGCAGCACTCACGCCAAGAATAAGTGAGCACATGATAC
The DNA here is from genome assembly GCF_000434895.1 of Phascolarctobacterium succinatutens CAG:287. Taxonomy (GTDB): domain Bacteria; phylum Bacillota; class Negativicutes; order Acidaminococcales; family Acidaminococcaceae; genus Phascolarctobacterium_A; species Phascolarctobacterium_A succinatutens_A. Next base: position 121,422 of record NZ_FR892795.1, read on the forward strand.
TGCTTAAAAGCAATTTTTTTCTCTTCGACATTCTGATACACCTCTTAATCATCAACTTTATAAAATTTATATGTGAGAGTGAAACAATAAGCTAGTAGGGAACACAAATAGTTCTTTGCTGCTCCGACAAATACAGCAGCTTTATTTTCAGCTTATAAATCTCCTCTAACGCTGACTCTGTTAATACATCACGCACTTCGCCAACCTCAAGTCCATCGGGCTTTAAAATCGCCGTCTTGCTGCCCAGATAAAAAGCCTGGTCAGGCATATGTGTTGTTAAAATAACAGCTATTCCTCTTTGTGACAGCTTCTGTACCATTTGCAGTACGCGGAACTGATTACCGTAATCAAGATGATTTGTCGGTTCATCCATAATAACCAGCTGCGGCTGCTGCACAATAGCACGGGCAATTACAGCCTGTCGTTGCTGTCCGCCGCTCAAAGTATTGAATGAACGGTCACGCAAATGATAAATGCCTAAATCAGTCAAGACCTCATCAGTCAACTCGTAATCCTTTTGTTTAGGCTTGGTAAAAACGCCAAGATGCGGTGCTCTTCCCATAACAACATAATCACGCACCAGAAACGAGTAAGCAGTATTTTGTACCTGAGGCACATAACCGATCTGTGCAGTAAACTCTTTCTGATTTTCATAAGGCGTATATTCATCACCTTCGTCCGTAATAAGACGTACATCACCGCCGGCTAATGGTTTAAAAAATCCTATCAAGGTACGTAAAAGAGTTGTTTTACCAATACCGTTACTGCCTAGAATCGTCATAACTTCACCCTTGTTAAGCGTAAAGCTTACGTTCTGCCATAAAGGTGACTGCTCATTATAGGCAAATGCTAAATTATTTACAATTAACTTCATGATAACGCCAACCTTTGTCTTAACAAGAGATAGAAGTAAAACGGAGCACCAATCAGACCGGTAAGAATACTTAAGGGAATTTCCGCACTCATCGACGCACGTGAAATAGTATCAACAGCCAACATGAAAAATGCTCCCAGAACAATCGCTAACGGCAGCAGACGCTGGTTATTTGGGCCGACAAGCATTCTGGAAAAATGCGGAATAACAAGACCAACCCAACCGATGGTACCGCTAATGCACACCGAGCAGGCTGTCAGAACAGTCGCACACAGAATAATAGCGTAACGCAGCCAGCCGGCGTCACGTCCCAGCATATGTACCTCTTCATCGGAAAGCGTCAGGATATTCATACGCCAACGAATGACCAGCATAAACACAAGACAAATTACAATAGGTATTCCGCTGGAAAAAATATTCTCCCAAGTTACGCTAACTAGGGAACCAAGCTGCCAATAGGTTATTTCCGGCAGCTGTGTTTCGCTGTCTGCAAGGTATTTTATAATACCCAGCAAAGCATTCATCAGACCGGAAACGATAAGGCCGGACAAAACAAGCATAACTATCGAATTTTTACCGATAATACGCGGAATAATAACAGCGCAACCCACTGCAAGCATACCACCCACAAAGGCTCCCATCTGGACAAAGGTACTGCCTAAGCCAAACAATATGCAAAGCGACGCACCAACGCAGGCACCGGAGGATACACCCAGCATATCCGGCGCTACAAGCGGATTTTTAAAAACACTTTGATAAGCAGCACCGGAAAGCGATAACGCCGCACCAATCAAAATTGCTGCCAGTACACGCGGCAGACGCAGCGTATAGATAACGCTCGCTGCCTGGTCGCTCCAGCTTTGCTCTACCGGCACAACATAAGAACACAGGATTTTAAAGACATCCATCGGCGCAATATGAAGACGTCCCATTCCCAGGCTCACTACTACCATCAAAAACAGTAATATGCAAAATACAAGCATAATTACCGTATAATTTGCTTTACTTGCTTCTATCTGCATCAGAATAACAGCTTACTGTTTTTATTAGCTTCATCAGCAAAAATTTGCGCCATATCTGCTTCTGAAATATTGTAGTGCATAAATTCCTCATAGAATTTTTTTGCATCTGCACGCACATCCAGCTCCTTGAACAATTCCGGCTGCAGCACGTGCGCCAGCCATTCCATCATGAGCGGGGTTTCTACACCCGGAGCATCCCAACGGTAAATACCCATAGGCACCTTATATACTCGCTTCTCCTGTACCGCTTTCACCGTGCTCCAGTCCTGACCGGGAATTTTATTATCATACAAATCGTCAGGCACAAATTTATCAAAATTACTCAGCAAAATAATATCCGGATTCTGTTTATATATCTCTTCCATAGCAATTGTCTGCTCTCTACCGCCATTTACTTGGCCATACGGATTCTCTCCACCGCCAATACGAATAGCCTCATGCATGAAGTTATCATTACCCTGCAAGCGCAGCTTGGCGTTACGCAGGAACAAAACAGTTGGCTTATCAGTCTTTTCCCAAGCTTGTTTCGCAATTATTTTTTTATTAGTTGTATCGTAATATTCGTTAATCTTTGCAGCACGTTCTTCTTTGCCTAAAAGCTTGCCGATAATTAAAAAGCTTTTCTTCAGGTTTTCTACGGTGTCATTGTAAATCAGTAATGTCGGAATCCCCACCTTAGTCAGCTTTTCCGCATCCTTATCCTGATATTGCCATAAAACAGCAGTATCAATACCGGCTTGCGCTGCACTTTCAATGTTAACAGAAAAATTTTGTGCAATAATTTTAGTATCTAACTGTGCGAAATGCTTATCTCTATTTTCTAAAAACTTTCCTTTATAAGCTGACATCGCAGCAGGGTGAATTGCTGCCAAACGCTCAGAGCTGCCATCAATGGCATAAATAACGCTAGCCCACGGAATAGGCACAACAGCAATACGCTTCACATCCTGCGGTACGCTTACTTCTCTGCCCTTCAAATCCGTAACTATTTTCGTTGCCTGCTTGGTATCTGGTTTTTTATCGGCATTATTACCACACCCTGCCAACGCTCCCACTAAAGCTAATGCTGCCAGCGCAGCGGCAGTCAATTTTTTCCAGTTTTTCATAGAAAAGCTCCTTTCACTTCACTCAACCTCATACTCAAAAATTATTTTACCAGCAGCTTAAGCTGCTCAGCTATATTCTTGCCTAAAGCACCGCTGCCGGCAGTGCAGGCACTGCGGCCGGAAATAACACCCCATGGCAACGGTATATGTTTTTTCGTCTCTGCTCCGACAGAGCTCATTATATCCGCTAACAACGTATCGGCAAATACGATATCTGCATCCTCCCACAAATCCTGTAAGGCTGTTAAGCTGTCTAAAATAATCAGCCATTTATCAGCACCCGGAGTATTACGGTATAATTTGCGGCTGGCAACGCCCGTACATAGCGTAGCCAACTGTATATGATGAAAGCCTTCATGCCAAAGCGCATGTGCCAATCCCATCGTCTGCATAGGATCACCTATAAATAACAACTTGCGTTTATCCGTTTCCTCTATGCTGTAGTTATGAATACATAGCTGACGTATCTCATTATATTCTGTCTTGCACAGCTCCTGCACATTTTTTCGCCACATCTTCATAGCGTGTTCTCCTACCGGACATGATAGCAGCAGAGGTACAGCATATTTTTCGTTCAGCACACGCGCAGCCGCTATACCGGCAGTTGATACAACCCAGCACAAAGCAGGTTTGCCGGCAGCTTTTTCGCCAACAAACCGTGGCTCATAGCCCATACTTCTAATATAGGCAAAGCATTCTGCATACTGCTCTCTTTCGCCGCAAAGAAGAGGACTATATCCTAAAATCAGTATCTCGCGAGCAGGCTTTATATACAGCTCCTGCTCTTCCTCTACTAAAAGCTCCTGCGCACAGCTTACGCCATATACAGCATCATTAAAACCATCCATATCAAAGCTTCGTGTTTTCAAATTATTTTCCATTGAATTTGCCACCCAATTGCCGTCAAAGCCAATAAAAGCTGCTACTGCAGAGCTGATAAGATTCAACGATTTATATTTTCCGTCTGACATCAGTTCACTGCACTGCTTAACACAATTATCTTCTATACCATAAATAAAATCCTGCTTTTTTGTTTCCAGAACATATACTCCCTGCGTTTGCTCCAGTAAATCGCCATCGCGCAGACAAGCCCGGCAGCCGCTGGGAGCTACCAAGACCTTTGCCTCATTTGCAGGCAAAGTATCTATAACCCCGGCAACATCCGTAGCTAAAGGCGGCAGCTGATACAGGTTATGACTTATGCAACCATTTTCCTCCGGCAACTCAGCCATAAACTCGTAGACAGGCTTAAAATGCCTTATGTCCATCTTACCCAAAGGCCCACGAAAGAAGTAGCGTACCATAACACCGGTTGCTTCAGAAAGACTGCTCTCCAGATAATCAAAATCAAGTCTTGTCAAGATATCCAGACAGTTCAAATATAATACGACAACCTGCACACCGTTCACCGCTGCGGCCCGTTTTATAACGCGCGTAATTTTTTCTTCGGCGGTTCCCATAGTATAATCATCATCTGTCATCCGGCAAAGCATAAGCTGCTGCAGCTTGCCCTGCTCTACGGCACGATAATAAAGCTCCCGCAAGCATGGACCTGAACCGGCAGCAACTAACATTACATCCTTTCGCTGCCACAAAACATCAGAGGGAGGTTTTGGCATATTAAACTCCATAGTCTTGATTGGCTTCATTACTTTCACTTCTTTCGTGCTATTTTCTATTAACATTCTATCACATTTGCATTGCTAATAATAATTAATGTTACTAAAGCCTTGATTCAATTATATTGAACCAAGGCTCCGTTTCTTCAAAATAATTTAATTATCAATTTTATACTGCTCCAACAGCTGAAAAAATAATTTCAAGGGCGGGCTAAGCCATTTATCCTTACGATAAGCATACACCGCATGAATCGGCTCAAACTTTTTATCTATAGGAATTTCTGCCAACACATCTTTGTCCAATTCCTCTTGAATGGTAAACTTGGGCAAAAAGCAGATACCCATATCATTCTTCACTAAATTTTTTATCGTCTGTGTACCGCGAATTTCAATCGTCGATCCCATAGTAAAATTTTTGCTTTTGATATATTCATCGAATCTTTTACGCACCCTGCCTACTGCAGGCTGGCAAATACGTGCTAACGAGCTGAAATCCTGATTAGGCGTAATAAAATCACTGTACAGCTTTTTGATTTTTGGTGAAGCAAACATCACGAAATCAAAATCTTTATATGGTACAACCTTTATCGTAGTATCATCTACAGGCAAATCATAAAAAATCCCAATATCAGTTTTATTTTCTCTTATAGCCCTATACACCGAAGTACTGGTCATAGAATCAAGGTAAATATGCACACGCGGTGCCTGCTTACGAAATTCGCGCAAAATCTTCGGCAGATGGAAGCACAAAAGCGATTCTGGCGCAGCAATACGTATATCTCCCTGGCACTCTTCAATAACACTGCGAAAGCTTTTCATATTATTAACAGACTGCAGCACATTTTCTACGTAAGGCACCAGTTCCTGTCCTGCCTTAGTCAAAACCATATGTCTGCCTGCTTTTTCGAAAAGCTGCACACCAAGCTCCTTCTCCAGCTGACTAACATGAAACGTAATCGTTGACTGCGTATAGCATAATTTTTCCGCTGCTTTATTAAAGCCCCCGGCTTCTACAATAGTGTGAAAGGTATTAATATAACGTAAATCCATACTTCCTCCAAAACGATACCAGTACTCATCAAAAAATTTATAGCAACAAGCTATTTATTGCGTTATTTATATTATACAGTCTTTCCTCATATATAACAACAAGCAGCTGCCTTTAGGCGAAACACTTCACCTAAAGGCAGCTGCTTGTTGTTATCTTACTTTAATATATCACTGTTTCCCCATCTTCCGGAATCACATAATTATCAACACCACGACGTACAAGCGCACCCCGCATTTGGCTACGTGTAATCGAAGCATGAGCAACATTATCGAAATGTGTCAGATACAGCTTTGCTTCCGGCAATGTCTGATGTACGCAATCCACATCTTCATCATTCATTATCAGCCTGCCATAAGCACGCAGCTCCGCAGCGCAGGCATTAAGCATAATTACCTCCGGCTGATAATTTGCCAAAGTTTTACGCACGCCATCAAACCAAATCGTATCTCCGGCAACGTATAGAACCTTTTCCTGCTCTGCTTTAAATACTACACCACAAGCATCAGACGATGGCTTTATCGTGCCATGCAAAGCTGGTGTTTTATATAAGGTTATATCTGCAAACTTAACACCATCATTTTTCAGGATGCGTACATCCTGAAAACCTGAAGCTTTTAAGGCCTGCGCATCATCTTCATTTTGCACAAAAATTGGCTTATCATGCTCCAAAACATCACCAAAAGTGCCCTTCTGCATATTGATATCTATATGATCAGGGTGCAGATGCGTTACAATATAAGCATCTACTCCACTTAAAATGCTTTCTACCGTTTCCGGCAAAGCAAAAAGCGGCATTGGTATTTTCGCCTTTACCGGGTCAACAGCCATGTAAGGATTTCCCGGCATACTATCGAAACAACCTAAACCATATTGCTCCACAAGCCAAGGATCTAAAAGAAAAGTTTTGCCACCATAAAAAATTTTATTCGTCGCACTGCGAATTTGCTTGATTTTCATTTTGTTCCTCCTTTAATTTTTATTCTATTATAGATGTAAATTCACTGCAGCAAAAGAAAAAACTTAGTTCTTTACCGCAACCAATAAGTTGCGGTAAAATAAGATTGAGGTGAAAAAGCAATGCAGCCAAAGCAATTACAATATTTTATCACAGCCTATGCAACAAAAAATATCCAACGAACAGCAGAAAAGTTTTTCGTATCTCGCCAAGGAATAAGTAAAACAATTCGTGAGCTAGAACAGGAATTAGGCGCAGACTTATTCTTACGCTCATCCAAAGGCTTAGAGCCAACGGATTTTGCCGAAGCATTATTCCCCCATGCCAAAAAGTTGCTCGATGAATATAACTACATAACAGGCCTGAACACCTTGGCAAAGCAAAAGGAAAATGTTATTACCATCTACGCGCTCGATAACATTGTAAAATATTTAACAGCAGAATTTTTCTTTGACTTTCGCAAATTATATCCGAATATTATTCTCAGTATTATCGAAAGCACCGATGAGGCCGCTCTCAACGCCTTGCTTGCACGCAATGCAGATTTCGCTATTACTACAGATCCGTTGGACAACACAAATTTTACACTTACACCAATATTTTATACGCATTATTGCATAGCGCTTTCTGCTGACCACCCTTTAGCTGCTAAAGAAAGACTCAGCTACCAGGATCTTCATAATCAAAAAATAATCAGTAAAGGAAGATCCTTCCGTTGTTTTCGCGACAATATGGAAAAATATATTCTTGGTAATGGTCTGAATGTAGATATTTTTGCGGAAATCACCGATATTGACGTTGCCCTGGATTTAGTAAAGGAAAGCAACGTAATCTATCTGGGCTATGACTACATTGCTGCAATGCAAAGACATCCTGATATCAGATGGAAGATGCTCGATGCTGAAGTAAGCGGTCAGAACATGTATATTGCAGGTCTAAAAAACACTCTTCCGCGCAAGGTGTGCCGTGATTTGCAAAATTTTTTATTGGCATGGCTGCCCATACATAACAAAGATAAAATTATTTTGTAACCTCATTTCAATAAAAGACGAGCTTGCTGCAGCTTTCCGGCACCACGTTTTTCTTCATCAGGCCTTCAGCTGCTGCTTGTAAAATACGTTCATTTTTACTTTGCGCCGAATCTACCAACGGCGTAAAACCTCCTAGCATAAATATTCTCCTTCACAGAAATATAGTTTATTATACTTTTTCATGCAAGAAATCCTAATTGGTCAAAAGATTTCTATCTGCAATTACAGTATTTTTATCATAAACTATAATATGACTTATTGCTTAAAAAATAAAATAGTAAAACGCTTAAAGAGGTACTGTTTTTCAATGCTGTTTTTGCTATAATATAGAGTGAAGCTATCGCATGCTGTTATTTTAAACAAGGTATCATAAGGAGGAGACCATATGAGCTTAAAAATAATTACTAAGCGTTGCAAGGGCTGTGGTATTTGTGCGGCCTTCTGCCCGAAAAAAGTTCTGGCAGTCAGCGAAGTCGGCAAAGTCGAAGCCGTCGCTGAAGAAAATTGCATCAAATGCGGACAATGCGAAATGCGTTGCCCCGACTATGCTATCTTTGTAGATAAATAAAAAGGAGTGAGTTAACCCATGTCAAGAATCCTGCTGTTACAAGGTAACCAAGCGGTTGTTGAGGGTGCGATTGCTGCCGGTGTAAAATTTTACGGCGGTTATCCGATCACCCCTTCTACCGAAATTGCTGAACAATTAGCTCTGCGTCTGCCGCAGGTTGGCGGTAAATTTATGCAGACTGAAGACGAAATCGCCGGTCTCGGCACTGTTATCGGTGCATCTATGGCCGGTAAAAAAGCTATGACCGCAACCAGCGGCCCGGGCTTCTCCCTGAAACAGGAAATGCTCGGCCTCGCCTGCAGTGCTGAAATCCCCTGCGTTATTGTTAACGTACAGCGTGTAGGCCCCGCAACCGGCCAACCGACCTCCCCCGCACAGGGCGAGGTTATGCAAACCCGCTGGGGCACCCACGGTGACCACTGGCTGATTACCGTTTCTCCGTCCAGTGTTCCCGAATGCTTTGACCTGACTTTGCGTGCAGTAGCATTGAGCGAAAAATATCGTTGCCCGGTTATTCTCCTGATGGACGAGGTTATCGGCCATATGCGCGAGAAAATCGAGCTTCCCGACAACTATGATGAAATTCCGCAGGCAGAACGCAAGCGCCCGACCTGCGCACCCGAAGATTATCTGGCTTACGGCTGCGAAGAAGGCTCTAAGGTTCCTGCTATGGCAGACTTCGGCAGCGGTTACCGCTGGCACGTATCCGGTCTGGTACATGACGAAACCGGTTTCCCGAAAGGCACCGGCGAAGCAACCCGCACCTCTCAGGACCGTCTGCGCACTAAATTAGAAGATAACTTAGACGACATCGTACAAGTAGAAAACTATCGTATGGAAGATGCCGAATTTGCTGTTGTAGCCTTCGGCGGTGCTGCCCGCACTGCTTATGAAGCAGTTGATATGGCACGCAAGGAAGGCCTGAAGGTTGGCTTCGTCCGTCCGATTACTATCTGGCCGTTTGCTGAAAAGCAAATGCAGGAGCTGGCAGGTAAGGTTAAAGGCATCCTCGTACACGAGCTGAACTGCGGCCAGTACGTTCTGGAAGTTGAACGTGCGGTAGCAGGCAAGGTTCCTGTAAGCCTGTACGCTAAATACGATAACGAATCTGCTACTCCGGCCGAACTGTTAGCTGAAATCAAAAAGGCTATGGCCTAACGGATGAGAGGAGAAAAAACGATGAGTGAAATGGAAAATTTAATCAATAAATATTTCCGCCCGGGCCGTCTGCCTCACATCTGGTGCCCCGGCTGCGGCAACGGCGTTATCACAGGCGCCATTGTAAAAGCAATTGATAAGCAAGGTCTGGCAAAAGACGACGTTGCAGTAATCAGCGGCATCGGCTGCTCCAGCCGTTCCTCCGGTTATCTGGACTTCAACACCGCCAATACTCTGCACGGCCGTGCTCTGCCGATTGCTACCGGTGTAAAAATGGCTAACCCTGCACTGAATGTTATCGTTTGCAGCGGTGACGGTGACTGCACCGCTATCGGCGGCAACCACTTGATTCATGCAGCACGCCGCAATATTGATTTGACTCTGGTTGTTTTCAACAACAGCATTTATGGCATGACCGGCGGTCAATATTCTCCGATGACCCCGATTCATTCCAAAGCAACTACCGCTCCGTACTACACTGTTGAACCTAGCTTCAATCTGCTCGATCTGGCAAAGGCTGCCGGTGCAACCTATGTAGCACGCGCAACCACCTACCATGTTCCCGTACTGGTTGATGTTATCGCTAAAGGCATTGCTCACAAAGGCTTCTCTATCATCGAAGCAGTAAGCGCTTGCCCGATTTCCTTCGGCCGTCAGAACAAGATGGGCGGACCGGCTCAGATGATGGCTTGGCAGCGTGACCATGGCGTTATGAAGGCTGTTTGGGACCGCATGGATGAAGATAAAAAGGCTGAAGCAATTGCTGCAGGCAAATTCTCCATCGGCGTTCTCTACGAAAACAACGATGTTATGGAATACACCAAGGCATATGACCAAATTATTCAACGTGCACAGGAGGGTAAATAATTATGAGACATAGCTTTCGTTTCTCCGGTACCGGTGGTCAGGGCCTGATCACTGCTGGTATTATTTTAGCCGAAGCTGCCCTCTTAGACGACAAGCTGGCTGTACAATCCCAATCCTACGGCCCGGAAGCCCGCGGCGGCTCTTCCAAGGCCGAGGCTATCATCAGTGATGAGCCCATTTACTTCAGCCGTGTTATCTGCCCGGATACTCTGCTGGTAATGAGCCAGGAGGCTGCCAACAAATTCATTGCCGACTGCGATGAGCATACCACCGTTATCACCGATACTCTTTTCGTAACTGATGTTCCCGGCAAGTACGGCAAACGCGTTGACCTGCCTATCACCCATACTGCCAACACTGTTTGCGGCAAGACACTGTTTGCGAACATCGTTGCTCTGGGCGCAGTAGTTGCACTCACCAAATGCGTTTCCAAAGAAGCAATTCTCAAGGCTGTACTGAACCGTGTTCCGAAAGGAACCGAAGAAGCTAATACCAAGGCTCTCGAAGCTGGTATGGCGCTGATTGAGAAATAAAATCTGACCTATACAATTAAAGCTGTTGCTTTCGGCATTCACGCCGGAGGCAGCAGCTTTTTAATTTTTAGCTGGCTAATTATGCAAAATGTCATGCAAATGCCACAAACTTACGCTATAATATACAAGTACAATAGGCTTTTAACTTCAAGGAAACGAGGAATCTACTATGAAGATATTAAAAATATTATGTTGTATGGCAGCCGTCTGCCTCACAGCCTTCAGCCTGAGCGGCTGTAGTCTGCAAAAGGCTGATAACAGTCTTGGCAGCGGCACAATCAGCATCCCCACCTACGCAGTCAAGGCTCCGACAGCAGGCAAGCTCATAGGTCTTATCAGTGAAAAGGGCGAGCGCATCAGCAAGGGGCAGCCGCTTTTTGCTATCGGTGACGCAAAGCTGGATAAGCAGGTTAAGGACCTAGCAACCCAGGTTGCCAAGGCCGAAGCAGATTTAAAACGTATGCAGCAGGGCACGCCGACGGCAGCACCAGTTGCTGACACCTCTCTGGCACAGGCCAACGTAGCAGCGGCACAGCAAAAAGCCGCTAAGATGAACAATCTGCTGGCGCAGGGTGCAGTTTCACGCAATCAGGCACAGGCTGCCCAGGACGAGCTGCAGCGCGCTATCGCACAGCTGCAGGCAGCAAGCAGCGTAAGCGTCAGCTTCAAGCCAGCTTCTCCGGCAGAAATCGATGCACAGCAAAAGCTCATTGTACAGCTCAAGGCACAGCAAGCCGCTGCAATGGCACAGCAGGAAAAAAATGAAGGCAACAGCCCCTGCACCGGTATCATTACCGATTTGCAGACCGCCAACAATTCTACCGTACAAAAGGATCAGGTAATCCTGCACATCAAGGCTGTCGACAGCTGCAGTATAACGCTGAATGTCAGCGCAGCTCAGGCCAAGGAGCTTAAGGCAGGCATGCCGGTAAGCATTAACGCCGCCGAAACACCTGCTCCCTTCAGCGGTAAGATAAGCAGCATTGACGGCACTAAAATCACTGTTACTTCAGACCAGAAGCCAGAAGATCTTAAGGACGGTGTAAAGGTAGAAATCAGCTTAGCAGCTTAAGCTTCCGATATCCAAACCAATAAATACCACGCAAGGAGATTCATATGCTTAACCAATTTTCACGTACAGAGCTGCTCTTCGGCAGCGAAGCAATTACGCGTCTGCAGAACGCCCATGTAGCTGTTTTCGGTATTGGCGGCGTAGGCGGTTATACAGTTGAAGCACTCGCCCGCAGCGGTGTCGGCAGCTTTGACCTCATTGATAACGATACCGTTGCTCTCACCAATCTCAATCGTCAGATTATCGCTACCCTTGATACTGTCGGCCAGCCTAAGGTTGAAGTCATGGCCAAACGTATTGCGAGTATCAACCCCGATGCCAAAGTAAATTGCCGCCAATGCTTCTTTTTACCGGAAAATCAGCACGAATTTGATTTCTCGCAATATGATTACGTTGTTGATGCGGTAGATACCGTGGCAGCAAAAATTGCTATCGTGCTTGCAGCCAAGGCAGCAGGCGTACCGGTTATCAGCAGCATGGGAGCAGGCAACAAGGTTAATCCTGCCATGTTCGAAGTAGCAGATATCTATAAAACCAAGGTTGACCCCTTGGCACGTGTTATGCGCCAGGCCATGAAGAAAAACAACATAAAAAAACTAAAGGTTGTTTATTCACAGGAGCTGCCACTCTTACCTATAAACGAGGAAGTAGAAAGCGAATGTCATGCAGAAGCACCCAAACGCCGTGCGCTGCCTGGCAGCAATGCCTTCACGCCTTCGGTAGCAGGACTGATTATTGCCTCCGAAGTCATCAAGGATCTGGTGGGTTGGGATGACAGCCACCGCAAGGGATTAGCTTAACAACAACAGAATTACAAGCAAAATAAAAACGCCTCTGCCCACAGCTCAAAGCGTGGTCAGAGGCGTTCCCTCATTACAATTATTCAAAAATGCACATAACAGTCAGGACGCCTAAGAAAACTAAGCTAACACCAGCGGCACTAAACATAGTAACTCACCTCCATGCATTCGCACTTTTTATTTTTTTGATGCTGTATTTTTACAGTCTGTGGGTTTTTTCCCTCATCTGCTATCTATTATAGCACTTTTTTGTATTTTGTATACAGTATTCTCGAAAAAATTTTAAAGTTTTTCTGACAACTACAATTGCTCGTTGCAAATCCCTCGGCACTGCCTCATACTTGCAACTTTACCTGTTATAGTATATAATAGCATTATGGTATTTTTATCTGCGGGTATAGTTCAGCGGTAGAACATCAGCTTCCCAAGCTGAGTGTCGCGAGTTCGATTCTCGTTACCCGCTCCATTTATGCTTATCAGCTTCAAGCCTTTGGCTTGGAGCTTTTTTTGTTTGTGCTCATATAAAAAAAGTCTGATGATAATGCATTTAGTGCATATCATCAGACTTTTAGGTTTTGAGGAACGAATGCCGTCGGCGTACTTTGAGTACGTCAAAGCATTCGTGACAATGCATACGGTGCTTTATCGATGACCTTCCCTACCATGCACATTTCAACAGATAGAAAATAGCTCCCAAAAAGGCACCCATAACCGTACCGTTAAGGCGAATACGCTGCATATCGGTATCAACCTTACTGCGCACCATCTCTGTCAAACGTTCATCGGCCATTGCCTGCAAAATTCGCTCCACAATATCGCCCAGCATTGTCTGAGCCTGCAGCAGGCCTAAACCAAGTATATGTTGCAGATACGCCTCTGCCTTAGCCTTAAACTGTGCGTCGGAACGTAAATCCGTTTCAATAGTTGCCAACGCCTCTTGCACAGCCTGCAGCAGAATCGTCGGCTGCGCTGCCGCACTGCCTTCCTGCGCAAGCGGACGGCACAAAGCCTTAATCATATTATCCAAAAGCTGCTTCAAGGCAGACTGCAGAGAAATATCATGCAAAGCACGATTCTGCAGTGACTGCACCAGTTCACGCCACGCCTCTGTACCGTAAACACTGCCTGCAACACGCTGCAGCTGTGCATACAGCCAAGAGCGCCACTGCTCATCATCCTGCAGACGGTGAGCAGTTCCCACCAAGGCACGGCAAATGGCATCTGTTGCATCTTCAACATTAACAACATCCAGCTTTTTGGCAGCCCACAGCTTAATACTGCTCCACAAGCCTTCGCTGCCACGCTTTTCAACCTGCTTTTGCAGCTCTCGGCGAACACGCTCTCTAATAGCAGAAGATTCCGCCAGTGCTACCAGCTGCTGCAGCAGCCATTCGTAGCATTGCTCATCCCTACGCTGTGCAGCCAAGGCTTTAAACAGCTTATCAAGCTGTTCGTTGGCTTCTACGTCAGCCAAGGCTGTTTTTATTTTACCCTCAAGCTGCCTGCTTAAAGCCTGCGTATCGAGCTTATGCAGAACGCCTTCGGCAAAATTGGTCAGCAACCCCTGCAAACGCGCCTTGTTCTCCGGCTTTTCCAGATAAACTATAAATTTATCCAGAATTACCAGCTGTTTTTTTTGCAGCAGCAAGGCCTTTTTCGTCAAAAACTCCTGCTGTACCATTTGACCACAGCCACGCACAAAACCCTCTCTGCTACGCGGCAAAATCGCCGTATGCTTGGCCATAAACGGCAGCAGACGGCATATCCAGGGCACCCTAAACACAGCAGTCACGGCAAACCAATCCGCAAAGCTGCCAATCAGCGCCGCTTCCGCCATATAGTAACCCAAAATCAGCCAATCCCACTTAAGTTCGCCGAAATGCCCCATGTACAGACCAGCATAATGCAGCCTGAGATATAAGAAAAGCAGATAGACTGCACCGGAAGCAAGAAAAGCACTGTCTGCATATGTCCAATGTTTTTTCAGGCTATTCATCCTACCTCACCAGCCTTTCTGCCATCGTCGCAATAATAAACAGCACCGCTCCCATCAAACCACCAATACAGGTGCCGCTCTTGCGGATATTTTGCAAATCATCGCCCACGCGCTGCTCCATTTTCGCAATCAATACATCCCTGTCATAGCTATGCAGCTTAGCCAAAACCAAATCATATACCGTATCATGCTGCATTGCCAAGGCCTGCAGCAGCAGCTCCTTCAACACACCGTCCAGCCTGCTCTGCTCCGTCTCGCTGTCAGCCAGCAGCTGCAGCCTCTTTTGCAGCAGAGTCAATAAAATATCTACGTCCTGCGTTTGCAGCAGCTCCTTAAAAGCCAGTGCCTTCGCTGTTGCCAGCTGTGACAGCTTGCTGTTGAGCCAGTCCGCAAAAGCAATATCATGACGATAATCCTCCATGCGTGCCAGCAGCCAGTTATCAATCTGCCGCCGCAGCTCACTGTCAGGATCTGCCAAGGCATCCAAAGCTTTTTCCAGCTCCTGCACAAAAAGCGGTGCCAGCTTAGCTGCCAGCCCGCTAACAAATAAATTGCGCAGCAGACTGTCCTTATTGTATTCTTCCTCCGCCATCTGCGTCAGCCCTTCCAGCAAAGCAGTAAATTCCGGCTTATGCAGAATATGCTTGGCCTCCTGCGTCAGCAGCTGCCAAATACCGTTAAAGCTGCCGTTAGCCACAGCCTTCTGCAGTGAGTCCGCCAAAATCTCCGGAATACGCAGGCTGGCAATATACTTAGGCAGCTCCGAAAGCAAAAGCTGTTCTGCCTGCCTTGTATTGAGTGAGCGCAGTGCATGCTGCGCCAACGGACGCACCGTCTGCCACAGGCGCTCCACATTCTGCTGCTGCGCAAAATGTGCCAGCAGGAGCTTAGCAAAGTTTTCTCTGCCGACAGCCCGCAGAATATTTTCTGCCGTCAGCAGGTCATTGCTCACAAAATCCGCCAACCCTGTCGTCAGACGCTCATAATTATTGCGCAATACATCGGTGCCGGGCGCATTGATGCCCAGCGGACGCTTAAACAGTGCCGTCACACCCCACCAATCTGCCAAGCCGCCAATCGTCGCAGCCAATGCCGTATGATGTATAAAATCAGCCGCCAAACTGCCCTGCGCCCAAGGCCAGGCGCAGGCAGCGACAGCTGCGGCGCCGGCCAGCAGGCAGTGCGCCTGTGTTTTTACTGTAGCCATAATTATTCTCCTATCAACAAACGCTTTATATATAGTATGCTATAGAATTCCTTAACTGCTATTTTTAATTATAGCACAAAGAAGATTACAGAGTAAGCAATGCTATGCCCAACTTTAAAGTAAATAAAAAATAGCCGGTGCAAGGAACTCTCACTCACCTTGCACCGGCTATTTAAAATTCTCTCTCTCCTCGTAAAGCAGAAGTGCTTAACCTTTTTGTTTTAACAACTTTACAATTTGCAGAACTTCTTCCAAGCTGATATCTTTATCTTTGGCATCAGCCTGTTCATCTAAATCAACAAAGAAACTGCTCATGTTGCACTCTAATAAGCTATGCAGCTTAAGCAGATTGGGCAGAGTTACAGGAACACGGCCACACTCTATATTACACAGGTGTGTCTGGGAAATCCCCATCTCCTTTGCCAACCCTGTTTGTGTCAGATTTTTTGCGGTACGCAGCAAACGGATTCTGCGACCAATAAGTTTAATTTCCTCTTGCAATTTCCTAGCACCGCCTTTCGGTTTACTTGCGACAAATTTTTTTAAACTAATAAAGCACTTATTTAAAGTTTACCACGTTTTTCAGATTTCGCAAGAGTTTTTTCGTATATTTTATTTACTTTCCTCTATATTTTAGTTATGAAGCTATTAAATTTCTAGTGAAATGCTAAAATTCTTTTTTTATGGTACTCTTGTTTACCTATCGTAAACTTATGTCTACCCCAAGAATTTTAGGCTATCATCCAAGCAGCAACCGGTCACTTGCCATCTCGGAGCCGCTTGCCTTTTCAAACATATCCAGCAAATCGGCTATCTGCAAATGCTGCTTTTCTTCTCCCTTAACGTCGATAATTACCCGGCCGTTATGCAACATAATCAGGCGGTTGCCGTAACGCAAAGCGTCGCGCATATTATGGGTAATCATCAGTGTTGTCAGCTGATCGCGGGTTACGATTTTTTCCGTAAGCGCCAGCACCTTCGCCGCTGTCTTCGGGTCAAGTGCTGCCGTATGCTCGTCCAAAAGCAGCAGCTTCGGTTTTTTCAGCGTTGCCATCAGCAAGGTAAGTGCCTGACGCTGACCACCGCTCAAAAGACCGACCTTTGCAGTCATTCTGTCCTCCAGGCCTAAATCAAGCTCCTTCAGCAGCTCATAAAAGCGGTCATGCTGATCGCTGGAAAGACTCCAGCCCAAGCCGGGAGTTTCACCGCGACGGGCTGCCAGGGAAAGATTTTCTTCTATCATCATACCGGCTGCAGTACCCAGCATCGGATCCTGAAATACACGGCCGATATATTTAGCGCGCTTATGCTCCGGCTTTTTGGTAATATCCTCACCATCAATAATAATCTTGCCCTTATCTATCGGGAATACACCGGCAATCGCATTCAGCGTAGTAGATTTGCCGGCACCGTTACCGCCGATAACTGTAGCAAAATCACCTGGCTCCAGATGCAGAGATAAATCCTGCAGAGCCTTCTTTTCATTGATAGTTCCGGGGAAAAATGTTTTGGAAACGTGTTCTACATGCAGCATTTAACGCACCGCCTTTCTGGCACCGAATTTACTTTTAATCAGCGGCATAGACAAAGCAATTGCCACCAGCACTGAGGTAAAGAGCTTCAGATCGTTTGGCGGCATACCCATAGCCAGTACAACTGCAATTACAATACGATAAACAATAGAGCCTAAAACTACGGAAATCAGGCAGTTTTTAAAGCTGCGTGTACCGAAAAGCACCTCGCCGATAATAACGGATGCCAGACCGATAACGATTGTGCCGGTACCCATACCGACATCGGAAAAGCCGTTGGACTGCGCAACCAGAGCACCGGAAACAGCAACCAGAGCATTACTGATGAGCAAGCCAAGAATAATCGTTACGTCAGTATCTACGCCCTGAGCGCGGATCATCTGCTGGTTGAAGCCGGTAGCACGGATAGCAGCACCAATCTGCGTACCAAAGAACCAGTACATGAAGCAGCCCACCAGAACGGTTACAGCCAGACCAACAACAAGCGTTGTCTGCGCCATTGACAGGTCCATCATAGACTTGGCAATTTTAAAAGTAGTATCCACACCAAGCAGAGATAAGTTAGCCTTGCCCATAATGCGCAGGTTAACAGAATACAAAGCAATCATGGTCAAAATACCGGCCAACAGAGCAGGTATTTTCATTTTAGTATGCAAAATGCCGGTTATAATACCTGCCAGCATACCGGCAACGCAGGCACCCAAAAGTGCGGCCAGAGGCCCAAATCCTGCAACCATCATGGAAGCAGCTGTTGCCGCACCCAGCGGAAAGCTGCCTTCTACCGTCAAATCAGCAATATCCAGCACTCGGAATGTCACATACACACCAAGAGCCATCAACGCCCACAGTAAGCCCTGTGCCACTGTAGGTATCAGCAAACTAATCATTTCCCAATTCCTCCCAATCTTATTAGCGAAAAAAGAGCCTGCTTTTTTAACGGCAGGCTCCAAATTTTAATTATTTAATAACATCTGCACCCTTAAGCAAATCTTCAGGAACCTTCAAACCAATCTTAGCTGCTTCCTTAAGATTGATGGTAGGCTTAAATTCTTTTTGTGCCTGAATAGCCATATCAGCCGGTTTTGCTTTACCGCTCAGAATATCAGCAGCCATCACACCGGTTTGGAAGCCGAGCTGGTAATAATCAACACCCAATGTTGCCAAACCACCGGCTCTTACCATGCCGCCTTCACCGCAAATAACCGGCAGCTTTGCTTCCTCGGTTACACTGATTAAAGTAGGAATAGCGGAAGCCAATACGTTATCAGTCGGTACATATACTGCCTGTACATCACCTGTCAGGCTACGGGCAGCCTGTTGGATATCATTAACAGTAGAAACAGTAGCTTCCTTTACGGTAATTCCCTTAGCAGCTGCAGCCTTCTTCAGCAGCTCAACCTGCAGTTGGGAGTTAACCTCGCTGGAGCAATAAATTGTACCGATGGTTTTAGCATTCGGAACCAGCTTCAGCAGCAAATCCAGCTGCTCGGCAACAGGGTTCATATCGGTTGTACCGGTTACATTAGTGCCCGGTTTAGCATTATCCTTAACCAGCTTAGCGGTTTTGTAGTCAGTTACCGCAGTAGCAACGATAGGAATATCACTGGTAACATTTGCTACCGTCTGTGCCGCAGGAGTTGCAATAGCACAAATCAAATCAACCTTATTATTTACAAAGCGATGAGCAATGTTCTGCAGATTAGACTGGTCAGCTTGAGCATTTTGCTTGTCAAAAGTAATGTTCTGACCTTCCTTATAGCCCTTAGATGCCAGACCGTCAACAAAGCCCTTGTTAGCTGCATCAAGTGCCGCATGTTCTACCAATTGAACAATGCCGACATTGACTTTTTCAGCCTTTGCGCCTGCTTCCTTTTTGTCACCGCCGCAGCCTAATGCCCCCAAGGCGAGGGTCAGCATCAGGCCGGCTGCCAATGCTTTGATTTTGTTGCTTTTGAGAGAAATCATTTTCTACCATCCTTCCATGCTACAAATTATCGTATAAATGTAGTTAGGGTTATTTTATGCTTTTATACTTTATTTGTAAAGTTTTTTGAAAAAATTTCCTCATTTCTGTTTCCAATGTATATTTACTGTATAAAAAGTTACACATTCTTCTGTAAAAAGCAAAACTGCCCCACACTTATAGTGTGAGGCAGTCAATCATCAATGAAATTATTTCAGCAAAGCCTTAGCCTGCTCTTCGCTGACAACAAGATTGGTAAAAAGACCTGTTGCCAAAGCACCCAGCAACGCCTTTTTACCGGCATTCAGCCCAATGCCTATCAGCTTCTTGCAACGGCGCAGCTGTGCCAACGGAATATGCATGCAGTAATCATTGTTACCGCTGATGAATTCACCGCGCTGATTATAATAATATGACAAAAAGCTTCCTACGGCCTTTTGCTGTTCCAACGCATCGCCGAAACGGGTTGCCGTTGCTTCATCAGGCACGGCAGGATAACCGCAGATGGAAACAACAGCTGCATCCAAGCTCTGCCATTGCTGCAGAAGCTGCTGATAAACCGACCTGCTTTCCAACTCTGCGCGTTCCTCCTCGGAATCAGGAAAAGCACTGCAGCCAAGCATATAACAGCTTCTGCCACAGGCGCTTGCCCATATTTTCACCAGCTCATCCGGATGATAGCCCTTATTAGGAAAATTTGCCGTACCGATCAGCGGATATACCATGCCATCCTGCGTATAGCTGCTGCAGTCCGCAGCCTTCAGCACAACCTCACCCAAGGCATAACCCCAGCCCAGAGCCAGGCTCTTGTCAGCCGTTGTTTCAGCCATAAGATAATGCATAGCCTGCGTCAATTCGTCCTGTTCATCTGTAAGCACACAGCCACCGGCCAAGGCATATTTAGATTGCAGACGCTGCAGCAAATCCGCCTTTCCCTCATCTCCGGCACGGATTTCGATATGCACAATTCCCAGCTCACGCGCTCTTGCCAGCATCTTGCTGACAGACGGACGTGACACGTTCAAGCGTTGTGCAATTTGCGCCTGCGTCAGATTGCTTTCATAATATAAACGGGCAGCAGTTACAAGCTGTGCCCGTTCATGAACCGATAGCATTTATTTAACTTCTTCCATTAATTCGAACAGAATACCATCCTTCATGATGAAAGCAATGCGGGTATGCTCATCAGCCATCCAGGGCTCAACAATAACCTTATTTTCTGCCAGCTGCTTATCAAGGTCATCAACCTTATAAGCTACATGCACTAAGATCTGCAGCTCTTCCGGCAACGGAGTATCTTTTTCGAAACGCAGGTATTCAATATGAAATTCATTGGTATCAGGAGTAATGATATGTGTCTTTATACCTTCTGCATAAATTTCGCCTTCTCTTGCAACAGTCGTCGGTACACCGACATGCATAAATTCTTTCATTTAATCCACATCCTTCTGCCATAACTCATAAGCATGATAAGCTGCTTCCGGAGTTGCATTTTCATGTACAACCATGCGGATTGCACGCAGCATAGCCTTCGGTGCGGCAGCCTGCAAAACGTTGCGTCCCATATCAACACCGGCTGCACCTTCATTTACGGCACGGTAAGCCATTTCCAGTGCGTCGCGCTCAGGAATCTTCTTGCCGCCGGCAATTACGATAGGTACGGGGCACGCAGCAGTAACCTGTTCGAAGTTATCACAATAATAGGTTTTGATGATATGTGCGCCGGTTTCGGCCAGCAGACGTGTAGCCAGGGAGAAATAACGTGTAGTACGCTCCATCTCCTTGCCAACTGCTACAACACCGAGAACAGGAATTGCAAAACGTTCTCCCATATTTACATAATAAGACAAATTGCGCAGGGAGTCAAGCTCGCCTGCAGAGCCTACAAAGCATTGAACTGCCATGCAGGAAGCATTCATGCGGATAGCATCTTCAATTTCTACGCCCACATTGCCAAAGCTCATGTCGTCCTTGAGTACGCTGGTGTCAGCAGTACAGCGCAGAGCAACGGCCTTGTGATGGTTAGCGTGAATGCAGGTACGCAATGCGCCTCTTGTTGCCATCAGGCAATCCGCATATTGCATCAGCGGCGGAATTGTCAGATCAAGACGTTCCAGACCTGCGGTAGAACCCATAATATAACCATGGTCAAAAGCCAGCATAATAGTGCGGCCGTCATCAGCAAAAATCTGTCCCAGACGAGATTGCATGCCCCAGCCTGCGGATGCGTGTCCCTTTACCGGGAACGGACGCTCCGGCGGAGCAATGCCGATACCATAGTCTTTTGCCAGTACATTACCTTCTTTATCTGCCATATTCAATCACCTGCTTAATTTCTGTAGTACGGAGTGCGGCACGGAGCATTCCAGTAGCCAAGCAGCTCATCATCCATACGTGCAATGAACATCTGGAAGCCTGCGGTTTCCTGTACGGTAAGTATTTCGCCTACAGCACTTGCCACAACCTCAATGCCTTTTTCTGCCAACAGCTTATGGCAGGCACGGAAAACAATCAGCTGTTCCATCAGAGTAGTAGCACCGCTGCCGTTGATAACAACCATCAGCTTTTCGCCTGCTTTTACGTCCAAATCCTTCAGCAGAGCGTCCATCATAATAGCAGCTGTTTCGTCAGCAGATTTCATCGGCTGAGTACCGCCACCGCCTTCACCATGCTGGCCCATGCCAACTTCCATGGTGCCTTCGGTAATATGAGCGATTTCCATACCGGTTGCGGGATGAGTAGCACCTTTAGTAGCAACAGCGATAGTTGCCATGTTATCAGCAAATTTTTGTGCAATAGCAGCAACCTCTTCCAAGGATTTGCCTGCAGCAGCTGCAGCGCCGGCAATTTTATACAGAGGAACGCAGCCAACCAGACCACGGCGGTCGTCAGCGTTTTCGCGAGGAGCGTTAGCAACGTCTTCCTGAGTTACAACCTTAACAACATTGATGCCCAGTTTTTTCACCTGTTTCATGGTCAGGTTGCCGGTCAGCATATCACCTGCATGGTTAAGTACAACGAAAAGCACGCCATGACCTTTATCAGCCATCTTAATTGCTTCTACGCAAGCCTGAGGGCCGGGTGCAGCAAAAATATTACCTGCAACAGAAATATCAATCATCCCTTCGCCGACAAAGCCGCTGATAGCAGGCTCATGGCCGGTGCCGCCCAAGGTTACGATGGTTACACGATCTGCCTCTGCCAATTTCTTGTTTACAATGAGGTTGCCCTGCTCCAGAGTAATGATATCAGAATTAGACAATACAAGACCTTCCAATAATTCACTTGTCAGATTTTCCGGTTTGTTAATGAATTTTTGCATAATGACGCCTCCGTTTTTATTTATTGTTTTTTTAAGCTTGCGCTTTATAAGCAAGTCAGATTGCCCCTGCCATCGCTGTCAGCAGAATAGAAATAGATGTTGCACCGGGATCTTTAGTACCCAGGCTGCGTTCACCAACGTTTTTGGCACGACCAAAGCGTGCTACCATATCAGCAGTTTTTTCTGCGCCCTCGGCTGCTGCCTTACCCATTGCTGCAAAGACAGCCTTTGCATCGCCTTCAGCTGCCATGCCTGCATCAAGAGCAGGATACAGCGCATCAACCATTGTCTTATCACCAATTTTAGCCTTGGAAATGTCCTCAAAATTCTCTTTAGCCTGAGCCAGCATAGCGTGAAGCTCTTCCAAAGAAACCTCCTTAGCATCCTCAGGTGCAGCATCGGCAAGTCCGCCAAAAACAGTTCCCCATAAAGGTCCTGCACTGCCGCCGTTGCTGTTCATAAAAGCCATGCTCAAATCATCAAGTAAATCTTTAATATTAGCGCTGTCATGCGCTTCTACTTTGTTTTTCATGGACTCTGCCATACGCGCGATAGTAACGCCATGGTCACCGTCACCGGCTACGCTGTCCAGCTCACACAGCATTTTACTTTTTTCTTCAAGCTCAACTGCTGCTGCCAAAAGCATTTTTTCCAGCATTTCTAAAGTAAGCATAATTTATCCGCTCCTTTCATTATCCCAATTGTAGCATTTGTTAGAACACATGTAAACAATTTTTCTGAAATTTATCTTCTTTTCTGTCAAAAAAAGTTCGTCGCACTAAGTACGACGAACCTAAAAATTTTCGATATCTTATTTTTGTAGTAATCAGATCAGGCTAGAAGGATCAACCTGCTCGCCATAGCGAATAACTTCAAAATGCAGATGCGGACCGGTGCTGTAACCAGTGCTGCCAACATAACCGATAATCTCGCCTTTTTTCACATATTGTCCTGCACTGCAGACAACTCGGCTCATATGTCCATAGGCTGTCTGGTAACCATAATCATGGTTTATACGTGCATAAATTCCATAACCGCCAAACCAGCCTGCCTGTTGTACATAGCCTGCCGCACTGGCATAAACCGGCGCACCATAATCATTAGCAATATCAATGCCAGGATGCCAATCGCGACCATACCCGCCAAAGGGGTTAGCACGACCGCCAAAAGGAGAAGAAATACTGCCACCACTAGTAGGCCATTGGCTAGGAGTAACATCACGACGATAGTTTTCAGTCTCAATAGCACTAAGCAAATTTTCTAAATCTGCCTTTTTAGCATCTGCCTCGCGACCTATGTTCTTTTCCTGCTCCAGCACAATGTTTGCCGGATTTGCATCACCCAGGACAGGACCACCCTGACCAGCGTAATCAGAAGCGTTGCTCTTAGGCGGCAACTGTGCACCACTTTTTTCCATCTGGCTACGAACCTGATCTTCAAGCTTTGATAAAGCTGCCAGCTTTTTCTGGTTGGTTTCTGCCATCAGGCGTAATTGTCTGATAGTCTGCTCCTGCTCGGATTTAGTCTGCTTATAAGCAGCCAGTTCCTGCTTCTGCTGCTCGTTTTGCACAGCAAAATGAGCCAGTACACCGATAGTACAAGACACAAAAACAAGGAAGGAAGCAACTGCTGTCAAAGCATATTTCAAATGAGTCTTTTTCACATGGGTTTTAGCTATATTCTGACCGTCTGCCGGAATAAACCAGAAGGTAAAATGCTGGTTACGGCGCCAGGTACTGCGCAGCGCATGATAGCGTGCTTTCATACGTCCGACAATCTCCTGCTGCTTAGCCTGCAGCTTATTCACAATGCTCATAACATGCAGACGCACGCGACGCTCAAGCATAGTCAGTTGAATTTTTGCAACAGCTGCGGCAACAGCTATTACAGCCTTCACATGAGCAATAACAGCAGCTATTTTTTCTAAACAATCATTGTATAATAACTGCACTTTTTCTAACAGCTTGGCAACCAGTTCGCTTGCCTGTGCTTTACAGTGATTATATAATGATTGCACTTCTTCTGCCAGCTTAGCATACAATTCGTTTACTTTTTTCCCGCAACAATCATATATTGATTGCATTTTCTCATTACATCGCTCCAAGAAATTTTGACTCATCCTGATACTCCTTTTATTTTTAATATCTATTAAACTGCTATGCTTTTATTTTTTTACGAAACTAATACAACGTTTATATTTTAATACTTTTCACGCATTTAGTCAAATTTTTGACTGATTTTCTGCTTATATCATTATTTAATCTTTCCAAATAAATTATGCACAATATATTTTTCAAAGCGCCTGTCGCATCCCCGCAAATTCTCTGCTTTTATTTTACATCATAGCCACAAGCAAGCAATTTAGTTATATAGTAAATTTAAAAACAGACTTGTTTTGTTTTTCTTACACTATATAAAATAATTCTGTTTACACGCTAATTTTCTGACTTATAGTGCTTTTGCTTACTTGACAAACACCGCCCTCTTTTGTAAGATAGATATATAATATGGGGGTATAGCTCAGCTGGGAGAGCGCTTGAATGGCATTCAAGAGGTCAGCGGTTCGATCCCGCTTATCTCCACCAGAATTTACTAAGCCGTTGGCCAGGCCAACGGCTTTTTTATTGCAGAATATCTATTTTCTGTCTAATTCTTCCGTTACCGCAAAGCGAAATTGAAACCACACTGCAACCAACAAGCATTATTTTTACCACACACAAAAAAACAGCACCCACGCGAAAACCGCATGGATGCTTGATTTTTTAATGGAGCTACTGACGGGATTTGAACCTGCGACCTACTGATTACGAATCAGTTGCTCTACCAGCTGAGCTACAGTAGCACATAAGCCTATTAAATTTCCTGCTGCATCGCAGCCTCTTCTGCTGCCTTAGCTGCTGCCATCTCTGCCTTAGTACGGCGCTTTCTGGCCTTCTTGGCACTGTTAATGCCAGCCTTTTTGATAACCTTAGCCAATTCAGAGATAATATGCAGCTCGTCTACAGAACAATCCTTAACCAGTTCAGCCAGCTCATTGCAGTAAATCTGCTCGCTGTGATGAATGTTATCACACAACAGCTCGTCCACAGAAACATCCAGTACATTAGCCAGATGAATAATTGTAGGCAGGCCAAGCTTAGTATTACCGGTTTCTATATTGCTGATATGCGGAGTTGACAGACCAGTTAGATTAGCTATATTTCCCTGAGTTAATCCTTTTCTGGCACGAGCGGCCTTTATCCTCAGTCCTATAGCCTTATAATCAATATCTAACTTCACAAACGTTCTCCCCTTCTACTTAATCACATACTAATAACATTACAATTATATCTGATATCATCGTAAAAGGCAAGAGCCATTTATTTTTTTATAAAATTTTATTTTTTCAATACAGGCACTGTCAGACTGCCCTGCGGCATCAACAAAACCTTATAATCTTTGCCAACATATTTTTCTGCCAGCTGTATTGCTTCCTCTACACTGTCCACGGATTCAAACAGCAATTTTTTGGCAAGCTCTTTATCCAAAGCAGAAACAAGGATAAAATGCGCCTTCTTCATCAGGCGGGTGATAGCAAAAGCCTTATGCGCACCGATGACAAAATTCTTTTCCAGCTCAGCTTTAATAGCATCCGGCGAGGGATTTTCTTCCAAAGCTTTTTCCAAAGCGGCACTGCCGCTACCTTCTTCACATTCGCCGAGGATAATAATTACGCCGCCATCCTTAACAGCACACCAGGCATTATCCATCGTCTTTTGCAGCTGATAAATATTGATATCCTTAGGATAACCGCCGCAGCTGGCAATAACTACATCCGCCGGCTCGCTGATAGGCACGCCATAAACCTGTTCCACAAATTTGCAGGCCTCAAGATGTGCTTCATACCAGTCACCGGCAAAAACCTTCAGGAATTGCTTTTGAGCATCCAAAATAGAATGGAACAGGAACATCTTGTGCTCTTTGGCAAAAAGACGCACGCCCGCGACCTGATCATCGTATACAGGATTACCATGCAGCTTGCCTAATTTTGCCTCCGGACTCATCATCAGGCTATGGTTTTTGCGTACCGTTTCCATAGCGGCAACACCGGGCAGCACGGCCTTGCGTCCGCCGCCAAAGCCGCTGAAGAAATGATAAACAACGGTACCGGTCAAAATAACCAGGTCAGCATCGCAAACATGCTTATTGAGCCATACAGGAGTACCATGCTCTGTTTCGCCGAAATACTCAAAGTCGTCCTGCACATGACAGTCACTGTTATACATTTTCAGGCGTTTGGCAACATCCTCGCCGACCTGCTCCACCATTTCCTCGTGGCTCATGCAGCGATGTGTACCCAAAGCAAAGACAATATGCATATCCTCATCCTTAACGCCCAGTTTATTCATTTCGTTAACCAAAATGGGCATAAAGGAATGCGTGTTGGCAACACGGGTTGAATCGTTACAGATAAAGGCAATTTTCATTCCGGGCTGCACCAGCTCATCAATCGGTGCGCTGGCGATAGGATGATACAAAGCATCCAGAACAGCTGCTTTTAAATTCTCCAGCGGCATCATCTGCTTCATTTTCAGTTCGCCCAGGACATGCTCCTCCGGCAGAGAAAACTCCTTGTAGCCATGACCATATTTGTACTTATAATCAGTCATCTCCGTACCTCCTCCTGCTTAGCTTAAGCAATTTTACTTAATTCTATCATATCTGCTATGAAAAATGTTTATTTTTTGGGCAGTGAAAGTAATAAAACCGTAAAAATAATGCACGCCATACCGATATAATCAGCCATTGCCAATTTTGTGTTCAGCAGCAAAACTACGGAGATAATAGAAGCCAAAGGCTCGGCGCAGGAAATCAGGCTCGCCTTGGTAGGGCCGACAATTTTCAAACCTGACAGATAAAATGCATAGCTCGCAATAGTCGCACCCAACAGCAGATACGCAAAAGCCAAATAACCGCTCATATCCCAATGACCTGCGGGCGTAAAGGGATTACGCCAGATAATCAATGCCACGCCGCTGATAAGCTGGCCCCAGCCGATAAGTGTTGCCGCAGTATATTTTTTGAGCATTTGGCCCGGCTTAATGCTGTAATATGCATAGGAAAGCGCAGACAATACACCGATTGTCAATGCCATTGGCGAAATCGCCAGGCTATCCAGACTGCCGTGCGTTGCGATAAGAAAGACACCGACAAGCGCGCCGACAATGCCTATCAGTTCACGTACGTCAGGAATTTTTCTTGACTTATAGCTCATCCACAGCATAACGTAGACCGGTGCCATATACTGCAAAACCGTCGCAGTCGCAGCGTTGCACAGGCTGATTGTATAATAAAAGCCCAGCTGCGCACCTAAAATAGCTAAAAACGAAAACTCGATAATATCCAGAGGCTTATCCTTGATAATAGTAAAGATATTTTGCTTTTGCACCGTTGCCGCAAAAAGCAGGAACATACAGCCTGCCAAAATCTGACGCACCATGCAAAGCCAGACCATATCCGCATCGTGATACTGATACAAATACTGTCCTGCTACACCGCCCATGCCCCAGCAGGTTGCAGCACCTATAATCAGAATTATACCTTTGAGCAACTTTACCGCTCCTCTCTCCCAATATATTTAATAGAAATTTTATAGACATATTAGTACTACATAATATAGCACCTAATCAAAAACTTGACAAGTAAAGAATATAGTATATTGTCAATATTCCGCTTACTAAACTGTCCCTGATTCGCTTCTAAAATTTCATGAAAGTCATTCATTTGCCTTATGAAAGTTATTCATAAAGACTTTAAAGTTGCTCCCTTCCAGATATTTTTGTGCTAATATAGATATGAAGACAGTGAAAAACTATCTATTACCTCTAACAGCTTTCCTATAC
>NZ_FR892796.1 GCF_000434895.1 Phascolarctobacterium succinatutens CAG:287
TATTATATGCTTTTTTGGGGTTACTGTCAATAAATTTGTCCTGTAAGTTACATAAAAGCTGGTAAGGTGCAGGGCAAAGGGGTTAGCGGCAAAGCCTTGCATAAACTGTTTGCTAATAAAGTAGTATCTTGCTAAACGCAGGCACAAAAAAACCTGAGAGCTGAACTCTCAGGCTACATTTGCTATGGCAGGGGCACTAGGACTCGAACCCAGATCGACGGTTTTGGAGACCGTTGCTCTACCATTGAACTATGCCCCTATGGAGCGGAAAACGAGATTCGAACTCGCGACCCCCTCCTTGGCAAGGAGGTGCTCTACCACTGAGCTATTTCCGCATTGGCGACCCGGATGGGACTCGNNNNTGGCGACCCGGATGGGACTCGAACCCACGACCTCCGCCGTGACAGGGCGGCATTCTAACCAACTGAACCACCGGGCCAATGTCAGTGTGTCTGACAGTTATATATATTACCATACGTTTAACGTTTTGGCAAGAGGTTTTTTTGAAAAAATTTTAGAAACGCTTTTTCAGCTGCCAAAGCAGGGCTTTTAAGCAAAAAAGTGTTGGCAGTCTTAACCTGAATCAGGTCAAAACCCCAACACTTATTTTAGAGAATCAATTATGCTTAGTATTCAGCTAACTTTGCAGCAGCTTCCGGGCAGCCTTTGGCAGCAGCCAGCTCGAAGTAGGTCTTAGAGCAGATTTTGTGGCCCATTGCCAGATATTGCTCGCCCAGCTTGTACATGTCTTCTGCATATTCCATGTCCTTCAGCTTTGCAGCAGCCTTAGGGCAACCTTTGGCAGCAGCTAATTCAAAGTAGGTCTTGGAGCAGATTTTGTGGCCCATGCCCAGGTATTGCTCGCCCAGCTTGTACATGTCTTCTGCATATTCCATGTCCTTCAGCTTTGCAGCAGCCTTAGGGCAGCCTTTGGCAGCAGCCAGCTCAAAGTAGGTCTTAGAGCAGATGCAATGGCCCATTGCCAGATAATGCTTGCCCAGATCATACATATCTTGTGCATATTCCATGTCCTTCAGCTGTGCGATTGCTTCTTCAGAGCCTTTGGCAGCAGCCAGCTCCAGATAGGTTTTACCGCTGATGCAGTGGCCCATACCCAGATATTGTTTAGCAAGCATCAGGCAGCCTGCAACGTATTCTTTTTCTTTAGCTTCGGCAGCAGCGATTTCCTCATCGGTAACGCCGGCTTTTTCTTTGAACCATGCCATAATAGCATCCATGTCTTCAGCCTTGTGCAGCACGCTTCTGAATTTATAGTCAATCACTTTAGTGGTGTACAGGTATTCAACACCCAGGTCTAAGTCAAAATAATCCAATCCGAAAAATGTCAGAATACCATCAATAACAACCTCTGCATTAGCAGGATCCTTTGCCAGCTTAGCAATTTGTAAATACTTTTCAGCAACAGTCGTCATTTAAAAAACCTCTCTTTTTCATTCTTTTGTAAGAATAATCAATTATTAGTTCCTTCGGAACCAATATAATCATATCACGATTGAAAATAATTATCAACTATTATATGGAAAATGGCGGAAGAAAGAGGGTGAAGGCGTTTTGCGAGGCGCTCTGTGCGCAGCGCTGGAAACACCCTCGGCAACTGCTGTGCTAATTTTTTGATAACTTTAATTTTGTTTGCAAATACTTTTTCATATATTAAATATAGGTGCTGTAATGCGC
>NZ_FR892797.1:0-9211 GCF_000434895.1 Phascolarctobacterium succinatutens CAG:287
TTCTTAATTTGTCCTTGACAAAGGGTACACTTTACCGAAGGCAAGGCAGAAGAAAAGACTGCAACCGCAAAGCGTCTTTTAAGTATGGGATTATCTGTAGAGGATATTGCTAAGGCTACTTCACTTTCCGTTGAGCAGGTTGAAAAGATTAAGGCGGAATGAATTTGATAAAGATTTTTTGCTTACAGTAAAGGAGTTCTCCCGCAGGGGAGAACTCCTTTTTACATTGTAACGAAAGCAGTTAAGCTGTTATGGTATATGTTTTATAGATTACCTGCGGAGCTGATATCTACCACTTTTCCGGAATTCCGGGGAAGTCGGCAATCGTCAGCATACAGCAGCTGCCGGCGGCCAGCAATGTATCTGCATCAGTATCATATACATGAATCTGCATAGTAATCAACTGGTCATTATGCGAAACAACCTCAGCCTGTGCCTCTACCATTGCACCGGAAGGAGCGCCTTTGATGAAATCTACGGTCATCGATACCGTAACCACGCGCTTGCCCATAGCAGCGCAGGCAATACCGGTGGCATTATCCACCAGTGTTGTAAGCAAGCCTCCGTGCAGCTTGCCGTGAAGGTTTGTGTGGATAGCAGGGTCGATGCGCAGGCCTACTGCAGCTTTGCCGCAGCTGATGCTGTGAACCTTTATGCCGCAGTGCTGCATAAAAGCGTTATGCGTGTAGATATCTTTTACGCTTCGGATAATTTCTTCCGGTTGCATAAATCATTCCTCCTTTAGACAGGCATCCAGCGCTTGGGCAACGTCGCTGCATTGCTCAAGGCTTGCTACCAAATTTTGTAAACGTAATGCCTTTGCTTCACCGTAAACAGGTACGGCAAGGCTTATAAACTTGGCGCAGAGCTCCTCCCAAGTCAGAGGATTTTCCGGATCTCCCTTAGGATAATCAACCTGCATTGTAAGAGTTTGTCCGTTATACAGCTGAATTTCTACTCTGGAAGCCAGCTTGGAAGCATCTGCTGCATAAAGCTGTTCCATAGCCTCATCGCGGATAACCTCGATGCGCTGCATTAAATCCGTAAGCTCTTTGTTATGGATACATTCCTCGCTGAACTGCGCAATGCCTACTTCGCCGAACTTCAGCATAGCAGCGGAGCAATATTGAATACTGAATTTGCCGCCGTAGGGCGTTTGCGGCTGTGGATTATTGATCAGATAGTTGGTAATATCGTTGACGTACAGCTTAATTTCAGCGATGTCCTCAGGCTGCAGAGAATGAGCCTTGCGCAGCTCCTGAATGGCGTAAAGAGCGGCGTGAGCATGCTTGCAGCAGGCGTAGGGCTTGAAGGAGTTGATGTCGATTTTCAGCTTGTCGGTGCTCATGTTTTCGGTAAGTTTCTCCAAGTGCGGCTCCTTGACCATGGCACGGCAGAAGCCCTTTTCGCCTTCTAAAATTTCACTGGCTGCAGTAAAGCCCTTCTGCGAAAGATAAGCGCTGAGGACGCCACTGTAGGAAGCCTTGCCTGTGTGCAGCGGCTTGCTCATGGCACCTTCTTTGAGAAATTCCCACAGGCCTGCTGCCTGAGTGCCGGCGCTGCCGTAGCACATCAAGGTCTGCTGTGCGTCAAGACCGAGGGCGTTGGCGGCAGCAGCACCGGCGGCGATGGTGCCTGCGGTACCGGTAGTATGCCAAAAGAAGTAGGATTCCGGGATAACCGCTTCGCCTACGCGACCGCTGGCTTCGTAGCCTGCACAAATTGCTGCGATGAGCTGCTTGCCGCTTTTGTGCTCCGCTTCGCAGACAGCCAGTGCGGGAGAAACAACAACGCAAGCCGGATGAATAATCGACGGGTTATGCAGGTCATCAAAGTCCAGACTGTGGGAAGCAGCACTGTTGATAAAGGCTGCGTTCAGGGCGCCGGCCTTTTTGGCAGGAAGGCTGCCGAAAATGTTCGCCTGCGGGGCATCTCCCTGAAGAATAACATCATGGATAATACGCACCGGCTTTTCCTGTGAACCGCGGATAGCAATCCCCAGCCAGTCCAGCAGACATTTTTTAGCCATTTCGATGCTGTGAGCAGAAAGCTTTTCGTAGCACAATTCTGCGGTAAATTTTGCTAATGCTTTAGTTGTCATTGTTAATACCTGCCTTTGCTTTAATTTTAACTATTGCCATGGTATTCGCCAAATGCAACGTAAACACCTGCCTTAGCCTTAAAACAAATTACCTCCCTGCTGGTATTCTCCGAAAACCTCGCGCAGTACGCCGCAGATTTCGCCTAAGGTTGCATAGGTTTTAATAGCATCAATCAGATAAGGCATAAGGTTAGCTTCACACTTGGCAGCTTCCTTCAGAGCTTTCAGGGAAGCATCTACTGCTTGCTGGTCACGGTGAGCCTTCATTTCATTTACACTGGCAATCTGACGTTCCGCAACGCTTAAATCTGCCGTAATAATATCATTTGTTTTGACAGCCTTATTGTCTGCAAATTTGTTGACGCCGATGACTGTACGCTTGCCTTTTTCAATATCTGTCTGATATTCGTAGGCATGGGCAGCCATTTCACCTTGCATATAGCCTTGTTCGATAGCAGCAACCGCACCGCCCATGGCATCAATTTTTTGGATGTATTCATAAGCTTCTTTTTCGAATTTGTCAGTGAGTGCTTCAACATAATAGGAACCGGCCATTGGGTCGATTGTGTCGGCAACACCGCTTTCGTAAGCGATGAGCTGTTGGGTGCGCAGTGCAAGCGTTGCACTTTCTTCCGTAGGGAGGGCAATGGCTTCGTCATAAGCGCAGCAGGCCATCGACTGAATGCCTGCAAGTACAGCGGACATAGCCTGCCAGGTAATGCGGGCAACGTTGTTCAAAGGCTGCTGTGCTGTCAGCACGCTGCCTGCGGTATGAACGTGTACGCGCAGCATCTGTGCCTTGGGAACGGTGGCTCCGTAACGCTCTTTCATGATGCGTGCCCACAAGCGGCGGGCAGCGCGGAATTTGGCTATTTCAGAGAAGAAATTAAGGCCTGCGGTAAAAATCCAGCTGATACCGGGAGCAAAATCATCAACCTTTTGGCCTGCTTTGATTGCAGCATCAATATAGGCCATGGCATTAGCGAAGGCAAAAGCGATTTCCTGTACCTCGGAAGCACCTGCTTCGCGAATGTGATAAGCGCCAACGCTGATAGTATTCCATTTGGGGATATTCTGCGAGCAATAAGCAAAGGTATCTGTAATCAGGCGCATGGAAGGACGTGGCGGGAAGATATAGGTTCCGCGAGCGATATATTCCTTGAGAATATCGTTTTGAATAGTGCCCTTCAGCTGCTCCGGTTTTACGCCCTGCTTTTCGGCAACAGCTACATACATTGCCAGAAGTACGGCTGCCGGACCGTTGATGGTCATCGAGGTGCTGACCTTGTCCAGGGGAATGCCTTCAAAAAGCTTTTCCATGTCAGCGAGAGAATCAATAGCTACGCCAACCTTGCCGACTTCGCCTTCGGATAACGGTGCGTCGCTGTCCAGACCGATTTGTGTCGGTAAATCCATAGCTACGGAAAGACCGGTTTGGCCTGCCTGTAGCAGATATTTGTAACGGGCATTTGTTTCTTCGGCAGTGGCAAAGCCTGCATAAGCACGCATAGTCCACAGGCGGCCTCTGTACATTGTGGGCTGTACGCCACGGGTGAAGGGATACTGACCGGGAAAGCCGAGTTTACTGTTATAATCAAAATTTTCATCGATATCTAAGGGTGTATATAAGCGCTTTTCGCTTAAATGCTGCCGTTCAGGGAATTTTGCGATTGCCTTGGCAACCTTGGCATCATAGGCATCTAAGCTAAGCTGTAAATCTTCTCGTGTAGTCATAATGCTCTTCCTCCTTGGATTGCTCTTTCATCGTGCCTGTTTTTTCTAACGCTATGTGCATGTCGAAGGCATGTTCCAAATCAACAGGCTCATGGCCGTTTTTTCTTTGCGCCATTTTCAGGTAATCATAAAGCTGTTCCCTGAAATCGGGGTGGGCGCATTTTTCGATAATCAGTTTGGCCCGTTTTAGAGGACTCAGACCGCGGATATCGGCTACACCCTGCTCGGTAATAAAAATCATCGTATCATGTTCGGTATGATCTGCGTGTGAAACCATGGGAACTACGCTCGAGATATTACCGCCTTTGGCAGTTGACGGGGTGGAGAATATTGTCAGGTAACCGTTGCGCATATAATCTCCGCTGCCGCCGATACCATTCATCATACGGTTGCCCATAACATGGGTAGAATTTGCCTGACCGTAAATATCAAATTCAAGCGGTGTATTCATGGAGATAACGCCGAGGCGGCGGATGACCTCCGGATTATTGCTGATGTCGAGCGGACGCAGAACAATGCGGTTACGGTAGAGCTCGGGATTTTCTTTATACATCTCCCAAACTGTCGGCGATGGGGTGAAGGCACAGCCGGAGGCCTGGGTGACTTTACCGCATTTTATCAGCTTAAAAACAGAATCTTGCAAAATCTCCGAGTACATAGTAAGATTATCAAATTTAGATTCTGCCAAACCCATTAATACAGCATTGGCTATGCTTCCTACGCCGGACTGCAACGGCAGCATTTGCTGCGGCAGACGGCCGTGACGCTGCTCGTGCTCCAAAAAATCAACCAGGTTAGCGGCAATTTTTTTGCTTGCTTCATCAGGAGCGCTTAAATTGCGTACATGGTCGACAATGTCTGATTCGACGATGCAGGTAATTCTGTCAAGTCCGCAGCTTACATAAGGAGAACCGATGCGGTCACCGACATGATAAATAGGGATTTCGGTGCGCTCAGGTGGTTTGCTGCAGATGTAAATATCGTGCATTCCCTCCAGCGTCAGCGGGATAGATGTGTTGACCTCAACAATAATTTTTTTTGCATGCTTTACAAGCATAGGCGTGTTGCCGACACCAGAACCGAGAACAATGCTGCCGTCTGCATTGATAGCAGCGGCTTCAACGATTGCAACATCAACATCGCCGTAAAAGCCGTAGTCGATTTGTTGGGCAAAGTGGCTTAAATGCTGATCAATATAGGTTACGCTGCCGGTGTTGATCTGGCGGCTGAGTGTTTTGTTGGAGGCTGCATAATAAGGCATGCGTCCGCTGATACCGCCGACTTCGGCAAGTGCTTCTTCGATTTCCGGTCCGACGGAAGCACCGCTCCAAATATTGATACGGCATTTTTTGCCGGCCTTGATGGCTTTAGCGAGAGCAAGTGTGGTTTTCTTAGGATAGCCAGAGGGGGTGAAGCCGCTGACATCGACATTCATACCATCGGTAATCAGTGTGGCTGCTTCGTCCGCGCTGACTATTTTGTCAAATAGGCAGGGGGTGCGCAAACGTGTTGCATCCAGCATTTCAAAAACCTCTTTTCTTTTTTGGAAATTTCCTTATCTGCTTACAGTTTAAATCTATCAACATATAAAGTAAAATACGGAAAATACATTTTACATATAAAAAATATATATACGTTAACTCGTTCTTTGATGCGGGAACAGGATAATTCATGATATATAGTTGTCTGTTTTTAGAAAAAAACGAAAAACTTATGCTTTTATTCCTAATCACTTATAAAAATAATCTATTGGAGTTATATGCGTTTTGCATATGCTGTCATTGGTTTTATGAAAAATTTAATTTTAAAAACTAAAAATGTACTCAGAAATATTGCTGTATAGTATAATAAAGGCAGAGAGAAGTAAAGGAGAACCCTATATGGACATAGAATATTACCGCAATTTTATTGCCATAGTTGAAGCCGGCAGTATTTCTGCCGCAGCTAAGCAGATAGCGATTGCCCAGCCGGCGCTGAGTAATCAGCTTAAGGTGCTGCAGAAGCGTTTTGGTACGCAGCTGCTGCATGTGCGCCGTGGCGGTCACAGCATTGAGCTTACGGATGCAGGCTGTATTTTATATAACAAGGCTAAGTATATCTGCTCGGCAGAAAACAGCGCTCTGAAGGAGATAGTTGACTGTCAGGCAGGCTTTAGCGGTACGCTGCGCATAAGTCTGTCACCTTCGATGTCAATAAACTTTATTAAAAACTTTTTGAGTGATTTTTACAGAGAGTTTCCGCATATTAATTATGAGCTGTATGAGGTGCCGATTGACGAACAAACCCAGCAGCTTTTGGATGGGAAAACGGAAATAGGCATTGCCAATGCACCCCTAAAGCAGTCTAAACGCTTTGAAACGCTGTTCAGCCGTAAAGAGCGTCTGGTTGCGCTTTTTCATAAGGATAGCCCGTATCTGAAAAATGATAAGCCTAATATCCTGCTGGATGATTTGGAGGACATTCCGTTATGTCTGTCGCGTGGCTGTTCTGAGCTGTTTTTTTCTGTTTGCTCGGATTCACACATTTTCCCGCAGGTTATGAGTATTAATACTACTAAGCTTTCGGCCATAGCCTGGGCAGAAAAAAATACCGGTGTGGCAATTGTACCGGCACCGGCTGTAGAATTGTTTCCGGCGAATCTGGTCCGCAAGGAAATCAAGGATGAGCGCTTGTTTCTTGAGATGACGCTGTCTATAGTTAAGGGCAGAGAGCTGTCGCAGGTTGCGCAGACCTTTATTAATTATTATATGCAGAATAAATAAAAATACGCCTTAGGCTGTTGATGCCTAGGGCGTATTTGTTTGCCTTCTTACTTTATTTTTTCTTTGGCCTGTATTCTGAGATAAACAGGCCGGTCATCGTCAGGATGGTACCGAGTGCTACCAGCAGGGTGATTTTTTCCTGCAGGATAATAGCCGAAGTAATGACGGTGATAACGGGAACCATATAAATATAAACGCTGGCCTTTACTGCACCCAACTCCCTAACTGCCAAATTCCAAGTGACAAAGCAGAGGGCGGAAGCGCCCAGTCCCAGAAAGACAATGTTGAAAAGATAGGTAGTATTGGCGAAGCGCGCCAGGTTCAGTTCAAAATCCATAAAACCGAGCGCTGGCACCATAAAGAGAATGCCGTAGAAAAAGGTTCTGCGTGTAGCGAGGATAACAGGATAACCATAGCTGCTGATTTTTTTCGTCAGCAGAGCATAAAACGCCCACACGACGGCAGCCGAAATCGCCAGCAAATCACCCAGCGGATTGAGCTGCATGGCTACACCGTTGAAGCTGATGCAGGTGATGCCTGCCATTACGATGAAAAAGCCGATGATGAACTGCTTGCTTAAGCTGCCGGCAGAACGCATAAAATAATGCGCCAGCAGCGCGGTAAAGAAAGGCGCGGTGCTGCCGATTACGCCGACGTTGGAGGCTTGCGTATAGGTCAGGGCGATGTTTTCCAAAAGGTAGTAGAGGCAGATGCCGCAGAGGCCTGCTGCCATAAAAACAGGCTCCTGCTTTTTATCTGTTTTCAGCATTTTAGGATAGGCCAGCCAAAGGGCGAAAAAGGCCATAATAAAGCGGAAAAAAAGAATTTCCAGCGGCTGAAAGCCGGTAAGTAAAACCTTGGTAGAAATAAAGGTCGTGCCCCAGGTAGCAATTGTAATGAGGGCAGCAATGTGACCGATGTAGTGAGTGTTTTGCATTTGCTTAGGAATCTCCGTTCTTTTAGTGCGCAGTAAAACGCACTCTATGATTTTAGCAGACTAAAATCCTGCTATGAACAAACTATCCCCTCTGCCAATGCGGCAGAAGGGATAGTTTGTAAAATTTTATTTTGTGTGCTTATCTTCGGCAGCCTGCTTATTTGGGGCTGCTGCTGCGTATTTCGTCAGGGCAACCTTCGTAATGTGGAAGTCGCCTACGGCAGCAGGACCGTCGATACAGCCGTTGGAGCAGGCCATACCTTCGATATAGCTGCAGTCGAGCTTGCCTGTGGCAGCAGCCTTAACCGTATCACGGCATTTGTCCAGTCCGGAGCAGTATTGCGCATTATGTACCTCACCGCCCATAGCGGCAACCGTATCCTGCACGGCAGCGCTTACGCCGGCCGTCAGCGGGAAGCTCAGGCCAAGCTTGGAGGCATCACGTTCATAAGCGGTATCACCGCTCATTTCCACAAATTTGATATCCTTGCCCTCCAGCATGCACATAATCTCTTCAAAGGTCAGCACATAGTTGATGGTTTCGCGGTGCTCGCGTGCTTCCACCTTTTTGGCGATGCAGGGACCGATGAACACAGTAACGGCATAGGGATATTTTTGCTTTATCAGCTCAGCGCAGGTGAGCATGGGGGAGGGAGTGTCGGAAATCTTGTCCGCAGCCTCCGGTACCTGTGTTTTAATCAGCTTAACAAAGGCAGGACAGCAGGAGCTGGTCATAAAGCCCTGCTTGGCAGGAACCTTCTCCAGATATTCCTCTGCTTCCTTAACGCTGGTGATATCGGCACCAACACCAACCTCTACGACCTCGGCGAAGCCTGCTTTTTGAAGTGCCTCGTAAATTTGTGCCATAGTAATCTTTAAACCGTATTGGCCTACGATAGAAGGTGCCACAAGGGCGATAACCTGCTTGCCCTGCTGAATTTCGCGGATAACGCGGATGATATTGCTGCGCTCGTCAATGGCGCCGAAGGGGCAGGCATTGCGGCAGGCACCGCAGGAAACACATTTTTCATGGTCAATGACAGCCTTACGGTTTTCACCGATGCTGATGGCACCGATGGCGCAGGCACGCACGCATGGACGATGGATTTCGATAATTGCACCGTAGGGGCACATCTGCTTGCAGCGTCCGCATTCAATACATTTCGTTTTATCGATAAAGGCACGGTCCTGAATAATGGTGATAGCCTTTTTCGGGCAGTTATTCATGCATTTATGGGTGATGCAGTGACGGCACATATCGGTGACGTAATAAGCATCAATAGGGCATTGGTCGCAGGCTGCTGGGAGCACGTCGATAATCGGCAAATCGGTGCGCTCAGGCTCGTTCAGCGTCAGCTTGGCAGCCTCGATGATATTGCTGGAGCACTCCTGGCCCAGCGCCATATCAATACGGTTTTTCAGTACGGCTCTTTCTTTATAAACACAGCAGCGGTAGCGCGGAGTGTCCTCGCGTACCTCCTGCAGAATATCGTAGACGTGGTCAGGCAACTCGTTATTCCAGGTGTAGCGGGATAAATGCTTCAGCACCATGCGGCGTAGCTGCGCAACAGCGGTTAATTCCATAAGGGTTCCTCCTTGGCAATTAGTTATATTGCGTTTTGCATTGCATACTCTATACTGTACAATTCTTTACAGAACGCAAAAATCCTGCTGAAG
>NZ_FR892797.1:9237-19701 GCF_000434895.1 Phascolarctobacterium succinatutens CAG:287
ATCCTGCTGAAGCGTGTGTAGTATAACCGTTAATTTTATATTAGCATTAGTTTTTGAAGATATTCATGCGAAAAGCAATTAACATATCGGGAATTGAATAAAAATTTTAGCAAATGAGTGTCTGGAAGCATCGAAGTGCTGCATTGTTTGAGCGCTATTGTATGCTTATCTTGCAAAAATTCCTAGCTTCGCGCGAGTTTTGCAGCACTTCGTATATGGTTCAACACGAAATTTGCGTTGTGCCCTTTGGGCACGGAAAATTTTTTCTGAACGGAACGAAATGTTAATTGTGACGCTAACAGAAAAAGCGTTTTACACGAAAAAAATAAAAATTTTTCCTCTTACCCTCTTTACAAATTGAAAACCTAGTATTATAATAAGCGCATAAAGCAACGACGTGGTTGTTGGATTGAAAGATCCAAACTTCGTAGTTGCTTTTTCTTTTATATCAGCGGTGAGAATTATCCTCTTACCCATGATAAGTGCAATGAAGCACCGTAGCAGCGCAGGGCGCAGCTGACGGTGCTTTCTTATTTACAGAGCCAGAGAGAAGAAAATCTGTAAAGCACAAAAAATGTAATTCAAATGAGGGGCTTACACTTCGTAAACCCAAGGAAATTCTCAGAGAGAAATTAGGGAGGTTTTACAATGAATGATGTACCGAAACTGTTTGGCAGCTTAGTTTTTAACGAAAGCGTTATGAAGGACCGTCTGCCGACTGCAACCTATAAGGCATATAAGGCAGCAGTGCTGGCAGGCACTCCGCTGAATCTGGAAATTGCTAATATCATCGCCAATGCTATGAAGGACTGGGCTCTGGAGCATGGCTGCACTCATTTCACCCATTGGTTCCAACCGATGACCGGTATTACTGCTGAAAAGCATGAAAGCTTCATTTCTCCTACTGCCGAAGGCCGTGTTATTATGGACTTCTCCGGCAAAGAGCTGATTCAGGGCGAGCCTGATGCTTCCAGCTTCCCGTCCGGCGGCTTGCGTGCAACCTTCGAAGCCCGCGGCTATACAGCATGGGACCCGACCTCCTATGCATTTATCAAAGATAACTGCCTGTGCATTCCTACAGCCTTCTGCTCCTACACCGGCGAAGTGCTGGATAAAAAGACTCCGCTGCTGCGTTCCATGAATGCAGTCAGCAAAGCAGCCTGCAAGCTGCTGAAGCTGTTCGGCATTGATACTATCCGCGTCAACAGTACTGTTGGTCCGGAACAGGAATATTTCCTCGTAGATAAAAAAATGTGGGAAAAACGTAAAGACCTGGTTTACACCGGCCGTACCCTTTTCGGTGCGAAATCTCCGCGTGGTCAGGAGCTGGACGACCACTACTTCGGCATTATCAAACAAAGAGTACTTTCCTTCATGAAGGATTTGGACGATGAGCTGTGGAAGCTGGGCGTACTCGCCAAGACCGAGCATAACGAGGTTGCTCCGGCACAGCACGAGCTGGCACCAATCTTTACCACTACTAACGTAGCGTCTGACCATAACCAGCTGATGATGGAGTTCATGAAACGTGTTGCTCTGCGTCACGGTCTTGTTTGCCTGCTGCATGAAAAACCCTTCGACGGCGTCAACGGCAGCGGCAAGCATAACAACTGGTCCTTATCTACGGAAGAAGGCCTGAATCTGCTGGATCCCGGCAAGGAGCCGTACAAAAACCTGCGCTTCCTGACCTTCCTGGCAGCAATTATCAAGGCTGTTGATGAATATCAGGATCTGCTGCGTGTATCTGTTGCCAGCGCCGGCAATGACCATCGTCTGGGCGCTAACGAAGCTCCTCCGGCTATCGTATCTATGTTCCTTGGCACTGAGCTGACTGCAGTTCTCGAAGCTATTGCAGCAGACAAGGTTTACAACGGC
This sequence comes from Phascolarctobacterium succinatutens CAG:287, assembly GCF_000434895.1. GTDB lineage: Bacteria > Bacillota > Negativicutes > Acidaminococcales > Acidaminococcaceae > Phascolarctobacterium_A > Phascolarctobacterium_A succinatutens_A. Next base: position 11,113 of record NZ_FR892797.1, read on the forward strand.
AACCCAGAAAGTTACATCAAGGTAAGCGACGATACCATTCCTGCTCTTGTTAAGGACAACACCGACAGAAACAGAACCTCTCCCTTCGCCTTCACCGGCAATAAATTTGAATTCCGTATGCTGGGCAGCATGTTCTCCATCGCAGGTCCCAACATTGTACTGAATACCATCGTTGCCGAAGAGCTGGATGAATTTGCTGATAAGCTGGCAGATGCTCCTGATCTGGAAGCAGCAGTATATGATTTGGTTAAAGAAACCTATAAAGCTCATAAACGTATTGTCTTCAACGGCAACGGTTATACCGATGCATGGGTTGAGGAAGCTGCTAAACGTGGCCTGCTGAACCTCAAATCTACTCCGGAGGCTCTGCCGTATCTGGGACATGCCAAGAACATCGAGCTGTTCGAAAAGCATAACATCTTTACAAAAGCCGAGGTTGAATCCCGTGTAGAAATCCTGCTGGAGAACTACAGCACCACAATTTCTATCGAAGCAGCAACCATGCTGGATATGTTCCATAAGGACATCCTCCCGGCAGTTACCGCTTATACCGGAGATTTGACCAAAGCAGTACTTGATAAAAAGGCTGCCGGTGTCAGCGCAGGCTTTGAAGGCGCACTTGCCGATAAGCTGAGCAAGCTGGGCGGAGAAATGTATGCATCCTCCCTGAAGCTGGAAGATGGCTTGAAGGAAGCAGCAGAAATCGGCGATAGCGAGAAACAGGCTCTGTACTATCACGATACTGTTCTTGAAGAAATGGGCAAGCTGAGAAGTGCTGTTGATGCTGCCGAAGCTTTGACCGGTGGTAAGTATCTCGACTATCCGACTTATGGTGAGTTGTTGTTTGGTGTAAATGAGTAAGCTGCAGTTGCCTTCTCGACAGCCTCGAGTAAGGTGTGTTAAGATAAAATAATATATAAAACAATAAAAACTCATACACAATGGGGTGTATCCGAAAAATCGGGTACGCCCCTCTTTCTTTAGCTAATGCCATGTGAGCGCTGCTCAATGACACGTTAAAAATTATTATAATTTGAGGGGTGTTTACAAATGGACAAATATGTATCTGCCGATACTATATGGGTGCTGATAGGTGCCTTCCTGGTATTTTCTATGCAGCCTGGTTTTGCAATGGTTGAAACAGGCTTTACCAGAGCCAAAAATGCCGGCAACATCGTTATGAAAAACGTCATGGATATGTGCCTTGGCTCCATCGTTTTCTGGGTTCTGGGCTTTGGCCTGATGTTTGGTACCGATATCGGCGGCTTCATCGGCACGCCGGACTTCTTTGTAAAAGGTGATTACGGTGCCAGCTATCCGAGCACTGCGTACTTCATCTTCCAGACGATGTTCTGTGCTACCGCAGCAACAATTGTTTCCGGTGCTATGGCAGAACGTACCAACTTCCTGGTATATTGCATTTACAGCGTATTAATCAGCGCTATTATCTACCCGATTAGCGGTCACTGGATTTGGGGCGGCGGCTGGCTCGCACAGATGGGCTTCCATGATTTCGCCGGTTCCACTGCCGTTCATATGGTAGGCGGCGTTGCTTCTCTTGTCGGTGCCAAGATGATTGGCGCGCGTATCGGCAAATACAATGCCGACGGTACGGTAAACGCTATTCCCGGTCACAGCATTCCGCTTGGTGCCTTGGGCGTTTTCCTCCTTTGGTTCGGTTGGTTCGGCTTCAACGGTGCTTCCACCGTCTGTGCAACCGGTGATGACGCCTTGGTTTCCATGGGTGCTATCTTCATTACCACTAACATGGCTGCAGCAGCTGCTGCTACCGCAACTATGATTTACACCTGGATTCGCTACGGCAAGCCTGATGTTTCCATGACACTGAACGGCGTGCTTGCAGGTCTGGTAGCAATTACCGCAGGCTGCGACATGGTAAGCCCGGCCGGCGCTTTAATCATCGGCCTGATTGCCGGTGTGCTGGTAGTTGCTGCTGTTGAATTCTTCGACCAGAAGCTGAAGATTGATGATCCTGTCGGTGCAATTTCTGTTCACGGTGTCTGCGGTGCCTTCGGTACTATCGCAACCGGCCTCTTCGCTCTTGACGGCGGCCTCTTCTATAGCGGCGGTACTGATTTCCTGGTAAAACAAATCCTCGGCGTTGTAGTTGTAGCAATCTATGTTGCGATTACGATGACGATTATCTTTAAAGTTCTTGATAAGCTCTTCGGTCTGCGTGTTAAGGAATCCGAAGAAATCAAAGGTCTGGATATGGAAGAGCATGGCCTGCTCAGCAGCTATGCCGACTTTATGCAAACCCCGTTGGAGGCACAGACCTCTGTTACTACTACTTATGTTACTCCGGTCAAGGAAACTGCAGCTAAGCCTGCAGGTGCAGTAAAGATGAGCAAGGTTGTTATTATCACCTCGCAAAATCGTTTCGAAGCATTGAAGAATGCTTTGGATAAGCTGGGAATTACCGGCATGACTGTTACCAAGGTTTTAGGCTACGGCATTCAGAAGGGCTCTACGGAAATGTATCGTGGTGCCGAGGTTGCAGCTCACCTGCTGCCGAAGGTAAAGGTTGAAATGATTGTTTCCGCAATTCCTGTTGCAGCAGTAGTCAATGTTGCTAAGCAGGTTCTGTATACCGGCAAATACGGCGATGGCAAAATCTTCATCTATGATGTTGAGGATGTTGTAAAGATTCGTACCGGTGAAACAGGCTATGATGCTCTGCAGGATTATCCTATTGAGGAAAAATAATTTGCTTCTCCCTAATCAAACTCCCTAATAAAACAGGAAGGCGCTCGATGTCTTGCGTAATGCAGGCTAAGAGCGCTTTTCTGTGTGTTGGGAGAGAATACTTTTATAATATTATTATGGCGAAAAAACTTGCCAAACTGCATTGTTTAGGCCAAAATAAGATTGAATCGTATTTTAGTCGGATTGGAGTGAATGCTATGAATAAAAACGTTGCTTTATATAATGAGATGATAGCTTTTTTTGCCGGAGATGCACGCCGCTGCCAGCATTTTATCAAGGTTGCCAGCCTGGCCAAGCAGCTGGCTGAGAGCGAGGCTGCTGATGCAGAGCTGACAGAGCTTGTGGAGGCGGCCGGTCTTGTGCATGACTGCGGTATTAAACCCGGCGAGGCCAAGTATGGTGCCGGTCACTGCACAGGCAAAATTCAGGAGCAGGAAGGACCTGCGGTAGCACGCAAACTTTTGCAAAAGGTTGGGTATGCCCCTGAAAAAATTGAACGCATCTGCTATCTTGTCGCTCATCACCATACGTATAATATCATTGACGGTCTTGATTATCAGTTGCTTGTGGAAGCTGATTTTATAGTAAATTTTTATGAGGACGGTACGCCGAAGGAGAATATTGCTAAGGCTGTGGAGCGGATTTTTAAAACAGAGAGCGGAATAAAACTGGCAAAGACTATGTTCGGTCTTTGATATACAATGCTGTGGCTTTTCGGTCACAGCATTTTTCTTGCTATTTTGTTCTATGCTTGCTAAAATAAACAGGATTAGGTTATTTTTTGGAGGCATAGAATATGAAGGAAATTTATGATTTAGCAGAACAATATCATAACGATGGCAATAACTGCGTGGAATCCGTAGTTAAGGCGTGTAACGAAGGCTTAGAGCTGGGCCTGCCGGATGCAGCAATCCGCATGGTGTCCGGCATGGGCGGCGGTATCGGCCGCAGCGGCTGCGTGTGCGGTGCGCTGAGCGGTTCCTGCCTGGTTATCAGTTCTATCGTGGGCAGATTGAATCCGTCCGAAAAGCATCAGACAGAGGTCTATAAATATACGCATGAGTTTCATGAGCGCTTTACCAAGCATTTCGGCACTTCCTGCTGCAGAGCGCTGAACCGTCTGAGCTTCGGCACACCGGAATACAGAACTAAATGTATTAAGATTACTGCCGAAGCGGCAGACATGGTATCCGATTATCTGCAGGAAAAGGGACTGGTAAAATAAGCATTGGCTGCGAAGCTGAAAGAAGGACTGATGGAGGTTAGGCTGATGGAAAAAACTGAGTTGAAGAACATTGTAATTTTAGCAACCGGCGGCACTATTGCCGGCAAGGCTGCTTCCGGTACCCAGATGACTGGCTATACTGCTGGTGCCTACAGCGTTGCCGATTTGCTGGCGGGTGTGCCTGAACTGGGCGAGCTGGCGCATATCAGCGGCGAGCAGCTGTGCAATATCGACAGCAGCAGTCTTACCGATGCTTTATTGCTGCGACTGGCGCAACGCTGCAATGAGCTGCTGGCGCAGGAGGATGTCGACGGCGTTGTTATTACCCATGGTACCGATACTATGGAAGAAACGGCCTTCTTCCTGAACCTGACGGTAAAGAGTGCTAAGCCGGTGGTACTCGTGGGTGCAATGCGTCCTGCCACCGCAGTCAGTGCCGACGGACCTTTGAATATTATCAACGCTGTTAAGGTGGCTGTGGATGCTGCAAGCGCCGGGCAGGGCGTATTGGTGATGATGAACGATGAAATCTACAGCGGGCGTGACGTGACCAAGACAAACACGGCGAATGTGGCAACCTTCAAGGCAACGAACGGTGGTCCTTTAGGCTTTATCGTTGGCGGTGAGGTACATTACTATTATCGCAGCGTGCGTCCGCACACACTGCAGAGCGAATTTGATGTGAGCGGTGTTACTGCTTTGCCGCGCGTGGATATCATCTACACGCATATCGGTGAGGACCGCGTATTTGTGGATGCGGCACTGGTAGCAGGCGCGCGTGGCCTTATCTACGCCGGCAGCGGCATGGGAAGCATTCATGAGGCTGTGGAGGCAGCGCTGGCAGAGGCTGTCGGCCGCGGCGTTATTGTAGTGCGCAGCAGCCGCACCAGCAGCGGTATTGTTGCCGCAGGCCTGGAGCGTTGGCAGGAGCAGGGCTTTTTGTATGCGGATAACTTGAATCCGCAAAAGGCACGCCTTTTGCTGCAGCTGGCACTTTTGCGGACGCAGGAGCGCAGCGAGGTGCAGGAGATTTTCAGCCGTTACTAAAAGATAAACAGCAAAAAAGCTATCAGCGGGCTTATCCCGGTGATAGCTTTTTTTATGCGCTTTAAAATTTTACCATCTTCTGTAACCGTTATGGTGCTTGGCACGTTCTGCCTGACGGGCAGCGCGCTCTGCTTCGTAAGCCTCGCGGGCAGCGAAGAAATCCTCCAGCTTCCAGCCGCGGTTAAACATTTCAATCAGCAGCTTGCCGGTGTTGTTGGCATCATCAAAGGCGGTGTGCCACAGGCCGGCGGTGTTGACCTCCTGCTCCTCGGTAGCCTTTTTCAGACCGGTGGTGTAGTCATCACCCTTCCACAGACGGTAAGCCAACGCTAAATCAAGATAGTCCTCGTACTTTACGGGGTTTTCGATTTTGTGACGCTCGCAGCCTGTCTGCAGCACCTTGTAATCCTCGGTTCCCCAGGCTACAAAGTAGGTTTCGCCGCTTTCGTACAGCGCTGCCAGCTCCTGCACCATAGCAGGGAATTCAATGGCCTGCTGCATATCCTTGGCTGTTATCATGCAAAAATCCATAGAATCCTTGGCTTGCTTAGGATAAAAATGCGGTTTGACAAAGCTCTGGATGCGTCCGCAGTCGGTGAGCGGTTCGCCGTCCAGCTTCACTGCGCCGATTTCGATAATCTCGGAAAAGAAGCCGCGCGGACGGCCGACAGGGCGCTCGTAGGTAGTAAATTCAAAATCAACAACTAAAAATTTCTTCATTGTAATCCCTTCTTACGCTAAAGCTTAGCTTGCTGCTTAGTGTTTTTTACCGCAGCATTTTTTATACTTTTTGCCGCTGCCGCAGGGACAGGGGTCATTGGGATAAACCTTTTTTGCCTTGGCACCTACGCGTGTGTTTTGCTGAGTAGCCTGTTGTGCATCGCGCAGCAGCTTGATAGTTTCGTTAGGAGTGTGGCCGCCGAGGCAGAACATACGGGTAGCACTGTTGCGGGCGTTCTGCAGCAGTACGGAAAGTCTGCTGAGGTGACTGTAATTGTTCCAGGCAGGAATATTAGCCTGCAGCTTCTGAATCAGCTCGGAGGTGTTACCGTCAGTATTAGAGTTCTCAAATTCATAGATATATTGGCACCAGTAATGTGCATCCAGTGCCGCAACATTCAGCTCTTGAGTGAAGAAGTCATGCAGATCCTGATATGCGGTAGTAGATTGCAGATAGCCGTAGTGGGAAAGCATGGTGATTTCCTTTACGGTAGGCAGGTACAGGCCGAAGGGCTTTCTGCCCTGCTCCAGTCTGGTGTAGAAATCATCGCTGTCATTTTTCTTAAGCAGAATGTGACCGTCTTTGATTGCGCAGGGGTTAAAGTTACTCGGAACCTCGGCAAGTAATTGCGGCAGAGCTTCCGGAGTAAGCTCAAAGCCTGCTTTTTGATTATACATTTCGCAGAAAAATTCCACCGGCAGGATAAGGTGCAGGCTGGACATAGCGGTGATGCAGTCCAACAGCCATGCCAGCTGTTGGCGGCGAGCCTGAAAGTCTGCGGTGTTGATTTTTTTGTAGACGGTGCGTGCTTCCTTTACTGCTTCAAAGCAGTCATCGGGATAGGAAACAATGTATCCCATAGAAATAAAGGGCAGCAGCAGTGCATATTCACTGTAGGTAGGGTGGAAGCATTTTTTCTCCAGGGCTGCTTCGAAGGCCTGAATATTTTCGTCCGGCATAATAGCAAAGCGTTTTGCTGCAATTTCCGGCTTTTGCATTTCTGTGCAGATTTTTTCTGCCAGCTCGTCCTTTTTGAGCTTACTGTAGGTAATGCAGAGCTGACGCGCTGCAAAAATCAATTTATCCTTAGTGAAGGCTTTTAAGTAATCCAGCAATACAGGTTTACGGGATGGTTGATTCTTGGTTTTGGTTGTACTTGCAGACATATTGATAGAAAATCTCCTTCTTTGTAATCTTACGCATCTCTTAATTATAAATAAAAACAGGAAATATAGCAAGTGAGGAAATTTAATATACAGTTTATTATACGCTTTTCGGCGGTTAAATTTATTTTTCAGCCTCTACTTGCTGGCGACGCATAGCAGGAATCAGGAAAAAGGCACAGTAAATAAAGGAAAGCAGCACGATTGCGCCGCCGCCGAGACCTATATAAGCGATGGAAGAATGCGTACAGATAAGTCCGCCAAGATAGCTGCCGCTGCCGATACCAAGATTATAAATGCCGGAGTAAATCGACATAGCTACAGCGGAGGTGCTCATAGTAGTTGTGCGCAAAAGCTCTGCCTGGCCTACAACGTTGAAGGCCGTAACGAAGATGCCCCAGATTGCACAGAGCAGCACCAGCAGATAATGATTCATGCTTACGGTGTAGAGCAGCAGCAAAACAACTGCAACGCCAAGTACGGTGATGCGGAAGAAGTGATAGCGGCATTTATCGTACCATTTGGAAAAGGCTGCGCTGCCCAAAAGTCCGGCAGCACCGAAAATAACCAAGGTGATGGTTATCCAGGCATCATCCATTATCGCAATCTGCTTCAGGTAAGGCTCGATATAGCTGTAGGCGGTGTAATAGCCGGTGGGGAGCAAAAAGGACATCATATAGAGGCCGATGAGCACAGGATTTTTCAGCATTACCGGCAACTGCGAAAGCGTAAACGGTTCGCTTTTTTCCAGCTTGGGGAAGACGAAGAACATATAGGCCAATACGATGAAGGCCAAAACAGCGATGCACATAAAGGCCATGCGCCAGCCTACGTAAAGGCCGATGATACGTCCTAAGGGCAGGCCGACGATGATGGCGATGGCCGTGCCGGTTACAATCATGCTCATAGCCAGCGCTTTAAAGGGACCTTTGACCAGACGCACGGCGATAGGCGAGGCGACAGACCAGAAAATGGAGTGGGCGAAGGCTACGCCGATACGCGAAAGCAGCAGCGTCCAAAAGCCGGTGGCAAAGGCAGAGGCTACATGCGATATGGCGAACAGGCTGATGGTTGCCAGCAAAAGCTTGCGCAGCGGATAGTGGGAAGCGGCAATCATCAGCGGCAGGCTCATGAGCATTACGACGTAGGCATAAATGGTAATCAGCATACCGGCCTGCGCTTCGGTCATGCGAAAATCTGCGGCGATATCGGATAAAAGGCCTATGGGCATAAATTCCGATGTGTTAAAAATAAAAGCGGAAACGGTCATGCCGATTAACGGCAGCCATTCGCGGGTAGTTATTTTGTTTTCCATATATATAAAGCACCTGACTTTCATTCTATAAAATTGCGGTGTATATTATAGCACAGCATATTTGTGTGCTACAAGCAAAAAGATTGTAAATTATTTGTTGCGGGATGGTGCGGAGGTTTTCTTTGAAAAGGGCTGTCGTTAAGGGGCAAAAACAGTAAAGGCGTTCTACTTAGGTACGGTAGAACGCCTTTAATTATAATATTAATTTTAGTTTATGGTTGTTGCTCAGCTTGCAATGCTTTAACCTGTTCAATAGGGAGAGAAGTAGCCTTGGCGATATCCTGCACAGAAAGTCCCATGCTGAAAAGGCGTTTAGCAGTAGCAATGTTGGCATTTGCTTCGCCCTCAGCAATGCCTTCACGTCTTTCATCTAACAAACGTGCTTCCATAA
>NZ_FR892798.1 GCF_000434895.1 Phascolarctobacterium succinatutens CAG:287
TTCAAGTTGATTATACAATCTACCAAAAAATAAGGATTCACTTCGCAAGTAAATCGGAAGTGAATCCTTATTTTTATTATAACGATGAATTCTATTACGAACTTTTTCACCTAGCTCACTTTTCTCGTAATAGAATCCTCCAAATCACTACTTCTGCATACTCTCTATTACGAACTTTGTGCACTTTTTACCTTTTCTAGTAATAGAACTCTCCATTTTACCGTTTCAGCACGCATCCTATTACGAAAAAAGTGCATTTTTTACCTTTTCCCGTAATAGAAAACGCAGAGCGCACGTACAACCATCACGCCCTGCGTCAAAGCTCACAGGCTCAAAAAGTTCTTCAAAATCGTCCGTCCCTGCGGCGTCATAATCGACTCCGGATGGAACTGCACGCCATACACCGGCAGCGTTTTATGCTGTAGCGCCATAATCTCGTTCTTCGCTGTTTTTGCCGTAACCTCCAAGCATTCCGGCAGGCTTTCCGGCTCCACAATCAGCGAATGATAGCGCGCCGCCTCAAAGCAATCCGGCATATCCTTAAAAATGGGGCTTGCCGCCGCCAAATACACCTTATCCGCCTTACCGTGCACAATCTCCTGTGCATGCACCACGTTGCCGCCAAAGGCCTCGCCAATCGCCTGATGCCCCAGGCAGACGCCTAAAATTGGGAACTCACCGGCCAGATGGCGAATCACCTCCAGGCAAATACCTGCCTGCTTGGGATTGCCCGGCCCCGGCGAAATGATGATATGGTCCGGCTGCATAGCTCTGATATCCTCAAGCGTCAGCTTATCATTGCGCACAACCTTGATATCAGGATTGATTTCGCCAATCAGCTGATACAGATTAAAAGTAAAGCTGTCGTAGTTATCTATAATCAAAATCATTGCTTACTCCTCCTCTGCCGTCATGCGCAGCGCTGTCATGCAGGCGCCCGCCTTATTCACAGTCTCCTGAAATTCATTGTCCAATACGGAATCCGCAACGATACCGCCGCCAGCCTGAATATAAACTCTGTCATTCTTTTTAACCATAGTGCGGATGGTAATACAGATATCCATGTTACCACCAAAATCAAGATAACCCATGCCACCGCCGTAAATACCGCGGCGCTCCGGCTCCAGCTCGTCAATAATCTCGCAGGCGCGAATCTTCGGCGCTCCGCTCAGCGTGCCTGCCGGGAATACTGCCCGCAGCGCGTCCAATGCGTCCTTATCGGCACTCAGCTGGCCTGTAACCTTGCTCGTGATATGCATAACGTGTGAAAAGCGCTTAATCGCCTTATAATCGCTCACCTTAATGCTGCCAAAGTCACAGACACGGCCAACATCGTTGCGCCCCAAATCCACCAGCATATTATGTTCTGCAATCTCCTTGGCGTCTGCTAAAAGCTCCTGCTCCAGCGCCAGGTCCTCCTCGCTCGTACGTCCGCGGCGACGTGTGCCCGCAATCGGCATGCTGATGACCTTTTTACCAACCACCTTCACCAAAGTTTCCGGTGAGCTGCCGGCGATTTCCACATCGTCATTATGCAGGAACACCATGTACTGCGACGGGTTCGTCGTTCGCAGGTAGCGGTAAGCGCTGAAAAGGCTTTGGTCATAGGTTGCGCTGAATTTTTGCGCGTAAACAATCTGAAAGGCATCGCCGTTTTTGATATATTCCTTGCAGCGGAGCACATTTTTATTATACTGCTCACGGCTTTGGTTACTGGTAAACTCGCCCAGCTTAGCCTTTACAGGCTTCTTCGGCTGCACAGGCTGCAGCAGCATTTCCTCCATCGCCGCAATTTCACGCTCCGCCTTGGCGTAATTGATGGCAGCATTATCCGTTTTGACATTCACAATCAGGAAAATCTTCTGCTTGAGATGGTCAAAGGCAATCAGCTTATCAAACAGCATTAAATCAACGTCGGCAAATTCCGCCTTGCGTTCTTTATTTACCCGCATATCCGGCTCGCAGTAGCGCATAAAATCAAAGCCAAAGGTGCCGACAAGACCGCCGGTAAAATTAGGCAGGCCTTCAATCTGCGGTGCCTTGTATTCCTCCAAAATATGGCGGATACAGCCCAAGGGATCGTTTTCCTGATACTTCACGGCAGCACCACTGATGATTTCCGCATTACCGTCGGTTATTTTCAAACGCAGCACAGGATCATAGCCTACAAAGGAATAGCGCGCCCAGTGCTCACCGCCCTCAATGCTTTCCAAAAGGAAGTAATTGCGGCTGCTGCGTCTTACATTGTCCAAAAACGCCAGCAGCGTCAGCATATCCGCCAGGCATTCCTTCGCTACAGGCACAGCCTTGTAGTTCTTTGCATACTGCATGACCTGCTCCAAAGATAAATTCAACATTTTTTCACCTCATCTGCTTATTTTCACCCGTGTCAACAAAAAAGCCTGTCCTCGTACTGCTCACTTTGAGCAATATCAAGGACAGGCTATAAATGCTTATACCTGCGGTACCACCTTGCTTCGCCGTACATCGGCGCTCTCTCGCAGAATGCTGACACATTCCTCACCCTTAACGCCGGTGTAACGTTGCCGAATACTCTCGCCTGCGCGATTTGACAGCACCCTCAACGGTCCATTTATCAGCCTGCATCTCTATCCGGCTTCCACCTGCCCGAACTCTCTGTAAGCGCATCTGCTGACTTGATCTCCGTCTCAACGGTTTGTGGTCTTTTTTGAAGTTGTGCCTAGTGTAACACTCTGCATTAATAGTGTCAAGAAAATATTACACTTTGCGTGTTTTCGATTATTTTGCAGTAAATAATGTAAAGCAGGTTACAGTTTCAAAATAACTGCGCAACAGCAAGCAAGGCAAAGCTTACACAAGTTTTTTCTTCTCCATGAGAAAAACTCATCAAAAATCCAAAGTTTTTCTTTTGTAAACGAAAAACTTCTGAATTTCAAGTACTTTTTCTTCTACAGGCGAAAAACTTTGGAGGTGAAAATCACCGCCAGATTCGTCTTCAATCATAGCGGTGATTGCTGTTTTTATCAGTTTGTATCCCTAGGCGCTCATTTTAGCTGCCAGCGCACGTACTTCCTTTACTGAAAGCTTAGAGTACTTAACAATCTTATCTATGCATTCATTATCGGCCAGCATCTCTTTAGCTACGCTGATACGTGCTTCCTTTTGTGCTTTTCTCATAGCTTCTTTTTCACGCTTCGCTATAAGCTTTTCCATTACATCGCCCATTTTATCCAAGCCCTCCTTCTCTTCCTTAAAGTATCTAATTTTTTCAGCAAGCTTTTTATAATGCATATCATCAGGGTTCTTGCAGCAAAAGTCATGCATCAGCATTCCTAAAGGAGTGTCATTATGAATTTTGGCATTAACGTAGATAATATGCGAGCCATCTGCAAAGCTGCTACCATTCTCATCTATCGTTCTATGAATATGATAGATTGGCAGCAATCCTTTAAGAACATCTTCCCTGGTAATGAAAATAACATAGTTCTCAGGGATTTTGTCAAAATATTCACCCTTAGGCAAGCTTTTGGCATCCAACAGGCTCATATGATAGCGTGCTCTTTGAGGAATGGCGCCACTGCTTTCATTCTGTACTTCGACATTGAACTTGGTACCATCAGCTTTCTCAGCTAAAATATCAAGCTGTAAGTCCCTTCCCTGAAGATTTTTAAGACGTTTTTGTGTAGATGCTTTCTTTACTTTGATTGTATCATTTTCTAAAATAATCCGCAATATTAATTGCGTACGCTCTATGTCATCTTCAAAAACCTTAGTCATAAACGGGTCATCCATAAGAGTAAATTCTTTAATGGAATTCAATAGATCTTGCTTTATTTTTACCATTTATTATTCATAGCCTTTCTTCTGATTTTTCTGACTAGTCTTTGTGCTTATTATATTAACAGAGAAGGTTACAATAGTCAAGTTATTTTTCTGAAAATTCGCTTTTATTTTTGCAGTATATTAAAAGGCGGCGCAAGCGCACCGCCAAGTTGATTATTTGATTAGAACTAGTATAGATAAACGCAAATGGCTTGTTAATTGTCAAAACCCTTTCAAAAACTCCTCCGGCTCTAAAACAACACAGTCACCATAAACCAGATGTGCCAGCTTCTGCACCGACCATACGCAATTCTGATGACCGATAAAAATGTATTTTTCATCAATTAACATTACATTTCTTTTCTTTATAGCCTGTAAATTCTTTAAGCTTTTATCATTAACAAATTCATTTATCAGCTTTTCATCATATGCTTTACAATCACTCCACGATTTAGTTAAAAAGAAGTAATCAGGATTGAATTCTAGCATTATTTCCTTACTCACTGTTTGTCCATTAGCAAGTCCAACTTCAGAAATTCCATTACGTATCTTAGCATGTTTACATACATCATCATATACGCATCCTCGACCACCATAAAGGGAATGATTCGTCGCCACTAGTACACTGCTTTTACTAAACTTAACATTTTGCGGTATATTACACTCTATTCGTAACAACAAATTATTCATTTTGGCTACTAAATTAATTCCACGCTGTTGTTCTCCAACTAACTGAGACAGTCCAAAAATCTTATTCTGAACCTCCTTGATGCTGACCGGAATCCTTACAACATAGACTGGTATCCCTAAATCACGATAAACTCTTATTTTATCCTCACCAATCAAATCATGTACAACTAATAAATCTGGTTTTAAAGATAATACAGTTTCTGCATCAGGCATAATTATTTTATTTTTAATTTTTTCTACACCTGCTCCAGCAAAAGTTTTTGATTCGTTATCCATATTCTTTGATACGGAAATCATTCGCTCTGGTTCGACTAATCCCAAAAGTATGTTATCCAAATATATATGAGTAGTCATAATTCTTTTAGGCTTTCCCCTTAAGATTATACTATTACCATAATCATCTTTTACCATATATGTTTTCAATGAATCAATATGAACACTTTCAAAATTGTGCTTAACACCACAGCCTAGAATAAGCAATGATAATATAAAAAAAGCAATATAACGTAACATAAAAACTCCATTTTTATAATTCTTATTTTACATAACTCCACAGTTTATACTTGCTTAAGGTATTGCTTAATAATCAATGTAGAAAAGCGGCGTTGTTACGCCGCTTTAAAACAATGTAAAAAAGTTAATACTTAGATTAGAAATTGTAAGAATAAGTCAACAGGAAGTTACGACCTTGGCCATTATAATAATTATAGTAGTCTCTATCTAATAAATTATTAATTAACAAGTTAACAGAATGGTTTTTATTAAACCTATACGTCGTATTTAAGGAAACGAGAAATACTGGATCATAAGCTCCTGGCACTCCAGTAACTACATCACTATTTGTTGTAGAACTGTATTTCTTACTATAATAATTACCTGCTAAATCAGCACTAAATTTTCCGTCACTGTAATCGAAGCCAATATTAAACAACCGCTTAGAAGTTTGGGTAACTAATTTTCCAATTTCACCTTTTTTCTGCGCTTCTTTAATAACAGGATTCTGAAGCGTTAAATTAGTAAATACAGATAATTTATCATCAAATTTGTGATTCAAGCCAATTTCTATGCCTTTATTTTCGCCTCTACCACCAGAAAGATTTTGTTGTACCGTATATTCCGTACCATCAATAGTTTGCTTACCCAAATCGGCTTTATAATTAATATCCTTAATTTTATTATAGAAAAGGGCAACTTCAAGGAAAGTTTTATCGTTAAAATTCTTTTTCCAACCAGTTTCTATCGTACTAATTATTTGCGGCTTAAGGCTAGGATTAGGAATAACAACTTTCATTTGGCTAGTATCACTGTTTGTTGAGCCAGAGAACATATTATACAAAGTAGGCGCAGAAAATGCTTTACCCCAAGAAATATAAGAACTTTGGCTATCATCAAATTTATAATTCAAAGCAATTTTAGGACTAACAGCAGAATCAGACCTTGATTCAGGAGCAGAATTATAACCATTACCATCCGTTACATATCCATCTTTTACTGTCCAATGATCATATCTTATAGCACCAATCAAAGAAAGTTTTTCATTAAAATTATGCTCATTTTGGAAATATACACCATATGTATCAGATTTACCACCACCAGTTTGCAATTTAGTTTTAAAATCCTTTGCATACTTAACTTTATCCATTTTATCATGAACATATTGAAAACCCGTTACAGCTGTATCTTTATCAGTTAATGTAATTTCTTTATTAACACTTAGGTTATAACGTTTACTGCTATAATCACTTAAAGCAGACTTGCCGGTAGTAAACACTCCTCCATTCCAACTCCTGTTATCAGTTAAGCCAGCATTTACACTCCAACCATTAGCATCATCCTTATAGCCAATAGTATAAATTCGTTCATCAACAGCACCAGGAGCAGTATCAAAATCACTATTATTAAAAGTAAATGCATTATTTGCATCTATATAATATTTTCCTGGTTTACCGATCCAATTTTCATGACTTCGATAATCATAACTGTATTTACTTTTATTTTTAAAGAATCCTAAACTTAAAGTCTTATCTCTATCAAAATCCCAAGTAAATTTTCCAGAATAGTTATCTTCGTTCCAAATCTTATCGCCTTTTTTACCTATTTTTACTACTTTACCACTACCAGTTGTATTTGATTCAATAACATAATTATCTCCAGTAGGTACTCCAGGAGTCTTAGTTGCACTAATTGTCTTATAGGCCTCGTACCCATATGTATGACTATCAGTAGCAGTGTAATACAAGTCATAACCAAACTTATTAAATTTATCTCCAATATTTATTTTTTTAATCCATGTATGATTAGTACCATATGTTAATGCAGAAGAACCATGCAATCCTTTAGCCTTTTTTGTGGTAATACTAATGACACCAGATGCAGCATTAGAACCATAAATAGAAGAAGCAGGTCCTTTTACAATTTCAATCTTTTCAATGCTTTCTACAGGAACATCATTCCAATTTACAGTTCCAGAATAGGCATTGACAATCGGTTGTCCATCTAAAAGTACCAACGTATCATAATTATTTTTCAAGCCACGCATTGCAATCATCGGTGAAGAAGTTGCTAATCCTCCAGATCTTGAAACCGAAACACCTGGCACTCTTTTTAAAACGTCATCAATTTTTACTGCACCAGATTTTTCAATATCTTTAGCCGTTACAAAGTCAACACTTGCTGGCGTATCTAGAATAGCTTTCTCCGTTCTCGTCGCCGTTACAAC
>NZ_FR892799.1 GCF_000434895.1 Phascolarctobacterium succinatutens CAG:287
CTTGTTCAATTTGCACTTGCAATCTACCAAATTAAATAATATGGAAAATAAAAGCTAATTTCAAAGTCTCTCCTTGGGGAGAGGTGCCGAGTAAGAAATGGACTATAACTCCATCCCCTCTCAGTCGCCTGCGGCGACAGCTCCCCCCAAGGGGAGCCTTCTCTTTCTCTACTTCCAGTACATCTAGGCGCCACAACAACGCATATGATGCACTATCGTGTACATCTTTACCATAGACGCGCGAGAAGGTATCAGATGCTAGGCGCAACGACGACGGCGTACTCCCGGTACGTCTAGGAGTTGCAACAACGCAGATGATGCACTATCGTGTACATCTTTACCATAGACGCACGAGAGTGTATTAGATGCTAGGCGCGGCGACAACGGCGTACTATCAGTACGTCTAGGAGCCGCAACGACGCAGATGATGCACTATCGTGCGTCTAGCGCTCTTCTTCCTCCAGCATATCTTCAACATACTTAGGCAGCATAAACGCACCCTTATGCAGATGCTCGGAATAATACCATGTTTTAATACCACGCTCCAGCCACTTCTTGGCATCAAAATCCTTCAGCGGATGATACTTCTTGGAAGCGAAGCCGAACAGCCAGTAACCGGAAGGACAGGTCGGAATGTGCGCCTGATATACACGGCTGATGGGAAAGCTGTGGCTGGCCTTGCGGTGCATGGCGCGGCAGGTTTCCTCGTCCTCATCGTAGAAGGGACTGCCATGCTGATAAACCATGATGCCGTCCTCTTTGAGTGCGCGGAAACAGTTACCATAAAACTCCTTGGTAAACAGACCCGCTGCATGACCTAAGGGATCAATAGCATCGCTGATAATCAAATCGTATTCATCAACCTTGGTACGCAAAAAGCGCAGACCGTTAGCGTTGAAAACAGTTACGCGCGGGTCATCAAGACCGCAGGCATTGTCTGGAAAATAGTCACGGCAGACATCGATAAAAACATGGTCCGTTTCTACTACGTCGATTTCCTCTATTTCATCATAATGCGTCAGCTCGCGCGCAACACCGCCGTCGCCGCCGCCGATTACCAGTACCTTGCGCACATGCGGATGCACTGCCATAGGCACATGGACAATCATTTCGTCATAAACAAATTCGTCCTTTTCCGAAAAGACTATGGTACCGTCACAGCTGATAAAGCGGCCGAATTCCTTGGATTCAAAAACGTCTATTCTTTGGAAATCCGTATCCGCACCGAAAAGCTGCTTTTCGATTTTGATATCCAGCTTCACATCTTCTGTATGATAGTCAGAAAACCATAGCTCCATTTAATCACGTCCTTTATACTAATACATTGATATTATTAACATCCGGATCCTCAGGTCCCTGCATTGAGCAGCCCTTTTCCTTGGCGTAAATAATATAATCGATAATATCCTTGGTGATAACCTCACCCGGTGCCAGAATAGGAATTCCCGGCGGGTAGCACATTACAAATTCACTGCAGATGCGTCCCGCAGTTTCGCGTATAGGCAAAGATTCATCCTTGGCATAAAAAGCCTTCTGCGGCGAAACAACAACCTTAGGCGCGATATATTCAGTATTGAGCATTTGCGACGGATCCTTGGAATACAGGCGCTTGATATCCGCCAAAGCACCCACAAGACGTTCAATATCCTGAATACGGTCACCGATAGAAATATAAGCAAGAATATTGGCGATATCACCGAACTCAATCTGGATATCATATTCATCGCGCAGCAAATCATAAACCTCGATGCCTGCCAGACCGATATCACGCGTATAGACCGAAAGCTTGGTAACATCAAAATCATAAATACTGCTGCCGTTTTTCAGCTCGCGTCCGTAAGCATAAAAGCCGCCAATAGAATTGATTTCCTCACGGGCATATTCCGCCATCTCCTGCACTTTGCCGAAGGATGCCTCACCGCGCATATACAGGTTACGGCGTGAAATATCCAGGCTGGAAAGCAGAAGATACGAAGCACTGGTAGTCTGCGTCAGATTGATAATCTGGCTTACATACTCCCAGTTGACATTAGGCCCTGTCAGCAGCAGGCTGCTCTGCGTCAGACTGCCGCCCGATTTGTGCATGGAAACAGATGCCATGTCAGCACCGGCCGCCATCGCATTAACAGGCATATTTTTTCCGAAATAAAAATGTGTACCATGCGCCTCGTCTACCAGGCAGAGCATGTTATGCTCATGCGCCAGCTTAACGATAGAACGCAAATCCGAACAGATACCATAATAAGTAGGATTGTTTACGAGCACTGCCGTAGCATCGGGATTAGCCTTAATCGCCTTAGCTACCTCGCCGATCTCCATCCCCAGAGAAATTCCCAGCTTACTGTCAACCTGAGGATTGATATAAACCGGAATCGCGCCATTAAGTACTAGCGCGTTAATCACACTTTTGTGTACATTGCGCGGCAGGATAATTTTATCGCCTGCCTTACAGGAGGACAACACCATGCTTTGCACTGACGAGGTCGTACCTCCTACCATAAAGAATGCGTGTGCCGCACCGAAGGCCTCTGCTGCCAGCTCCTCTGCGTCACGGATTACCGAAACAGGATGGCAGAGATTATCAAGAGGCTTCATAGAATTTACATCCAGGTTTACGCATTTTTCTCCCAGCAGCTCACGAAGCTCCGGGTTGCCACGACCGCGCTTATGACCTGGTACATCAAACGGTACAACGCGCTTTTTACGAAAACGCTCCAGTGCCTCGTACACCGGAGCAGAAGTTTGTGATAAATTTCCCATTTTCTTCTCCAAAGCATAAAAAAATAAAAGGACAGATGATATTTTCTTCTGTCCCTTTATCGTAACATTTTTAACCTGTTTCAGCAAGAGTTTTAAGGGCAACTAAGCAAAATCTTAGCCAATTCAGTTTATCTCATCGTTAGCGAATTTTACAAAATCATTAATTCCCAGTCCCGGAGCTACCATCGGGAGCACCATATTTTTAGGATTAACGCAAACCTCTATAAGATAAGGCTTCCTGCATTCCCACGCCTTGGCCACTGCCTGAGCCAAAGTCTCCGGCGTATCCGCATGCTCACCTTCAATTCCGAAGGCAGCAGCATATTTTACAAAGTCAACATAGCCCGGCAGCTCGCAGGACGTAAAGCGTTTGGCAAACTGCACCGTCTGCAGCTGGCGTATCATTCCCAGTCCGCTGTTATTGAACACTATAGCGATAACAGGCACATTATTGCTGGCAATAGTAAAAAGCTCGCTGCCAGTCATCTTAAAGCCGCCGTCACCGCTTATACTGATGACACGGCTCTGCGGACGCGCCAGCTGTGCGCCTAACGCAGCAGGCAGACCGAATCCCATCGTTCCCAATCCGCCGCTTGTCAGCCACTGGCGGGCAAACTGTATCTTCAAATGCTGCGCTGCCCACATCTGATGCTGGCCTACGTCCGTAGTAATAATATAATCCTTGTCCTTGAGCACCGGATTCAATGCTTTAAAGAACTTGGGCGCCTCCTCGTTTCCAAAATCATCGTCCATCCCCGGCCAGGAGTTTATTTTGTCCCACCACGAGCTCAAATCGTGCGGCTGCGCTGCCTTTTCCAACGCATTCAGCGCTGCCACCATATCGCCGGTGATGCCTATGCCCGAATCAATATTTTTATCTACCTCAGCAGGGTCGATATCCAAATGGATAATAAGCTTGTTGGCACTATAGCTGCTGCGCTCGCCTGTAACGCGGTCATTAAAGCGGCTGCCAACAGCCAAAATCAGGTCGGCTTCCTTAACGGCATTATTGGCACGTTCATGTCCATGCAGGCCTGTCATTCCCAAAAACAGCTGTCTGTAGGCGCTAATCGCACCAATCCCCATCAACGTGCTGACAACCGGAATATGCAGCTTTTCACACAAATGCATGGCATCATATTCTGCATTGGCATTGATAACGCCACCGCCGACCAGCATTACCGGACGCTTTGCCTTATTGATAGCCGCTGCAGCCGCTGCCACACGTTCAACATCAGGCTCCAACGGCTGCAGCTCCGCCAAACGGGCTTTCTCAAAATCTATCAGCGCCGTTTGCACATCGCGCGGCACGTCTACCAACACCGGTCCCGGGCGTCCTTCACGCGCCAGCTGGAAGGCAAGTCGCAATGTCTGCGCCAGGTTTTCCGGCTTTTTAACTAAAAAATTATGCTTGGTAATAGGCATTGTAATACCGGTGATATCTACCTCCTGGAACGCGTCATGGCCGATAAGCGCCCTGTTTACCTGACCTGTAATGGCCACAACCGGTACGGAATCCAAAAATGCCGTTACCAGGCCTGTGACCAGGTTGGTTGCACCGGGACCTGATGTAGCTATACACACGCCAACATTACCTGAAGCACGCGCAAAGCCGTCTGCCGCATGCGCAGCACCCTGCTCATGCGCCGTTAATATATGTTGTATCGGACTTTGCCGTAATGCATCATAAAAAGGGAGAATCGCACCCCCGGGATATCCGAAAACCGTTGTTACCCCTTCTTCTGCCAGTATTCTGCACATAATCTCTGCGCCGCTTAACTGCATACGCTCACTTCCTTCCGCAAATCTATCTCTTATATTGCCGCATGACCATCATCCAGCGGTGGCCATTCAAAACGTGATTTCTCCACAGCCAGTGACGTATCACCGCGCTCTAAAGCAACAAGGCCGGTCTGTACCATTTCGGTTACGCCGTATGGACGCATGACATCAACAAAAGCGCGTAGCTTGCCTTCATCACCGGTAGCAACAAATATCAGTGACTCACCTGTTACATCCACTGCATGCGCACGGAACACTTCCGCCAGCTGCAGCAGCTCCGGACGCTTATTCCCAGCCTTTACCTTAACCAGAATCATGCTGCGGGTAGCACTGGATTTAGGAGGCAGTACCTTGACACGCTCTACCTCAACCAGCTTCGCCAGCTGTTTGGTAACCTGGATAATGGTCGGCTCGTCAGCCTCCATCGTCACTGTCATACGTGAGAACTCCGGGTTTTGCGTCGTGCCTACAGCCAAGCTGTCAATATTGAAGCCACGGCGTGAAAACATACCTGCTACACGCATCAGTACGCCAGGCTGATTACGTACAACAATCGATAAAATCTGCTCCATATCTTTCCCTCCTGCAATAACATGTCTACAGCTCTGATGCTCTTGCAAAACTGTCCTGCTCGCCGGCATCATATAATCAGTGTTTTTTTATTATTTCAGCAAGCAAGTTTTTTGTCAACGAAAAGTGTAATATTTGTGAATTATTTTCCTATTGCGCCTCTTTAATGTAAATACTATTACAGATTTCAGTGTACAAAAAAGCTCACGCAGCTATTGCTACGTGAGCAGTAAAACCTCCAACAGCGTTCTTTTGTTTAACAGTTGAAGCAAATAATCAAAAAGCTCACGTGACCATTCCACGTGAGCCTGATTTATAAGGTACAACGCGTTTTTTACGAAAACGCTACAGTGCCTCGTACACCGGAGCAGAAGTTTGTGATAAAATTCCCATTTTCTTCTCCAAAGCATAAAAAATAAAAGGACAGATGATATTTTCTTCTGTCCCTTTATCGTAACATTTTTAACCTGTTTCAGCAAGAGTTTTAAGAGTAACTAAGCAAAATCTTAGCCATTTTAGTTTATTTTATCGTTAGCGATTTTGACAAAGTTTTTCATAGACGCACTAAAAGCTACTATCACACAAAAAGCATAAAAAAATCGGCATGAATTTACAGAGATAAGAAATAACAAACTATTTATCTGCCCTATAATGAACAGCCAGTTGATCAGGATACTCTATATGTGGTGTTCTGAATGTATAATACTTACTTTCGCCATTAACCTCTATCTTCATACATAGCAAGCCCTGTAACGATTTATCTTCTTTAACAGGTGCATAACCATCCTTCCATCCCGAAGAATTAAAAGTATCTCCATTTCTCCATTCTACGTTTGCTAAAAATACCGGCAATTTCAGTTTACTAAACGGCGGTAAAATTGTATTAACCAACTTATCCGGTTTTCCTGCATCACTATATCTCATTCCTACAAAAAATGGCAACCCGTTATAATCTCCTAATTGTATCAGGGATTCATTCCATTTTATAACAATAACATCTTCACCAAGATTTTCTAAATTTAAAGCAATTCCTTTAACACCAAATACGCAAGGTGTACCGCCCATTCTTTTTTTATAATAGTACCATCCAGAATTTTCCAAATCGCATTTAAGCCTCCATTCCGGTATAGCACATGGATACAAGTTTTCAGTACTGATCTTAAGATTATTCTCGTATAAATTACTATACGGTTCATCTTGAACATATCTTATATATTTATATGTATCAGAAACACCATCTCCTTTTAAACGCATTGCTTGAACATCGTTAACCAAAGCTAAACAAGCAACTAACATTAAAAACGCTACTACCTTTTTCATTTAATCTCCTCCTAAATTTTTATTGTTTATTCTCGGTATATCTGCATTTCGGGTAATTTGAACAACCATAGAATTCATGTCCGGCCAGCGCCCCCTTTTTCGCCACACGCAATACTAACTTGCTACCACACCTAGGACACACTTTATTCTGCTGAAGCCTTCGCAAATTCATTCTCTCTTGCAGATTTTTTATATGTTCCTGCTTTTGCTCTTCTGTCAACTGTGTATATGGATATAGCAAATCGTAGTACTTATTAATTTTTTCTTGATTAAATATAGTTTTGTTCGTATATTTCTGTATACTAGCAGCTAATTGAAATTGTTGAGTCAATATAACATCATCACTAAAAATAGTTACATCTTTAAATTCGCATCTATCCGAAAACACTATTACTGAATAAATTTTTCCATCAAACAATCCTAATTTTTTTCGCAAGTATTTTATGTGTGTTCTATTCTGCCAAACAGGATTATAAAAACGCTCTTTTTGTGCAGAATAACCTTCGCCTAATAAAGATTGTGTCCACCATGCATTCCGTTCATTCCCGAAAATCCAACCACCATAATTTTTGCTTTCAAATACATATATTCCACTATGATGTATCATTATTGCATCAATCTCAGTCGTTTCTTTGTTTTCCATCGGCAGATAGCAATTAAACAAAAAACTCGCTCCATCCATCTCATAATGAAATAATGATTTATAAATCTTATATTCGCCATTCTTACCTTTATCAAATTCTACATCCCAAAATGAATTTTTTGTTATTTTTCGATACTGAGATTTATTGTAATTGTCTACTTCTCTGGCACTATGTATACAATAAAGAATTATACACGCTAAAAAAATAATGAAAACTATCGACATGCTTAACCAATCCTCAATATAAAAATTTAATCACAATATTAGTTTATTACTATTATTTCTACTCGGTCAATTCATTATTTATTTCCAAGATAGCATTGTTCAAGAATCATTAGAATAAACCTAAAGGCAAACTATAATCAAAAAGCTCACGTGACCATTCCACGTGAGCCTGATTTATAAGGTTGGTGCGAGTGACAGGAATCGAACCTGCACGCCGAAAGGCGCTAGATCCTAAGTCTAGTGCGTCTGCCAGTTCCGCCACACTCGCATATAGAATATTATAGCATAACAAGAACAAATCAATATATACCTTAAATCATTTTTTCAATCGTTGGTATGCTTATAATAAAGAACAATATGAGAAATATAAAAAGTACAGAAATACCACTAGTAGTCTAGTGCGTCTGAAGTAATTATAACTTGTAGTCTAATGCGTGTCAATAAAAGTTTTAATCAGTAAGAATCATAAAACAATTATTTTGCCACCATCTGTATAAACAAAAAGCCGTCCTTCTTTCGAAGAACGGCCTTAAATTCGTGGTGATCCACCCGAGACTCGAACTCGGGACACCCTGATTAAAAGTCAGGTGCTCTACCAACTGAGCTAGTGGATCATTGGCTGGGGCGGCTGGACTCGAACCAACGCATGCGGGAGTCAAAGTCCCGTGCCTTACCGACTTGGCTACGCCCCAAGCTTATTAGTGGTTATTCAGATTTATCCAAATCTGAAAAGGTGGGGTGACTGGTGGGAGTCGAACCCACGCGTAACGGAGCCACAATCCGCCGTGTTAACCACTTCACCACAGCCACCATCTTGTTTCCAAGCTGAATAGCTTGGCGACGAATAGTATTATACTATATTCCCGGCACTGCGTCAATAGGAAAATTTAATTTTTATAAAAAATCTTACGGCAATCACCGGACATAGTCAAAAATTGCTTCGCAGCAGTTAATCAGCGGCGGGCAATAACCTCAATTTCTACATGAGCGCCTTTCGGCAGAGCTGCTACCTGTACAAAGGAGCGTGCCGGCGGCTCAATCTTAAAGGTTTTTGCATAAACAGCATTAATAGCATCAAAATTCTTGATGTCATCTACAAAAATAGTAGTTTTTACAACATCCATGAATCTGAAGCGTGCTTCCGTAAGGATAGCCTCAATATTGTCTAAAACCTGCTGAGTTTCAGCTTCGATAGAGCTTTGAACCATTTCACCTGTTTCCGGATTGATAGCAATCTGACCGGATACAAACAGAATCGAACCTGCCAATACAGCCTGAGAATAAGGACCTAAAGCTTTGGGTGCATTTGTTGTTGCAATAACTTCCATGATTAAAGTCTCCTTTGCTACTTTTTTATTTACGGGCAAAGTATTTTTTCGCCCACTCTATAGCCGAAGGCGTTGCGGCCATACCGCCGCCTGCGGTTTCCTTCAAAGCACAGGGAAGTGCATCCCCCACGCTCTTCATGGCATCAATTGCTTCATCAGCATTAATAAAGCTGCTGATTCCGGCCAGCGCCAGCTCTGCTGCGAGCAGTGCCTGCAAAGCACAGGCTCCGTTGCGTTTAATGCAGGGTACCTCTACCAGCCCTGCCACAGGATCGCAAACAAGGCCCAACACGTTTTTAAAAACAACCACTACTGCCGTACCTACCTGCTGCGGTGTGCCGCCCAGCATAGAAACAGCAGCACCTGCTGCCATCGCCGCAGCACTGCCGCATTCTGCCTGACAGCCACCCATAGCACCTGCCAGAGAAGCGCGCTCGTTGATTACCATACCAATACTGCCGGCAACCACCATACCACGCTGCAAGGTTGCATCGTCCAGTCCGCAGTGCTTTTTCAGTGCGAAGAACACTCCCGGAAGCACGCCGCTGGCACCTGCGGTAGGAGCAGCAACTATACGTCCCATGGCCGCGTTGCATTCACCAACTGCTGTAGCATAGATAACTGCATCCAAAGCCTTCTCGCCCAAAAGATTGACAAAGCCTTCGGCGCCTGCAGCTGCAGCCAGCTTTTTGGCATCGCCGCCGGTCAGACCGCTGTGCGAGCGGACACCTGATAAACCATGCTCTACTGATTTCTCCATGACGTCCAGCATTTCCTGCATCTTCGCCAATAAATCTTCCTGACTGCATTCCAGCTCACGCATATTGTAGTCTATAAGAAATTCGTCTAATGGTTGCTGCCATTCAGCAGCCTCTTTAATCCAGCTGTTCAAAGACAGCATTTCTTTTTTCATGCTGCACCCCTTACAAAACACTGACGATAAAACGCACCGATTCTATCTGCTGCAGCGCGCTTATAAGATTGATAATCTCCTGCGGCACTGCCTCATCACATTCAATAACCATAGATGCCATACCGCCCTTGTCGCTGCGGAACAAGCGCATCGTAGCAATATTTACGCCGGCATTGGCCAAGGTACTGGTAACCAGCGCAATAACACCTCTTGTATCAATATGCACTGTCAAAATAGCAGGCAGGCGTCCAGTGAGCTCTACAGGGAACCCATCAATTTCCGTAACCTGTACCTGACCGCCGCCAACAGAAGAACCGACGATATCACAACGGGCACCATTTTCTGCAGTCAGCTTAAAAAGCACAGTGTTGGGATGAGCCTTATTGCCCAAATCAATTTTATGATAAGAATATTCTAAGCCGTTTTTCTCCGCATAGCTGTCAGCCTGCGGAATGCGTTCATCATCCGGCAGCCAGCCCATCAGTCCGGCAAGCAGCGCCATATCCGTGCCGTGTCCCTTATAGGTTTCGGCAAAGGAGCCATGCAGATAAATTTCTGCCTTTACCGGCTTAGCGCCAAGAATACTGGCAGCCAAAAGTCCCAGACGAACAGCACCGGCAGTATGCGAGCTGGAGGGACCAATCATCACCGGTCCGATAATATCCAAAATACTCATAAAGCACCTCTATTCATCACTGGCCAGCGAACGATGTGCCAGTCCGACACACAGCTCATTGAGATTCAGCACGCCAACGCCCATATAAATAGCAACGCAAAGATGCTCTCCGGCGCGGGCAATACCGATTTTGCCACCAACATTGAAGCCAAAGGCCTTAACCTTCACCTGCTCCAGTGCTTCGTGCGCCGCACCGGCCACAGCACCCGCACCCACATGAGATTCGGTTACAAGTCCCTGACGCTGCGCAGCCACTACGGCACGCTCGACAATTTTTACAATAGAAGGAATAAATTCACCGCCGAAATCAACAGCTGTCGAACGGATACCATGCTCCGCTAAGCGTTCCTTTACCTTCGTTTCCTCCACGCGACTGGAGGTAAGTGCAATACGCAAGGCAGCACGGCCGATTTCGATGCTGTTGATGCAGCTTTTACTACATTCATGCATGTTAGTCACACCCCTCACAAAACAAATTTTATATCAGCAGGCGCAAAGATTATTCGTCCTCTTCAGGAACCTCTACAACCTCTTTGATTTTATTTTTATCCAGCATTGCTACCAGCAGGAAGGTAATAATGCAGATAGGCCATTCAAAGTAAATTACTTCGTTGGCAAAAAGCGGTTTGATGCCTGCCAGCGGGCTGCCGGGAACAAACCAGAGAGCAATGCCGAGAAGGCTCACCAATGTAGTCCAGAAAGCAGAGCTGCGACGGCACAGGCCGGGAGCGAACATCGTAAAGAAGAATACACAGGTCAGGCCGCAGGTCATAGACAAACCGGCAATCATCGTCTTAACAATGCCTGCTGCATTGAAGGCAAACCACAGAGTAATCAGGCCGACAGCAAATACAGACAGGCGGTTGATGATGACAAATTTATTTTCCGCAACAGCAGGATTAATAAAGCGTTTATAAATATCATTGCTGAAGAGCGTAGCCGCACCCAGCAGAATAGTGCAGGCAGTAGATACATCCGCAGCCCACAAAGCAGCCAGAGTTACACCGCCGGCAAGAGGATCCAGAGTCATAACAACCTTAGGCATAGCAAGTGCAGCCTGCGCCACCGGCATTTCCGGATACATAGCCTTGCAGACAACGCCCAACACAGCGCAGATGAAGCCAACCGGGAAAATCATCAGGCCGGCCAGAACATAACCGTTGCGGGCAGCCTTGGCATTTTTCGCACCGCAGGCAATCTGTACAGGGCCCTGCGCAGTAATAGTCTGGGTAATCATAACGATAATCCAGCCAAGAATAGTAGCAAAAGCCAGGCCTGCTACCGGACTGCCCATAACCTCGGGGTTAGGCAGCTTACTGAGCACTGCATCCCAACCGCCTACGTTGGATACAGATTGGATTGCAGAGTAGATAATACCGATATAAATCAAGGTAACACTGACGATATTTGCCAGACCGCTGGACCAAAGACCACCAATCAGCGTAATGCCGATAAATACCACGGCACTCATAATCATACCGCCATGGAAGGAGAAAATCTCCGGCAGCAGCGAGGACAAAATCGCACCGCCTGCCATGTACTGCAAAGCAGTAATAACGCACATAATGATAACCAGACCGATTGCAGCGATGGCACGGCCTTTGGTATCATAATAGAACTCAAAGAATTCCGGAATAGTGGAAACCTTCATAGAACGCAGCTTTCCTGCTGCCAAAAGGCCCATAACAATAGCACCGATAGACCACGCGCCGTTATACCAGCCTGCTGCCAGACCAACACTGAAGGCACGCTGTGCTACGCCGACGGTAGAAGCAGCACCTACTGCCAGGCCGGTAACATTGACAGCTACCAGAATCGTGTTCAGCTTACGTCCGGCCAGCAAAAACGCTGTCGAACCCGAATCAGCCTTGTGCTTAACCCACAAGCTGATGCCAAAAAGCAACGCGATGTACACTACGACAATTACCAACTGAATAGACATAAAAACTACACTACCTTTCTTCCATGCTACAAAAGCATAATACTTGTGCTGTAAGAATATAAACCATGCTACCATCCTACAACGTACAATAATTTGTCTTATATTATACCAACTTTTTTTAGTAAATTAAAGCTCCCGCCAAAACTTTTCTGCAGCGGGAAAATTTTTGAAATAAAATTTACGTAAAATCTTTCTTGCGCAAGCGTAAGAAAAAGGATTTTATTTATTTTTGTCGAATTGTCTAATGTATGTTGTAATACAATGGAGGAAAGAAATATGTTTACTTATAAAACCTGCGGAGTCTGCTCCCGCGAGATTCATTTTGATATAGTTGACGGCAAGCTGCACAATGTAAGCTTTGACGGCGGCTGCCCCGGAAATCTGACTGCTATCGGCAAGCTGGTAGAAGGCCAGGACGCTAAAACAGTTGCCGATTTGCTCAAGGGCAATGACTGCCGCGGCCGCGGCACCAGTTGCGCTGACCAATTGGCCAAAGCTATCGCCGAACATCTGTAATTTATAAAAATTGGTGCTTTATCACAAAATTAATTAAACAGGCGTGAGAGAAAGTGCCGGATGCCAGGCAATGGCGACGACGGCGTACTTCTCGTACGTCTAGGAGCCGTTGTGACGCAGACGTTGCTTTATATCACGCCTGCCAGGAAAGAGGAAAGGAGGAACCCTACTATGTACAAAATTTTAAAAAGTACCGACCAAGGACTGGACGAGCTGGAGCTGGAGCATCTGGAAAAAGGCTACTGGCTTGACATAGTGGCTCCTTCTGTAGAAGAGCTGCAGGAAATAGCAGCAGCGACAAAAATCCAGATGGATTTTTTGAGTGCCGCACTGGACGAAGAAGAAAAATCCCGTATCGAAGTGGAAGATGACCAGATTCTGATTTTGGTCGATATTCCTTTTTTACGCAGCAATAAAGATTATGACACCCTGCCTTTAGGCATCGTAGTAACCGAAGAAGGCATTGCCACTATCTGTTTGGAGCCTAACGCCGTAACTGCAGACTTTGGCACGCACAACAGCAAAATGTTCAGCACCTTCAAAAAAACGCGCTTTTTGTTCCAGATTCTTTATAAATCCGCTACTCTCTATCTGAAATATATCCGTATCATCATCCGCCGTACGGACGAACTGGAAATTCACCTGCGCCAGTCCATGGAAAACAGCGAGCTCTTCAACCTGCTTGATCTGCAAAAGTCCTTAACCTACTTTTCCACCTCTCTGCGCAGTAATTCCATTGTACTGGAAAGATTGCTGCGTCTGCGTAATGCGACGCAATCCCAGCATCTTATAAAAGTATACGAAGAAGATGAGGATTTGCTGGACGATGTTATCATCGAATATAAGCAGGCTGTAGAAATGGTTGAAATGTACAGCCACATTCTTAACAGCATGATGGAAGTTTTTGCCAGCATCATCAGCAACAACCTGAACCTGGTCATGAAATTTTTGGCATCCGTCACCATTATTTTGGCGATTCCTACACTCATCAGCGGTTTGTGGGGCATGAACGTACCTGTTCCCTTTGCGGAAAATCCCTTCGGGTTCCTTATCGTCATCAGTCTGGCGGCATGTATAGCCATCGGCACTGCCTTCCTGCTGTGGAAGAAAAGAATGTTCTGAGGTTAGAAAATGTCTAAAGTTACGCAAGAAAAACTGCTCGCCGGAATTATTTTCGGCGATACTGATAATGAAGAATATATTTACCTGCCCGGCGGCGAGGTTGGCAGCGAAGCGCCTCTTTGTGTGCTGGAACGCGGCGGCAGCCGCGAGGACCTGCCTCTTGAAGAAGCGGCACAGCAGGTTCATCGTCTTGCGCTGCGCCCCTGCGCTCATCCTCTGTGGGGCAAGCGTTCATACTAAGTCTTAATGCCGCGAGGAGGAATGCAAGATGTATATCCCTAAACTGCATAAAATCTGGCTTTGTCAAAATGACAAGGGCGGTATCTATATGTATCCCAAAATGGCAAATCGTCACGGCCTGATTGCCGGTGCTACCGGTACAGGCAAAACCGTTACGCTCAAAGTGCTGGCAGAAAGCTTCAGTGAAATGGGCGTACCTGTTTTTCTGGCTGATATCAAGGGCGACGTTTCCGGTATGTGCCTGCCCGGTGAGGACAGTGAAGGCTTCCGCAAGCGCTTAAGAAATAAGCTTGGGCTGGAAACGGAATGGAAATTTGCTGGTTATCCGGTACGCTTCTGGGACGTTTATGGCAAGGGCGGCATTCCCGTACGCGCTACCGTTTCGGAAATGGGACCTGATTTGCTCAGCCGTCTGCTGGAGCTTAACGACACCCAAAGCGGCGTGATGAATATTGTTTTCCGCGTAGCAGACGACCAAGGCCTGCTGCTGTTGGATTTCAAGGATTTACGCAGCATGGTGCAATACGTCGGTGATAACGCAGCTCAGTTCAAGACCAGCTACGGCAACATTACTCCCGCCAGCATCGGTGCTATCCAACGCTCCTTACTGCGTCTGGAGGACCAGGGTGCGGATATTTTCTTTGGCGAACCGGCACTTGATATCAAGGACTGGTTTGCTACGACAGAAGACGGCCGCGGTGTTATCAACCTGCTGCACGCTACCGAGCTTTTCCAACGCCCGCTGCTCTACTCCACCTTCCTGCTGTGGATGCTTTCCGAGCTCTACGAAATGATGCCGGAAGCAGGCGATTTGGATAAACCCAAGATGGTCTTTTTCTTTGACGAAGCACATCTGATTTTTAAGGATGCACCGCAATCCCTTTTGGATAAGATTGAGCAGATTGTCCGCCTCATCCGTTCCAAGGGCATCGGTATTTACTTTATCACCCAACAGCCGACCGACGTACCGGAAAGCGTACTGGCACAGTTGGGCAACAAGCTGCAGCATGCACTGCGCGCCTACACTCCTAAAGAACGCAAGAGCCTTAAAGCTACCGCGCAATCCTTCCGCGAAAACCCGGCATTAGACGCCGAAGCTGCCTTAGGCGAGCTTGGCACAGGCGAGGTTCTTGTTTCCACGTTGGACCCCGAAGGTATTCCTTCCATCGTACAGCGTGCCTATGTAATGCCGCCGCGCAGCTATCTTGGCGTGTGTGATGACGTCAAACGCCAACAGCTGATCAAAGACTGCCCGCTCTACAGCAAATATGCCGAAGCTGTTGACCGCGAATCCGCCTACGAGCTGCTGACACAAAAGGCAGAGGAGGCACAGGCGGAAGCCGAAGCGGCAGCGAAGGCTGAAGCTGAAGCGAAGGAAGCAGCGCTGAAAGCAAAAGAAGAAGCTAAACAGGCCAAGGAAGCTGAACGCGCCGCAAAAAATGCGGAACGTGAACGCATTGCAGCAGAGCGTGCTGCGCAAAGAAGCAGCGGCCGCCAAACCAAGGGCGTGTTGGACAAGGTATTTGACAGCGCCGTCAATTCCGCAACCCGTACAGTAGGCAGCCAAATTGATATGTACCCCCAATACTGGA
>NZ_FR892800.1 GCF_000434895.1 Phascolarctobacterium succinatutens CAG:287
CCCTCTCCGTCATCGCTTCGCGATGCCACCTCTCTCCTAGGAGAGGCTAGAAGAAAGCTTAAAGCAAAAGACATGTTAACTGCAAAATAAAACAACCCTCAGTCATCGCCTACGGCGATGCCAGCTCCCTTGCAGGGAGCATATAGAAAGTTAGAGTTTCAATATATCATTATATCTTCCCTGAAAGGGAAGGTGGCTGCGAGCTTTGCGAGCAGACGGAAGGGTTGCGATATATCAATTGCGACACATACGCCCCCTCTCCGTCATCGCTTCGCGATGCCACCTCTCCCCTAGGAGAGGCTAGCAGATCGAGCTAAAGCTCACAGCACAAAAAGAGCCGCGCGAACGCGCGGCCCTTCAAATCCTCATCAAGCTAAATTTATTTCTTACGAAGATTTACAGTTGTCGTATGCTTGCAATGCGGGCAGCAACCCTTACCGCCACCAGCATCACAACCAATGCAGCCACCGGTTTTATGTGCCTTGATGACCTGCTTGAATGCCAAATACACACAACCAACAATAATCAGACCAATAATCCAGGTTGCCATACGAAACACCTCTTTTATTTTGCATCAACGCTCATAACAGTCTCTTTGTTATATTTCTTAGCCGGACGGAAGAGCAGATACAGGAACGCAATCAGGAAAACAACAGCTACAGCAGTACCAAAGCTGAATGCTTCACCGCCGACAAATACTCTGCCAAACTGGTAAACCATCAGGCAGATGCTATAAGCATACAGGTTTTGGAAGAGGATAGTTGCCCAGGTCCACTTCTTGCTGTTCATCTCCTGGCTCATAGTGGAAATCGCTGCCAGGCAGGGAGAATCCAGCAGGTTGAACACCAGGAAGGAGAACGCTGCAACCGCACTCGGGAAGAACGCCATAACAGCAGTCCACAAATCAGGCTCATCCTCAGCTGCATCAGCCAGACCGGAAAGAATAGCCATCGTGCTGACGATAGATTCCTTAGCCACAAAGCCGGAGAAAGCAGCAGCCACAGCCTGCCAGCTGTCAAAGCCCAGAGGAGCGAAGATAGGAGCAAGACCATTACCAATGTAAGCAACAAAGCTCTTTTCAGTATCAACCATAGCAACAGAGCCTTCATCAATACCAAAGCTTGCCAGGAACCACATAACAACGCAGCACAGGAAGATAATAGTACCGGCTTTTTTCAGGAAGCCTGCAACACGCTCCCAAGTATGCAGCAATACGTTCTTAGCAGCAGGCAGATGGTACGGCGGCAGCTCCATAACAAACGGAGCAGGATCGCCGGCAAACAGCTCAGTCTTTTTCAGAATGATGCAGGCAGTAATTACAGCGAAGAAGCCGACGAAGTACATAATCGGAGCCATGTACCAGTCACCACCCATAATAGCGCCGGAAAGCAAAGCAATAACAGGCAGCTTAGCACCGCAGGGGATAAAGGTGGTAGTCATGATAGTCAGACGACGGTCGGTTTCGTTTTCAATAGTACGGGAAGCCATAATACCCGGTACACCGCAGCCTGCAGAAATCAGCAGAGGAATGAAGCTCTTGCCGCTCATGCCGAACTGACGGAAGAAACGGTCCATAATGAAGGCTACACGCGCCATATAACCGCAGTCCTCCAAAAAGCTCAGCAGCAGGAAGACAATCGCCATTTGCGGAGCAAAGCCAATCGGTGCGCCAATACCACCGATAATACCGTCAACAACAAGAGATACCAGCCAATCCTCACATTCGGCAGCCTCCATGTGCTCCTGCACCCAGGGCTGAATCCATTCGCCAAACAATGTATCATTCGTAAAATCGGTTACAACCGTACCGATAGTTTCTACAGCGATATAGTAAACCAGGAACATGATAATCGCGAAAATCGGCAGAGCCAGGAAACGGTTCGTTACAATGCTGTCGATTTTATCGGAAATAGTCAGACCGGTATGGCCTTTGACAACTGCATTGCTCATCAGCTCGCCAATGTAGTTATAACGCTCGTTGGTAATAATGCTTTCGGCATCATCATCCAGCGCTTCCTCGCAGGCTGCCACGATTTCTTCAATCTTAGCCTGCTCGCCTTCGCTCAGGCCCAAAGCATCAGCAATTTTCTTATCACGCTCAAACAGCTTTACCAACAGCCAGCGCTCGCTCATACCGTGAACCTTGTTGCCGGCTTCGCGGGCAATCGCAGTCAGCGCATCCTCAACCTCGCTGCTAAAGCGCATATATTTCGGTGCGGCACCGCCGACAGCTTTAATTGCTTTTTCGGCAGCCTCACCGGTGCCTTCACCCTGCAGTGCGGAGGTTTCCACAATCTCGCAGCCAAGCTCGGCAGCCAGCTTAGCGGTATCAATTTTATCGCCGTTCTTGCGGACGATATCAATCATGTTCAAAGCAATAGTTACGGGATAACCCATCTCCATAACCTGCGTAGTCAGGTACAGGTTACGTTCAATGTTAGAGCCATCAACCAGATTCAGTACACCGTCAACATCATTTTGCAGCAGATAGTTACGGGAAACAACCTCCTCCAAAGTGTACGGGGACAAGGAATAAATACCGGGCAGGTCGGTAATAATTACATCATCGTGACCTTTAAGGCCGCCTTCTTTTTTCTCTACAGTTACGCCGGGCCAGTTACCAACATATTGGTTAGAACCGGTCAAATCATTAAACATTGTTGTTTTGCCACAGTTAGGGTTACCAATCAGGGCAATCTTGATCTGTTTCATCTTTTCCCTCCAAATTATTCTACAACGATGTGTTCAGCCTCGCCGTTACGCAAAGTCAGCTCATAGCCACGTACAGTTACCTCCACCGGGTCACCCAGCGGTGCAACCTTACGTACGAATACGCTCACACCTTTAGTCACGCCCATATCCATAATACGTCTTTTTACCGCACCCTCGCCAACGAGCTTAGCAACGGTAACTGTTTCACCAACAGGAACTTCTTTTAATGTTTTCATAACATCCTCCACTTGCATCAGATAAATATTTTGGCTGCCATCTGCTTGCTCAGGGCAATGCGGGCATCCTTCACATTGACGATAAGATTACCGTCAATTTCAGAAATAACAGTTACAGCTGAGCCTTCTACAAAGCCCAGGTTAGCCAGAAAGCGTTTGATTTCATCCTTGCCGTGAACAGCGCTGATCTTGTTAGTCTCGCCGCGACGGGCCATTAATAAAGGCATCATAATTCCCTCCAAAGAATTTGTTAGCAGATACTAACTTGACACGATTTTTTTAGTAGTTAGGCATTCATAACTACTATTGAAAGTTTACGTCAGCTATAAATTTTTGTCAAGCATTTTTTGTGAAATCCTATGCTAATTTACAAAATTAGTTAGCTTCTGCTGTCATGTTTACAAAAAAAACATCGGCTGACTTTATAGTCAGCCGATGTAAACTAAATCAGCATATTAGCTATAGCTTTTTATTATATCTTTTTGTAGAGAATACGGATAGAATTCAGTACACACAGCAGCGATACGCCGGTATCGGCAAAGACTGCTGCCCACATGGAAGCGTAGCCCATAAGGCCTGCAATCATAATGATAACCTTAACAGTCAGAGCGAAAATTACATTCTGCCAGGCAATCGCACCGGTTGCACGCGCAATAGCAATAGCCTGCGGAATAGCCTTCACTTCGGAATTCATGAAGACAACGTCGGCAGCTTCAATCGCTGCATCTGCACCGCTGCCCATAGCAGCGCCAGCATCCGCACCCGCCAGAACAGGCGCATCGTTAATACCATCACCAACGAACATAACCGGGCCGTACTTGTTGCGCAACATATTCAGCTCGCTGAGCTTATCCTGCGGCAGCAGCTGAGCACGTACCTCGTCAATGCCTGCTTCCTTAGCCACAGCCTGCGCTTCCTTCTGCGCATCGCCGGTGAGCATAGCGGTTACCAGGCCTTGTGCCTTCAGGGAAGCAATTGCTTCCTTGGCATCTTCCTTCAGGGTATCGTTAATCAGCAGTTGGCCCATATATAAGCCATTATCGGACACAAGCACCTCACTGCCGCTTTCGGTAGGAGTATAGCCGCCGTATTCAACGTTAAAGCGTTGCAGCAGCTTGGTATTGCCACACAGAACCTTACGTGCACCAAAGTACGCAACCAGGCCTTCACCGGCAATTTCTTCAAATTTATCGGGGCGCACAAGCTCAAGCTTTTCAGCCTTAGCAGCTTCTACGATGCTTACGGCAATCGGGTGGGTAGAAACAAGCTCAGCACTTGCACACAGGCGCAGCAGCTCGTCGGCATTCATGCCTTCGGCAGCATTAACCTTCTGCAGTACGAAGTTGCCCTTGGTAACGGTACCGGTTTTATCCATAACTACGGCAGCAATGTTTTTCAAAGCCTCCATAGCAACGCCGCCCTTAAAGAGAATGCCGTACTTGGAGCCGGCGCCGATGCCGGAGAAGAAAGCCAGCGGCACGCTCAGCACCAGTGCGCAGGGGCAGCTGATAACGAGGAAGGTCAGCGCAGTATAAATCCATTTATTCCAGTCGCCGGTAATCAGGGACGGAATCACGGCAGTCAGTACTGCGGCAGCAACAACAAACGGAGTATAGATACGTGCGAAGCGGGTAATGAAGCGGTCGATGGTCGGCTTGCTGGCAGCAGCGTTCTCCACGCTGTCCAGAATACGGGTTACCATGGACTCTTCCAGAACCTTTTCTACACGGATTTTCAGCATACCGGAGGTATTCACGCAGCCGGAAACAACCTCATCGCCATATTTGCGTTTTACAGGCACAGGCTCGCCGGTTACCGGGGAGGTATCTACCAGGCTTTCGCCATCGATAACAACGCCATCCAGAGGAATACGGTCGCCTACGCGCACCAGCAGGATATCGCCTACATGGGCATCAGCGGCAGGAATAACCTTCACCTCTTCGCCTACGAGCAGGTTGACAACCTCCGGACGCAGGTCAACAGCGTCCATAATCTGGCCACGGCTCTTTTCTACCGCACGCTGCTCAAAGTATTCGCCCACACGATAGAAGAACATAACGCCAACAGCCTCTTCCCAAGCCTGAATTGCAAACGCACCTAATGTTGCAACGGTCATGAGGAAGTTTTCGTCAAATACATTACCCTTGGCAATATTCTTCAAGGCAGTCAGCACAATGCGTCCGCCAAGCAGAATATAAGCAAAAATCAGGAAGTACATATGATATGCTTCCGGCACAAGTCCCAGCCATTCGGTAATGATGAATACTGCACCGCCAAGTACGATTTCGATAATTGTCTGTTTTTCGCTCAGCTCGGAGAAGATACCGCCGGATTTTTTGCGTTCCTCCAGCTCGGGAGCCAGAGAAGGCTTGCTTTCAGCCTCCAGCAGTACAACACCCTCTTCTACCTTATCGGTTACAGCCTGCATTTTCTCCAGCAGACCGTTGTAATCCTTAGCGCTTACGCGCAGCTTTTTCGTAGTAAAGGTCAGGGTAGCTTCATCAATCTCAGGCATAGCGTTCAGCGCGCGTTCAATCTTGGCACCGCAGTTAGCGCAGTCCAGATTTTGCACCAAATAGACTCTGCTCTTGCCGCCTAATTGCGGACGGCGGTCACGCGGTACTACCACTACGTCGGACTCAATAGATGTGCAGATTTTCTGAATTTCCGGCAGCAAAGCCTCATGGTCTGCAGCGCTGAGGCGCAGCTGCTTGGTAGCAAAGCTTACGTTGGCATAGGTTACACCCGGCAGCTCTTTGATTTTATATTCCATTTTGGCAGCGCAGTTGGCACAGCCAAGGTTTTGCAGAATATATACACGCTTAATTTTATCGGCATCCGGCATACGGCAGGTGCAATTAGCCAGGCTCTCGCCGCATACATCGCAGTACTCCTCATGCGGATGGCAGATTTCGCAATTACAGTCAGCAGGATGACCGGGAACGTGATGTCCGTGTGCATGAGCGTGTTCGTGGCCATGGTCGTGTCCGCAGCCGCACTCGTCGCCGTGTGCATGAGCGTGTTCATGTTCGTGGCCGTGGTCGTGTCCGCAGCCACATGCGTCGCCGTGTGCATGAGCGTGT
This sequence comes from Phascolarctobacterium succinatutens CAG:287, assembly GCF_000434895.1. GTDB lineage: Bacteria > Bacillota > Negativicutes > Acidaminococcales > Acidaminococcaceae > Phascolarctobacterium_A > Phascolarctobacterium_A succinatutens_A. Next base: position 6,032 of record NZ_FR892800.1, read on the forward strand.
TCATGCTCGTGCTCATGGTCGTGTCCGCAACCGCATTCGTCACCGTGTGTATGAGCATGTTCGTGTTCGTGGCCGTGGTCGTGTCCGCAACCGCATTCGTCACTGTGTGCGTGAGCGTGTTCATGCTCGTGCTCATGGTCGTGTCCGCAGCCGCATTCATCGCCGTGCGCGTGAACGTGTTCATGTTCGTGGCCGTGGTCGTGTCCGCAACCGCATGCGTCGCCGTGTGCATGAGCGTGTTCATGTTCGTGGCCGTGGTCGTGTCCGCAACCGCATGCGTCGCCGTGTGCATGAGCGTGTTCATGCTCGTGCTCATGGTCGTGTCCGCAACCGCACTCGTCACCGTGTGCGTGAGCGTGTTCATGCTCATGACCGTGATCGTGACCGCAACCGCATTCGTCGCCGTGTGCGTGAGCGTGTTCATGCTCGTGATTATGCTCATGTTCATTACCACAGCAGCAATCATCGCCATGTTCATGCGAATGCTCTTCATGGTCATGGTCATGATCGTGTCCGTAACCGCATGCATCGCCATGAGTATGCTTAGGCACATGTCCCATAGTTTTGTGATCATGGTCCTTGCCGCAGTGACCGCAGGTGCAGCCTTCCGGATGCTTGCTGTAATCCTCTACGCTATTGATATGGCCGTCAATATGACGAAATGCTCTTACATCGCCGGAACCGTTACGGATATCTTCCAAATCTTTCTTCATTGTATCTGCCACCTTTCCTTTCAGGTTGTCTCACTCTTCATATGAGTATCTATTCATATATAGTATAAAAAATAATAGGAAAGGTGATAACACCTTTCAGTAAATTCTTTGATACCTATATTATAACACAAATAACGTATGAGTCAATACTCACCCATGAAATTAGTGATAAAAATTCCTAAGAAAAAAATGGGTACAGCATTCGCCGTACCCACTATAAAAATTGATGGAGAAAATTACTTTAAAGAGAAGCTCTATGCTTACGCATATCGCATTATGACTATATATTAGTCAAACAGATGGCAGGCAACCCAATGGCCGTGCTCAACCTCTTTCAGCTCAGGCTTAACCTGCACGCAGTGCTCGGTGCAGTGCTCGCAGCGGCTGGCAAACGGGCATCCAGGCGGCAGGTCCAGCGGACTCGGGATTTCGCCTTCCAACGGCTCAATCTTTTCGCCCGGTTTGAAGTCTACCTTAAATACAGCACCCATAAGCGCCTTGGTGTACGGATGCTTGCAGTGTTCTGCAATACGGCCGTGCTCCATCCATTCTACTACATTACCCAAGTACATTACCGCAACCTGATGGCACATCAGGTCTACCAGACCAAGGTCATGAGCAATGAACAGGTAAGTAATATTTTTTTCTTTTTGAATACGGCACAGCAGCTCGCAGATTTTTTCCTGTACGGAAACGTCCAGCGCACTGGTCGCTTCGTCGCAGACAATAATCTTCGGCTCCAGTGCCAGAGCGCGGGCAATGCCCAGACGCTGACGCTGACCGCCGGACATGCTGTGCGGATAGCGGTCCTTGAATTCAGCAGGCAGCTCAACCATTTCCAGGAGCTCTGCTGCTTTAGCATCTACCTCGCTGTTTTTAATCAGGCCGAAGTTTTTCAAAGGCTCGGTGAGGATATCCTTAACAAGCATCTTCGGGTTGAAGGCAGCAGTAGGATCCTGGAACACCATCTGGATGTTCTTTCTGTCCTGACGCAGCTGTTCGCCGTTAGATTTCATCAAATCATGGCCTTCGAAAATTGCTTCACCGCTGGTAGCAGGGTGAATACGCAGCAAAGTACGCACCAGTGTACTCTTGCCGCAGCCGGATTCACCGATGATGCCCAGGGTACGGCCTTCGTATGCACGCAGGTTGATGTCATTGCAGGCAGTCAGAAACTTGCCGCCGTCAACTGCGAATTTTTTGGTAAGGTGGTTAATCTCCAGTACCAGTTTAGTACGTTCATAGGCCGGTCTTTCATTATTGCTCATAATATGTCTTACCTCCTATGACCGGAACTGCCTTAAGCAGCTGTTTTGTATAATCATCCTGCGGATTGCGGATAACGTCCTCACGCTTGCCATATTCCACAACATGACCGCCCTTCATAACCATCAGCTTGTTGGATACATAGGAAGCAACGCCCAGGTTATGGGTAACCATGATAACGGCAACGCCATATTCGTCACGAATATCAACAATCTGACGGATAATCTGAGCCTGAGTAGTTACGTCCAGCGCACTGGTCGGTTCATCGGCCAGAAGGATTTTCGGACTGAAAATCATGGCCATAGCAATACCTACACGCTGACGCATACCACCTGACAGCTCAAACGGGAAACTGTTCATAATATTTTCCGGATTCGGCAGACGCACGTTAGTCAGCATATCACAGCACATCTTGTAAGCCTGATCCTTAGACTTGTCCGGCTGATGCGCCTGAACATAGTCGATGAACTGTTGGCCGATGCGACGGATAGGATTAATCATGTTGCCGCTGTCCTGGAAAATCATGGACATCTCGCTGCCATACATTTTGCGCCACTCTTCAGGAGTATTTTGCAATACATCCTTGCCGTCAAAGGTGATGCTGCCGCGGCTAACACGGCCGGCACCGGGCAGGCAGCCCATAATAGCGCGGATAACGGTGGTTTTGCCACTGCCGGACTCGCCAACGATGGACATAATCTCGCCCTTATCCAATTCTAAGCTGGCACCGGTTACGGTGAGCTTGTCACCGTAGCTGATGTCTAAATCTTTTACTTCAAGAAGCATTGAACAATTACCTCTTTATTAATTATTGTTTCGGGCAAACGTCTTTAGTCAGCCAATAGTAGTCAGCCGGGAAGATATTAGCGTTAGCCAAGCCTGCTTTAGATACCATGTTGGTCTTAGGATAGCCAAAGAACAGAGCAGCGCCGTCATCCAGCAGGATTTGCTGCATTTGAATCATATATTCACGACGTTTAGCCGGATCGAATTCTACAGACAGCTTATCAGACAGTGCGTCGTATTGCGGATTGCTGTAGCCGGTGGAGTTTTGCGGTTGGCTGCCGTTGATGTTGCTCTTCCAGTACCAGTTCAGGTAAACTTCCGGGTCACCGGTGTTAGCAGTCAGGATGTTGGAAATAATCAAGTCAAATTCACCATTGCGGCGCATCGGGTCAAGTACGTTATAGTCAACGTTCTTCATGTTAACCTTAATACCGATTTTCTTAGCATCAGCTTGGGTAGCTTCTGCATACAGAGGCAGCTCGGCACGGCCGCTGTAGAATACGAAGTCGATTTCCAGGTTCTTGCCGTTTTTATCAACAAAACCGTCGCCGTTGGTATCTTTCCAACCTGCTTCAGCCAGCAGCTTCTTAGCATTTTCCGGATTGTAAGCATTCGGATCCTTCAGTTGGTCAAAGCCATAGTCCAGAGAAGGCGGAACAGGTGCTTTGCCGGGGATAAAGGTATCTTTCAGCAGAACCTTGTTATAGGTTTCGCGGTCCAGGCACTGAATCAGAGCAGCACGAACCTTAGGATCATGCAACGGTTTGCCTTCGTTCATATTGATTTGAGCCAATACGGTACGCAGAGAAGCAATTTCGGAAATGTTATATTTAGCTTTATCTTTGAAGAGCTGCAGGTCACCGGAAGCGATGTTGATAGCGAAGTCGATTTCACCTTTTTGCAGTGCCATAGCACGGGTGTTAGGATCGTCGATAGTCGAGATTTCAGCATTTTTGAACGGAACCTTGCCATTCCAGTATTTTTCGTTAGCAACCATTACTGCTTTAGCTTTGCTGTAGGATTTTACAGCATAAGGACCGGTGCAGATAGGACCTTCTTTTTTGATGTCACGGCCGGTTACCTTGGTATCAATCATGATAAACAGAGGGTCAGCCAGCATGCCTGGCAGAGTCGGGGTCGGTTTTTTGGTTTTGATGATCAGGTTTTGACCGTCAGCTTTAATTTCATCATATTGGAAAATGGACTGAGCACGGGTGTTCAGCTTGAAGGATCTTTCAATGGACTCTTTAGCAATTTCAGCAGTCAGCTTATCGCCATTGGAGAAGCAAACCTTATCGTTAATGTGGAAGGTCCAGGTCAGTTTATCGTCGGAAATAGTCCATTTATCAGCCAGCCACGGAACAGCGTTCATTTTCTCGTCGAATTTAACCAGGCATTCGCCCAGGCCGTAACGCATTACCATCCAGCCGAAGAAGTTATCTGCAGGATCCAGGTTATCAGCAAAGTTGGTTACACCGAATTTTACTACTTCGTTGGATACAGCTGCTTTTTTATCGCCACCGCCGCAGCCTGCTGCTGCAAATGCCATTAAGCCGATCATAGCCGCTGCTGCGGTAAATTTCAAGGATTTTTTCATTGTACATCTCTCCATTTCTTATACTTAAATTAAATCAAAAAACGTAAAACATATCTGAAAAGCAAAGCTTCACCAAGTAAGCCTTAATCTTCAACATCACCACGCGGGTCAAGCACATCACGCAGATTATCGCCCCACAGGTTGAACACTACTACGGTAACAAAAATTGCCAAACCAGGGAAGAACATCAGCCACGGAGCAGTCTGCAGCTGCTGACGGCCCTCGTTCAGCATCAGGCCCCATTCAGGAGCAGGCGGCTGACTGCCAAAGCCCAGGAAGGACAGACCTGCAAGCTCCATCATCAGAGCACCGATATCTGCTGCTGCGGTAATAACCATCATCGGCAAAATATTGGGCAGGATATGTACCCACAGAATATGCGGCGAGGTACCGCCGTTAACGATTGCTGCTTCTACGAAGTCACGACGTTTTACCTTTAAAACCATACTGCGGGATAAACGCGCGTATTTGGTCCAGCTGACAATCGTCAGCGCAAACACTGCATTAACCAGGCTGCCGCCCATAATACCGGCGATTGCAATTGCCAGAATCATACCGGGGAAGGAAATCATCATATCGGAGATACGCATGATAACCATATCAACCTTACCGCCGAAGTAACCGGAAACAACGCCCATCGTAGTACCTACGACAAATACGCTGGCTACGAGAACCAATACGCCGGTCAGAGAAGCTCGTGCGCCGTACAGCACACGGCTGAAGCAGTCACGACCTAACTTATCTGTACCAAAAAGATGTTGTGCACCGGGTTCCAAAAAGGCATCTTTCATAGCAGCATGAGTCGGGTCATAAGGAGCAAGAACAGGTGCAGCAAAAGCAATAGCAATCAGCACCAATACCAGAACTGAGGTTACGGCAAAAGCACGGTTGGTTTTAAAACCATTAATAATTGTTTCCATCTGCTCTTACCTTACCTTTCTCAGACGCGGATCAAGATAGTTGTAAGAGATATCAACAATGAGGTTGATAACCATATACATCAACGCAATCCACACAACAACACCCTGTACTAGTTGGAAGTCACGGTAGGTGATTGCTTCAATTGCCAGACGGCCAAGACCGGGCCATTGGAAAACAATCTCGATAACCGCAGCACCGCCCAGAAGGTTACCTAAAGACAGACCTAAAAGCGTAATCAGCGGCAGCAGAGCGTTCGGAAGAACCTCTTTCCAAAGGATGTGGCTTTCACTCATACCACGCGCACGTGCACCGACAACATAGTCCTGATGCAGCTCCTCCAGAATCGCTGTACGTACCTGACGGGTATATTTGGAGGCCATAGCAATAGCCAGTGTCAGGGACGGCAGGATCAAGGTATCAATACCAATCTCACCACCGACGATGGGCAGCAGGTCTAATTTCAGGCCAAAAATCCACAGCAGCATCAGGCCTACCCAGAAGCCGGGCATAGATACGCCCATAAAAGTGAAGCCACGCACGATATTGTCAACCATGCTGCCACGCTTTACGGCAGAATAAATGCCGGCGGGAATAGCTACCACCATCATCATAATCAGAGAAGCCAGAGAAAGAACGATAGTACCAGGAAGCCTCTCCATCAGCGCTTCTACTACAGGCTTTTTAACCATATAAGAGAAGCCAAGATTGCCCTGTAAAGCTCTTCCTAACCAGTCAAGGTATTGGAAGAAGAAGGGCTTGTCCAAACCTAATTCTGCACGCAGTGCATCAATTTCAGCCTGGCTTACAATAATATCCTCGTTACCTGCAATCATTTGGCGAACAACGTCACCGGGGGCCAGCATTACCAAAGCAAAGGTAATAAAGCTGATACCCAGCAGAACAAGGATGATCTGCCCCAAACGGGACAGAAGCTGCTTTTTCGTCAAAGCACATCATCTCCATCAAAAAAAATTACCCTTCCTGCAAAAGAGCGCAGAAAGGGTACATACTTACAATGTGCACAATTGTAATTATATATATTTCCGTCGCTAGCAGGAATATATCAACTGAGGAAATCAACCTGACTTAGCCTTGCGGCATCACAGTGGCTTGACCGCTACGGATTTGCACCGTATTCCGATTATTACCTGCATAGGCAGGCACCTCAGAAGAGTATAGATTTGTAAAAGTTCCTTATGTCGGCAAAAAATAATAAGCTAACACTTATAGATTTATAATAGCACTAATTCTCATTATTTGCAACAAATTTGTTACAAAATGGTTGCTTAGGCAAGCTCTCTTCTCAAAGAAGACAAATAAAATAAAAGTATTATTGACTGAGACAGCATAAAGCCCAGCAAGGCCAGCCATAGTCCGCTGTTGCCCCAAAGCGGCACCAGCTGCCACTGCAAAAGGTAAAATACTAAGAGTGCCATCAGCATCATGTTGCGTACCGGTGCGGTTCTGGTAGCTCCGCAGAAAACTCCGTAAAGCACCATGCCGATACCAGCGCAGACAGGATAGAACAAAACGAAAACATTGTAGGTCATAGCCATCGCTACAACCTCTTCGATATTGGTAAACAGGCGGATAAAGAATTCATTGCTCAAGTGATAGCCGAGCATCAGGATAGCAGCCAGCACTACCAGCCATTTGAAGGTCATTTTTATGGTAGCGGCAAACAGCTTGCCGTTCTTTGCACCTACCGCACGGCCGCTGAAAATCGCCGCGCCATTCGCCATACCGTCAATAAGGTAACTCATTATATCCTTGAGCTGCAGCAGCACAGCATTGGCTGCCAGCACCACAGTACCGAAGGAAGCACCCACCGCCGCAATAATGTTATTTACAGTCAGAAGGCAGGCAGTACGAATCATCAGGTTGACATTCACCTGCAGCATGCCGATAAACTCACGCCAATCCAGCAGCTCGCTCCAAGGCAGCGCCTTGTAATCAAAATCACCGTAATAGTACATCAGTACTACACTCAAGATACCGCCGTAAAGCTGACTTAGCAAAGTAGCAAAAGCCACGCCCGTAATATCCATATGCAGCCAAAAAACAAACCAGATACTCAGCGCCATGTTCAGCACGTTCATGGAAACCTGCATAAACACACTCGCCCTCACCCGCGTCTGGCCCATGAGCCAACCAAGGGCCACATAGTTGCCCAAAACTAGCGGTGCGCCCCAGATAAGGATGTAATAATAATCACGGCACAGCTCGTTGACCTCCGGTGCAGCACCAATCATGGCCAGATACAGTTCCAAAATCGGCTTTTGGAAAAGAATGCAGCAGGCACTTATCAGCATTGCCAGCACCAAGGGCTTAAAAAAGGCGAGCATACCAAGTCTTTTATCGGCAGCGCCAAAGGCCTGTGCCGCATAACCGGTAGTACTCACACGTAAAAAACCAAATAACCAATATAAATTGTTGAACAAAATAGCTCCAAGAGAAACTGCTGCAATATATTTAGGGTCCGGAAGCTGTCCCATAACTGCCGTATTCACCGCACCCATTAAAGGCTGCGTCATTGTCGACAGCATAAACGGTACTGTCAGTCCCAAGTATTCCCTATCAGTCAGAAGGTTCACTCTATCTGTCCCCCCTTGTTTATTCGCACTAAATTTTATTTTAAAAAACATCTTGTGTGAATAGCTTATCATATGTTATAATTTATTGCAAGTAAAAAAAGTAGCAATTGCCAAAAATATTTCTGCGGAAATTTTGCCATTCTTCGCAAAAGAAAAATTTATACGCCATTGCTTAATTTTTTAGGCTTCAGTTAGCTAACGCTAATAGAAAAATTATTATAAAAAGTATGAGAAATATATCAAAGGAGTGAGCACATGTCTGAAACACTAACGGTATGTGGACTGACTATTGAACGTGGCACTAAGCTGCGCACGTATCTGCCCGTACCAGACACCAATGTAAAAATCCCCCTGACTATTATCAACGGTGAAAACGATGGCCCTACACTGCTTATTACCGCAGGCATTCATGGCGGCGAATATCCCGGTATCGCAGCAGCAATGGAGCTGGGCCGCGATATTGAGCCTGAGCATGTTACCGGCTGCCTGATTATGATGCACCCTGTCAATATCCAGGGCTTTTGGGCACGCCGCGAAATGATTGTGCCCGAAGACGGCAAAAACCTTAACCGCGTTTTCCCGGGCGATCCCACAGGAACGCTTGCCGATAAAACTGCATATTTAATCAGCAACAACTTTTTCCCGATTGCTGACTTTTATGTAGACATGCACAGCGGCGATATCCACGAAAGCCTGCATCCCTATGTTTACTATCCCGGCCAGCCTACGCCTGAGGTAGAAAAGAAATCACGTTCTGTAGCCCGCGTACTTGATATGGAATATATGGTACGCTCGTTGGCAACCGGCGGTGCCTATAACTACGCCGCCAGCACCGGACTGCCTTCTATTCTTATTGAACGCGGCGGCGCCGGTCTCTGCCTGCACGAGGATATCGAAGCCTACAAAGATGATATCCGCAATATCCTGCGCAAGCTGAAAATGTTCTCCCTGCCTGTAAAACCGCGCCATCACTCTCCGCGTGATGTAGAAAACCTTATTTATCTGGAAGCGCTGGAAACAGGCTGTTGGCTGCACCACATCCACAGCGGCGATTTTGTTGAGGAAGGCCAGGTTTTGGGACGCATTACCGACGTTTTCGGCAATACGCTGACAACCTATTACGCAGAGCAGACAGGTGTAATCCTTTACGTCTGCCCGGCACTGGCATCTCCCAAGGGCACCATTCTTGTAGCATACGGCACCATCAAGGAATTTGATGACGAAGAGTAAAAATTAATTTTTCCGGTCTGTTAATACAGACCGGATTTTTTTATAAGTAACAGCTTAACTGCATAAAAATGCGCAACAGACATCAGCATCTGTTGCGCAATAAAATCAACAATTTAATAGCTATATGACAGCTTAAAGCTTAATTACCAAAGTAAGAGCTGTATATATTTTTGTATTCACCGCTGCGCTTAACCTCTTTCAGCGCTTCGTTAACCTTCTTCACCATTTCCTGGTTGCCATGGGCGACTGCAATACCGTATTTATCTTTATCTAATATGGTCTCACCGGCAAACTTAACTTTAGCACTATAATTATGAGTGATGAAAAAGCTGGCAACTATTTTAGAAGCAACGAGTGCATCGGCCTTGCCCGCAGCAACAAGCTTAATACCTGCTTCCGTATCGCGCACAGGCACTACCTTAACATCCTTAGCCTTAGATTTCAAAAGCTCTTCAGCATAGCTGCCTTCCTCAGCAACAACTGTCTTGCCTGCCAAGGCTGAAAAATCATCCCCCAGCTTGGAATTTTTGCTTACGATAACTTTATAGCCGTCCTCTGCATAAGCTTCACTGAAATCAACCAAACGCTCACGCTCCGGTGTAATACTCAAAGCAGCAACAGCCATATCATATTTTTTATCCTGCAGGCCTGTTAAGATATTCTTAAAATCAACATTTACAAATTCAACCTTCTCATAACCCATCTGCTTAGCCACTGCCTTTACCAGTGCAATATCAAAACCTGTATGTACCTTGCTTTGCTCCTGATAAAATTCGAAAGGCGGAAAGTTCGCATCCGTTGCCACCTTCAGTACCTTGCATTCCGGTGCCTGAGATGCGTTTTTCTCATTGCTGCCGCCACAACCGGCCAAAGCAAAAGCCATAACAACACAGAACATCAGCATAAAAAATTTCTTCATACCATTACCTCCACTACTATAATATTACTGATAAGCTATACGATTTGTACTAATACCCTTATTATATCTCTTCTGAATGATATGTCAACATTTATTCATGTATTTGTATGCTTTTCTTGCTGCTAGCCATTATCCAATAAAGTAAACCTTTGTTAACCTCAAGCTTAAGTTAGCAATTAATCTCTATGCAGGAAATTTTTCTCTAAAAACTGTAAAATATTTTGCAAAAACCGCTTGACAAAGCCTTTGCTAACCGCTTATAATTCAGATAATCTCTTTGCACTGCAATTTAGCTACAGTACAAACTGATCAGGCGGTAAACCTTCTTCCGGGTTTTTGCAGCCGGGCCCTTTGGGCAGCAGACCTTGACGCAACGTCTGCGGGACAGTTAACTACTATCTCGCAGGCGTTTTTTGTATGTATAAGGCCTGCAAAAATGCAAAGACCACTTTAGGAGGTTTTATTATGAAATTTGAAAACGATGCTGAAAGAATCGCTATGATTGTTTCCATCAACAGTATTATCGGTAATCTGCTTTTATCATTGGGCAAGCTTGTTGCCGGTTTCATCGCCCAATCCGCTGCCATGGTTTCCGACGGTATCCACTCTGCGTCCGATGTTTTCGGTACCCTCATTGTTATGGCCGGCGTAAAATTTTCCAACAAGGCTTCGGATGATGACCATCCTTACGGCCACGAGCGTATTGAATGCATTGCAGCTATTCTTTTGGCAATAATCCTGACGATTATCGCCCTGCTCATCGGCTACAGTGGTTACGAAAAAATCGTAGGTGACCCGGCTGAGCTAGAGGTCCCCGGACAGCTTGCTCTGTGGGCAGCAATTATTTCCATTGTTGCTAAGGAAGCAATGTTCTGGTACACCCGCAACGCCGCACAAAAAATCAATTCCGGCGCCCTGATGGCGGAAGCATGGCATCACCGCAGTGACGCTATGAGCTCCGTCGGTGCTTTCATCGGTATTTTGGGCGCACGCATGGGCTATCCTATTTTAGACCCCATCGCCAGCCTGGTAATCTGCGTGATGATTTTATATGCTGCCTACGAAGTATTCAAGGATTCTATGGATAAAATGGTTGACCGCAGCTGTGATGAGGAAACAGCAACCGCTATGGAAGAGCTTGTTTCCCGTGTTCCCGGTGTAGAGCATCTCGACAGTCTGCACAGCCGTCTTTTCGGCAGCCGTATCTACGTTGATATTGAAATCAGCGTCAAGGATAACCTTACCCTGCTGCAGGCACATCACATCGCTGAAATGGTCCACACTGCCGTTGAAGCCAACTTCCCGCTAGTAAAGCACTGCATGGTGCATGTCAATCCTTTAAGTGAAGACAGCCATGAAGCCTGCACTATGCTGCCGCCGGATTTACGTCCGCACGATCAGAATAATTAAACAAAACTCAGCTTACGCCACACAAAAATAATTTTAAATTTTTCTTGATATACCCTCTTGACAAGCTATCTTAAGGGGGTATATAATTTAGGCAATCAGTGAATGATTGCTCATATGTATGGTAATGTTTCCCAATAAATGTATGGAGGTATCTGCTAATGAAAAAGATGTTATTTATTCTTGTCAGCATGCTGTGCCTGCTTTTATCAGCCGGCTGCGGCAGCGACAAACAGGCAACGCAAACACCTGCCGCCGACAAGGTGTTGCGTGTAGCAACATCACCTGCTTCTCCGCCCTTTGAGCTTTATCTTAAGGAGCAAAATAAATTTACCGGTTTTGATATCGATTTAATCAATGATGTAGCCAAAAAAATGGGCTATGACAAGGTTGAATTTATCAATACCCCGTTCGACGAGCTTCTGCCCGGCCTGAATCACAAAAAATATGATATTGCCATAAACAACTTCAGTAAAACCAAGGCACGTTCCATTGACTATGCTGCAAGTGATTCCTATGCTAAAGCTGCTTTCTCCATCGTTGCCAAAAAAGGCAGCAACCTTAAAGCAGACATCGACAGCATGAACGGCCGTAAGGTTGCCATCAAAAAAGGTGCTTCTGCCGAACGCGTCGCTAAATCCTTCCCCGGCAGCATCATCGTTGAATATCCCGAAAATGCCAGCGCTTTACATGCAGTAGAAACCGGCGAAGCAGATTACGCTATCTGCGGTAACCTGACCACTGCCTACTATATGACTCATACCGATGACGACAATTGCCTGCAGGTTGTAGGCCATTCCGAACGCCAGGATGATCTTGTTGTCTATGCTGAAAAAGAAAATGAAGAGCTGATTAAAAAGTTTAACGTTGCTTTGAGCGACTATAAAAAGAGCGGCGAATACAAAAGACTCATCAAATTCTACTTCGGCGATATCGAAAAACAGTCCTGATACACCCCTAACTCAGCTAAAAGCTAATAGCTTATATATATCACACCCCTTACAATACTCTTTTTATAATACTCCTTATCAGCCGGCATCCCCTAAAGCCGGCGAACAAACACTCAACTCATCAAAACGCAGAAAAGCCTTGCAGTAAGTCCAAACTGCAAGGCTTTTTTGCTGTATTTTTATATTCAGTTTAATCCTCCGGATGCAGCTTAATGCAGGACGCACGCACAGCCCTGTGCCAGCCACGCAGCAGATGATTACGCGTTTCTTCATCCATATTGGGCATAAAGGTCTGCTCAATAACATGATTGCCCTTAATCATTTCCTTGTCATCCCAATAGCCTACTGCCAGACCTGCAAGATAAGCAGCACCCATAGCAGTTGTTTCAATGCAGCTCGGGCGTTCTACCTTAACGTTGATAATGTCCGCCTGCGTCTGCATCAGAAAGCTGTTGGCACAGGCACCGCCATCAACCTGCAGCGAGCTCAGCTTAATACAGCTGTCCTCTTCCATCGCCTTCAGTACGTCGTACACCTGATAGGCAATAGCTTCAAGCGTTGCACGCACAATATGATTACGGTTAACACCGCGCGTAAGGCCGACAATCGCACCGCGTGCATATTGGTTCCAATGCGGCGCACCCAAGCCTACAAAAGCAGGAACCATGTAGCAGCCGTTGGAATCGGGTACAGATTTCGCCATAGCTTCGGATTCGGCAGCATTGCGAATCAGTCCCAGCTCATCACGCAACCATTGGATAGCAGCACCGGCAACGAAAATAGAACCTTCCAGCGCATACTCTACCTTGCCGTCTACACCCCAGGCGATAGTTGTAACAAGACCGTTTTTGCTGTCTACAGGCTTTTCGCCGGTATTCATCAGCATAAAACCGCCCGTACCGTAGGTATTTTTTGCTTCGCCTGGTGCAAAACAGGTCTGTCCGAACAGCGCACATTGTTGATCTCCTGCAGCGCCGGCGATAGGAATAGAAGCCTCAAAAAGCTTCGCATCAGTAGAACCGTATACACAGCTGGACGGCTTAACCTCCGGCAGCATTTGACGTGGAATGCCCAAAACGGTCAGGATTTCGTCATCCCACTGCAGAGTATGAATATTAAACATCAATGTACGGGAAGCATTGGAATAATCCGTAACATGAACCTTACCGCCGGTCAGCTTCCAGATAATCCAGCTGTCAATAGTACCGAACAGCAGCTGGCCTGCTTCCGCACGCTCGCGTGCATGAGGTACGTTTTCCAGAATCCAGTGCAGCTTGGTACCGGAGAAATAAGCATCCAGAACCAGGCCTGTTTTTTCACGGAACATATTAGCATAGCCACGGATTTTCAGCAGATCACAGTATTCTGCGGTACGACGGCACTGCCAGACAATCGCCTTGCAGATAGGACGACCGGTGTTCTTGTCCCACACTACGGTAGTTTCGCGCTGATTCGTAATACCGATGCCGGCAATATCAGCCGGAGTAACATTCAGCTTGCTCATTGCCTCGTACATCAGGCCTACCTGAGTAGCCCAGATTTCCTCGGCATCGTGCTCCACCCAGCCTGCCTGCGGATAATACTGCGTAAACTCCTTTTGTGCTACGCTGCAGATTTCTCCCTGCTTGTCAAACAAAATACAACGGCAGCTGGTAGTTCCCAAATCCAGCGCCATGATATATTTATTCTTCATGCTTTCACGACCTTTCCTTGATATTTTTAAGTATAACACAAAACATAAGGAGCCGCCACTTTCGTAGCAGCTCCTAAAAAAGCATATTTAATTATGTTATGTACGTCTAGGAATCCTGATGAAGTATATGGCGCCTTATCGCACGTCTTACAAGTTAGGTAAGAACATTACCAACCCCGGCACATAAGTGACAATAAGTAATGCTACTAACAACGCTACGATAAACGGCCAAACTTCCTTGAAGAATTCGCCGAGCGGCGTTTCCGTTATCGCACAAACCGTAAACATCATCGAACCGAACGGTGGCGTCAAACCGCCGATCATAATGTTAACAATACAGATAATACCGAAGTGTACAGGGTCAACACCCAGCTTAGTTACAACAGGAACAAGCAGCGGAGCCAGAATAATCAGTGCAGCGCCACCCTCCAGGAACATGCCCAGAATCAGCAGCAGGATATTTACCAGCATCAGCATCATGTACGGATTACGGGTAAAGTCAAGCATTGCAGAAGTGATATGCTGCGGAATACGCTCCCAGTTCAGATAATAGCCAAAGAAAGAAGCTGCTACGATAATCAGTACAACAGAGCTGGTACCGTAAATAGTTTCCTTCATAATCGGCCAGGCATATTCCCACTTCAGCTCCTTATAGATGAAGACACCTACCAGAATGCAGTATACTACTGCTACAGCGCCTGCCTCGGACGGAGTGAACATACCCATGCGCAGGCCGGCGATAATACCGAACGGGAAAAGCAGCGCCCAGATAGATTCCTTAAACTGAGTCATAATTTCACCGAAGGTAGCAGCCTTTTCACGTGAAGGCTTATAGCCACGCTTTTTGGAAACAATGGCAACAACAATCATCATGGATACTGCCATAAGAATGCCGGGCACATAGCCTGCCATAAACATTTTAGTTACGGATACGCTGGCAATCAGCGCATAAATAATCAGGTTAATTCCTGGAGGAATAACAGGCGTACTTGCGGAGGATGCAGCTGTTACCGCTGCACTGAAGGCTCTGCCGTAACCGCGCTTTTCCATTTCCGGAACAAGCATTTTACTCTGCATAGCAGCGTCAGCGTTAGCACTGCCGGAAACACCGCCCATCAGCAGGCTGAGCAGTACGTTAACCTGAGCCAGACCACCGGTCATATGACCCATGAGCACGTCGGTAAATTTCATCAGCTTATCGCTGATACCGGCATAGTTCATGATGGAGCCTGCCATAATAAAGAAGGGAATTGCCAGCAGCGGGAAGGACTGCGTGCTGGTAATAATACGTTGGAATACCAGATGCGCAGGAGAAGTCGCATCCAAAAAGGTAAAGTAGGAAATCGTTGCACCGAACAGGGCATAAGCGATTGGAATACTGGAAAAATAAAACACAAAAACGATGATGACGGGCAAATAAGCCATTATTTTTCCTCCTTTCCGGAACCGGTAACATCCTGCCAGACAAATTTAATAGAATACACGGTCATGAGTACAAACGCAATCAGTACGGAAGAACTGATATAAACGGAAGAAATACCCAGTACCGGGGTCATTTTCGTATAGGATTTGGAAATATAGATAATAGAAAGATAAGACATGTAGCCGTTGAGCGCAACAAGAATAACGTCGGTAATCAGGCCGATAGCCTTCTGCATACCTTGGGGCATTCTCTTAACAATGATATCAACGCCAACGTGACCGCGATGTTTAAATACTGCAACAGCGCCGATAAATACCGACCAGACAAAGCAGCCGGTAGCAACCTCTTCAGACCAAACAAGGCCGGAGTTAAAAACATAACGTAAAACAATATTGATAACAACAAGGATAGTAGTAATGCTGATGAAAAATGCAGCAACTAAATCTTCCAGATTATTTAGCACGAAGCTCAGGTTTTTACCCAAAATTTTACCTCCATTTTTTATAGTAATACTTATGCAAAGGAAGGAGCTGTCACGCCGCATGCTTGCAGCGTGGTAGCTCCTTAGTGTTTCATTATAACTGTTTAGTAATGTTGAAAAAATCTACAGCTTATTTTGCAGCGCGGATTTTTGCCAGCTCAGCTTTCAGCTTTTCATAGATACCAGGAGTTGCGCCTTCTTTTTCTTCCATCTGTTTAAATACAGGCTCGGTAGCTTTTTCGAAAGCAGCATGGTCAACATCGTTGAATTTTACGCCCTTGCTTTCCAGTTCCTTATAAACCTTGTTATAGGATTCGGTGGAAATCTTGGTCATTTCTTTACCGCCGTAAGCAAATTCTTCAGCAACGATTTTCTGATCTTCCGGAGACAGGCTGTTGAATACTTTGGTGGAAATGTATACGCCGCAGGTACCCAGGAAATGCTTGGTGGTAGCTACGTTTTTAACGTGCTCATAGCATTTGGTACCGATGTTGGTGAATTCGGAGCCTTCCAGACCGTCTACAACACCTTGGGAAACACCGGACAGAGTTTCGGAGAACGGCAGGCTGGTAGCGGTAGCGCCCATAGCATTGATGGTGTCAATGAACAGCTTGCTGCCAGGAGTACGCAGTTTCAGACCTTTCATATCTTCCGGTTTGGTGATAACCTTATTGGTCATAACATTACGGAAGCCGAAGATGTAGTCCAGAGCCAGAACCTTAATACCTTTTTCTTCAGCTTTCTTTTCCATGTCCTTAACCAACGGAGTTTCAATCATCTTCTCATATTCGTCATAGGATTGATACAGCATCGGGCCAACCAAAGGTTTGAAATCAGGTACATAGTCGCCCAGATAAGACGGGTCTTCTACAGAAATAAAGTTAGCACCGTTAGCAACCTGCTCCAGGCCATCCTTGTAACAAGCCAGCTGGTTTTGACCAAAGCATTGAATTTCTACACGGCCATTGGTTTTCTTGTTAATACGTTCAGCAACCAATTCCATGGATTTGTACAGCTGCTCATCGGGAGAAAATACATGGCTCAGCTTCAAAACAACCTTTTTGTCAGAACCTGCTGCCTTTTCATCCTTTTTGTCAGAACCGCCGCAACCGGTCAGCGCCAACATCATAACAGACATTAACAGAAGAGCTACGATCTTTTTCATGTTCATCCTCCTAAATCCCTTGTTGAATTTTGTTGAAATTTAATGTAATAGAGATTCCCGTTTTGAATCTGATACCATATTAACAGAGTGACACAGAATTGTCAATAATTTTACGCACATTTAGCAAATGTACTTGCAGTCTAGCTTTTGGCCGTTTTTTATCCCTATTGGCCTTATTGTGTCCCACTTGTTTTTTCGCTTATCTTATGTTAAGATAGTGTTGAACATTATTGAAAATTTCAAGGAGGAATAGAAATGGTTCAAATTTTTGCGCACCGCGGCTTCAGCGGCTATTATCCTGAAAATACTATGCTTGCTTTCCAAAAGGTAGCAGAAGAAACTGTTGCTGACGGCATTGAACTGGATATCCAGCTCACCAAAGACGGTGAAATCGTTATCATGCATGACGAAATGCTCGACCGCACCACTAACGGCAGCGGCTGGCTGAAGGACCATACCCTGGAAGAGCTGAAAATGCTTTCTGTTGGCGTTAATGTCAAAGGCTTCTTCCCTCGCCAAACCATTCCTACATTACGCGAATATTTCACCTGGCTGAAAACCACCAAGCTGATTACCAATATCGAGCTCAAAACCAGCTATTTTGAATATGAAGGCATTGAAGAAAAGCTCATTGCTATGGTCAAGGAATTCGGTCTGGAAGACCAGATCTGGTATTCTTCCTTCAACCATTACACTGTTGCCAGAATCAAAAAACTGATGCCGGAAGCAAAATGCGGTCTTTTAACCGACACCTGGCTGATGAACATCGGTGAATACGCTGCTTCCCAAGGCGCTGCAAGTGTTAACGCCCGCACCTATTTCTGTGCTAAGGAAGGCGTTGCTGCTGACCTGCACGCACACAACATCGCTTTGCAGGCATGGACTCCTAACGATGCGGAAATGATGCAGGAGCTGGTTGATGCCGGTGTTGACGTTCTGATTACCAATTATCCTGACATTGCCGCAAAGGTTTTAGGCAGATAATTTATATCAGCCACCTGATACATAATCAAATTAGAAAGGATTGTGTTTATGCCTAAGAAGGTTACCCTGAAGGATATTGCTGCCAAGGCAGGTCTTTCGCCTGCCAGCGTATCGATGATTCTCAACAGACGCAGTATTGACCGCTTCAACGCGGAAACTGTTGAGCAGGTCTACGCTATCGCTGCCGAGCTCGGCTACAAAAGCAGCAAGGAAAAAGCCTACGC
This sequence comes from Phascolarctobacterium succinatutens CAG:287, assembly GCF_000434895.1. Taxonomy (GTDB): domain Bacteria; phylum Bacillota; class Negativicutes; order Acidaminococcales; family Acidaminococcaceae; genus Phascolarctobacterium_A; species Phascolarctobacterium_A succinatutens_A. Next base: position 24,385 of record NZ_FR892800.1, read on the forward strand.
CCTCGTCAGGCCCTCAGATACACTGATTATTATTATCTGTCCTTCATTATTCAATCCTTTCTATACTACTATTATCCAGGGTATTGAAATCGCTGCCCGTAAGCAAGGCTTTGTCACCTCCGTCCGCACCACCTATTGGGATACGGATACGGAAAAATTTATCATGGAGCAGGCTCGCAAATTCAACGTTGCCGGTGTCATCTTTGCCATGATTCCCCAACAGCCGCAGCTGGCGTACAAGCTCAGCAAATATCTGCCGGTTGTTGCTATCGGTGACAGACGCAGTGATCTTGAGCTGGCTACTGTTGACATGAACAACTTTACTGCAGGCCAGCTCATCGGCAAGCATCTTACGGATTGGGGACATAAACATGTTGCCTATCTTTCTACAACGCTCAATGACCAACACACCTCACGTGTGCGCCGCTATCAGGGTTTGGAGGATGCCTGCAAGGCAGCAGATGCCAAGCTTTCCCTCTTCACCCAAGAGATTACTTCTGACTACGAGCTTTCGCACGTTGAAGTAGAATACAGCACAGGCTATGAGCTTGCCAAACGCTGTCTTGATACAGCGCCGGAAACAACAGCCATGGTCGCTATCAACGATATGGTTGCCTACGGTGCATATAATGCAATTATCGACAGAGGCCTAAGGATTCCCGATGATATCAGCCTTTGCGGCTTCGATAACATCTTCCCCTCGCATCTGCGCGGCGTCAGCCTCACAACTATCGATAACTCGCTGACAGAATGCGGCAAAAGCGCCTTCAAGCTGTTGCAGGAGGAAATAGCCAGCTACGAGCATCACGGTAAATTTGAGCCTATTACCCATGTAGAATACAAATGCCGTCTTGTTGCCCGCTCCAGCAGCGGCACTGCTCCCAAGCGTTGACAAATTTCGTCGGATAATGTAGAATAAAACCTACATAGTTTCTATGAATTAAAGAATTGTGCAGGTTTTAATTATGAACAACAAATATACAAAAGCACTCAAAGCTGCTTTTCCACTAACGCTGCCAATTTGTGCAGCGTTTCTTTTTTTAGGCATCTCCTACGGCTTTTATATCTGCAGCAAGGGCTTTTCTCCATGGTATCCGTTTTTTACCAGTGCTCTCGTCTTTGCCGGCAGCATGGAATTCGTTCTGGTCACAATGCTGCTTAGTCCCTTCAATCCTTTGTACTGCTTTTTTATGGCACTGATGATTAATTCTCGTCATCTGTTCTATGGTCTGAGCATGCTGGAAAAATATAAGAATACCGGTCTGAAGAAATTTTATCTGATTTTCGGTATGTGCGACGAATCCTTCGCCATCAACTGCAATACTGTTATCCCTGAAGGCATTGACAAGGGCTGCTTCATGGTCTGCGTAAATCTGCTGAACCAAATCTACTGGGTAGCGGGCGCAACCATCGGTGGTATTTTAGGCAACAGCCTGCAAATCAATACCAAAGGCCTGGACTTTGCCCTCGTCGCTCTCTTCACGGCAATTTTCGTCAGCCAATGGCAATCGACAGAAAATCACACTCCTGCTGTTTTAGGAATTGTCATTCCGTTGGTTTGCCTGGTGCTAATCGGTCCGCAAAGCTTTATTCCGCCGGCTATGCTGCTTCTGCTGCTGGTATTTATCACAGCATATTACAAAGGAGGCACCAAATTATGACCTTTACCGAACAAATCATAACCATAGCCGCCGTTGTCGCAGGCACGATGTTAACGCGTTTTCTGCCCTTCATCCTGTTTCCGGCCAATAAAAAAACGCCGCCATTAGTAGCGTTTTTAGGCAAAATGTTGCCTGCGGCCGTTATGGGCATGCTTGTGGTCTACTCCCTCAAGGATACGCAAATTATGACCGGCAGCCACGGCCTGCCTGAAGCCATAGCCGTAGCGCTGACAGTTATCCTGCAGGCAACCCTGCGTAATCTGCTGCTGACGATAGCAGCAGGCACTATAGGCTATATGCTGCTGGTGCAATATGTGTTTGCATAAAAATATTATAACGTTTAAACCAGCGGTAAAAACAGCATTTCAATGTTGTTTTCACCGCTGGTTTTTTATTCAACAATTTTTAGCGCCAAACTAACAAAGCTAACATCTACATACTTTAAGAACCTGCTTTCCTATATAATATATTTTAGGTGCGTTAGTTGTAAGTTCTTTTAGTATATAGCTAATAAAATCATATTGTATTTTCCCATTAGTGCCGTTGTTGTTCATCACCTTTTTAATTTCATCTCTAGTTGCAGAATTAAGCAGCCTATGCCACCCTATGTCGTATTTGGTGGCAGCCAATATAGCTAGTAGTGTCGCAGCACAATAATTACTTATCATTATTCCCTTTACTCTCGCTGCTTGAATTTTATCATAATTACGGTATGCTACAGCTTCGTGTGCAACGCTTCCCTCGCCATGATTCAGATTTTTGCTAATAAATACATCATATACATAATTACTGTAGAAGAAGCTCTCCGTAATTATGCCCAGCATAGGTTTTTTGCTTTTTAATTCATAGACATTGATAGTATTTTCATCCACTGCCCAAAAATCTATCGCAGCTTCTTCTCCTGCAAACAGCTCCTTGCCGCTCACCTTGCTGCCCTCAACTAAGCCTACAGGTAATTGTCTGCCTACTATAGCTTCTCTGGTCAATGCTAAAATATTTCTTTTAGCACTCTCTGAATCACACAATAAGTAGGCAACATAGCTTTCTAGCCCCATATTTAACAAGTTTGCGAGATCTTTTTCTGCTTCTTTTGTAGGCTCATTTGCTACAAAGCTATGAGCAGCTAAATATATTTTAAAATTCTCCTTTAGTGCTTCTAAAGTTGGGGCAAGCTTAAACCACATAGTGTATTGCTCGCTAAATTTCAAAATTCTATATAAAAACTTTCCCATATATCCGTTAGCTGGCTTTCCACCAGAGTAACTAGCATTAGTTATGCCTTCTACATCTAGCTCAATTTCTAATTCCGGCTTATTAGTTTTGGCTTTGATAAGCAGGCACCAAGCTTCAAAGCAGGCTCTATCATCTTGCATAGCAAGAGGCTGCTTGGAAAAGCCCGCCGCTTCTTTTTTTAATTTCATTAACAATTTATTGGGTTCAATATAATCTAACACAATATCTTCGGGAAAATTAGCTATTTTGACTCCAATGTAGCCTAATATTAATTTTTGTACACCTGTCATCTTAAAGTCCTCCTCACATCTCGGTTATCGCTTATTTCTAAGCTCTCAGCCAAAACTGCTCCTGTCAATAAGCTCTGCCCTCTCTGAATGAATCACCGCCGTATAATCCTGAGCATCAACTAGCCTGATAATTTCTTCGATCACCTTCTTAGACGCATGGCCACTAGTATGTAGCTGCACTGTAGGATATTGTGTACACAGCCTTGCTAAATCCTCTTTATAATATTCAGCTCCCTTATCCTTAATATAACCTTGCCACTGAGAGTATATTATTAACGGTTGTAATTCCTTATATTTTTCCCAGAGCTTCTTTACTGTAGCCACTGCCATCATCCCGCTCACGAAAATAACTGCTCCTTTTTCCTGCAGATGCCTATCTTGTATTTGGTAGGTGCTGTTATCATGCAGATAATCCTTATCTAGCAAAAGCGTATACATTTTATAAGGCTGCCACGGCTTCTCACTCTGCTTGTGATATAAGCGATTGCAAAGCTCTTGCTTATATTTATAATAGCTTTTAAACTGCGCCAGCATATAGCCATTTAACAATACATCTTTCCGCTTACATCTGGCCATGCGGTAAAAATTCTGTAAACGCGTAAAATTAGTAGATGCACATAGGCAAAAAATCAGCTTATGCTGCTGCATCAATTCCCCAGCCTGCTGAGCCATCTCCTCCTCGGTTAAATAGTTATCTTCCCGCGTAAGATTTGTTCCTTCTGTAATAAGCACATCCACAGGTTTTTTCAGAACATAGCATTTTAATAGCTTTTTCAGCTTATCTCCAATATAACCATGTGTCCGAAAATCACCCATATGTAAAATACGCTTATCCGGCGTTTCGATAAGATACATCATCGCCGCTGTTGCAGAATGATCAATCGTATAGGGCGTAACCTTAATATCCCCAACCTTGATTACATCCTGCGCCCAAATAATATGCGTGTGTGCTGCGTCCTGCAAAAGCTCCACCTGTTTACTATACTTGTTATCGTGTCTAGCCAAGGCTGCGTATGTATTAATAAGAACATCCCTACACAAGCTGCTCATATAAAGCGGAATATCTGGCAGCAGCTTCTCAAAGCAGCCAATGTGGTCACCATGATAATGGGTAAAGAACACTGCGTCATACTGTGCTTCACCAGACGTCAAGCCAACAACCTCTACATCATCCTTATACCTGCTTCCTGGAAGATTTTTACCAAAATCAATACAAATTTTCGTTGTCTCTGTGCTAATTAAAGTTACACAGCCACCAATCTGGTCTGCATGTAGATATTCAATATTCGTAGCCATGATTACGCTCCTTTCTATTCCTTGCTTATATAATACTAAACATGAGATACTAAAAATGCCCCATCTGCCTAGAATTTTGGCTATAAAAAAACCGCCTAAAGTTAGATTTTTAGGTCTAACTTCAGACGGTCGTTTTTAAAAATATCTTTTGGAAAACTCCTTATTCCTACCTTTAGGCTGTCTAATATATTTTTGTTTTTACTTACCATCCTTCCATATTTTATTATGCCTTATTTCTACACCATCCGCAAAAATCCTGCTGTCATAATTCCCGCCTTCTCTATATACATGTAAGCCTTATTTATACAATGCCAGCTGGCTTTCCAGATATTTTTTATACGCTTCACGCACACACTCAGGGCCTGTAATAATCACATTACCGCCCATGCCTGCAACCCAGTTAAAAAATCCACCCTCAGCCTGCACCTGCACGCTGGTCGTAAAATATTCCTTATCGTTTTTACAGTCACTAATATTCAGCAGATTACCAAACGTTCCCAATACATCCAGCCGTGTCCGCTGCCTGCAATGCAAATTTACCCGCTGCGTATCACCAAACCACATATTAATATGCTCGCGCAGATAATCACTAATGCCCTTGCCATCTGCCAACAATTTTTTATAAGTCTCATTGAGCTTGATATCTTTAGCTGCCAGCTCCGTTTCCTTTACATTAATCATACGGGAAACACGGTAATGGCTGAAATTTTTATATTCGCCCGTGCAGGCAATCACATAATAATCATTTTTCGCAGGCACAAGATAATAGGGACTGACATAATATATCATACCATCATTGCGCAAGTCCTCCTGCGCAGGCTTTGCCAGATGCTTATCATTGTATTGAAAGCTAATCTGCTTACGTTCGCGGATAGCCTCTAATATCCTGTCAAAATTATACTTAGCCTGCTTTGTCGCCACATTCAGACTCTCGTCACGGATAACAGCCTTTTTGAGCAGCTCTTTATCAGATTCCGTGCCCAAAGTCATAATTGCATCGCCCAGCTTACGCGCATCATCTGCTGCCAGAAAGCGAGCAGATGCAACGGCGTCCGCCAGCATTTTCAGCTGATAGCCTTCAAATGTTCTCTGCTTACCGTTCATATACTTGCCTTTATTATGGTTTGCGCAGCTCTCCAGCTCATAGCCACACTCATTAATACTTGCCCAGTCCCGTAAAATAGACTTACGGTCCGGGAGTTTATCGCAGGTTCCATCCTCTAGCAGCTTCTGCTGAATCTCTGTCACATTCAAAGGATGTTCCTCGTCTGTATTCAGCATATATTCAAAAACGCGCAGCAAACGACATTTATTTGGATTCTTTTTCATGTAAGCCACCACCTTCACCTTAAAATAATTTTCATAAGAAACCTTTCATGTCTACTATACTACTAAAGATATACCAAAAATAACCCTGCTGTCAAGCTATACAAATATCTTGAAGAAGCTTTTAAATGGTGCTTCGTACTATAGTTCCTCCCATCATTGACAGTTATTAAGTATTTCTTAACAACTGAATCTTTCCTCATAACGTTGGTCCACTCGAAATATGCGACTGCGCCAAAATATCACTTTCAAATACGTAAAACATCTCGTTTTTAAATCTGCCAAAGAAAATTTCCATAATACAGTTGTCATAGCAGTTGCCTTTTCTGGACATTGATTGAATGTACATATAGCAGTGATATATTTTATCTGCCGTACAAAATTAAAACTACCCTCCGCCATGCTCTGTCCAACATGACGAAGGGTAGTCTTTTCATTTATATCCTATATATACTGCCAATGTCCCCTAAGCAAATATATACAGAAAGAAGGAATTTGTAAGTGTAAGCATCTTTGAAGCTTTGTGCGTCAGGGCAGCTTCCGCCCCGTCTATAATAAATTGTTCTCTATCCAATTTATGTCTGCTGACCGCTCCCATTCGGGAGCGTTGCAGACGTTTTAAGAAAGGTGGTAAGACCTGAGTCTTTAGTTAATTATGCTGCAGTCGGGAAGAACGGCCATACGATAGGAATAACGATGATTGCAACAATCATGCTGACTGCTACCAGACCGCCGCCGCATTTAACATAATCCATGAATTTGTACTTGCCAGGGCCAAGTACCAGGGTGTTCGGAGGAGTACCTACCGGAGAAGCGAATGCACAGCTGGAAGCAATCAGGATTGCCATCAGTACAGCTTTCGGAGATGCACCCATTTGTGCGGACAGTGCGATGCCAACCGGGCACAGCAGAGCTTTAGAAGCGGTGTTGCTCATAAACTGAGTCAGGACAACTGCCAGACCGAAGAGTACTGCAGTTACCAGGTACGGAGACGGGTTACCGCCCATCAGGCTTACGGTGAATTCAGCAATCAGCTTGCCAGCGCCGCTGGTGTTCATAGCTGTTGCAACAGGAATCATGCCTGCAAACAGGAAGATGGTAATCCAGTCGATGGAGTTATAGGCTTGTTTTTCAGTGATGCAGCCTGTCAGTACGCACAGTACCGCTCCGACAACAGCAGCCAGTTCCAGAGGAACGATGCTGGTTGCCATAGAACCGATAACGCCAACCATGATGATACCGCAGATCATCTGTTTTTTAGGAGTAGTGTTGGTAGCATCAATCTCCTGCTCTACATCTGCAACCTCATCGGTTTTAGCTTCCGGCAGGATATATTTGCCAAGGAACATCATGTAAACGATGCCGGCAACAGTAATAGGAATGCCGATGTAGGCATATTCAAAGAAGCCAAATTGCAGCTCCGGCATACCAGCTGCTTTCAGAGCAACGTTTGCCAGAATGTTCGGCGGGGTACCAATCAGGGTGCAGGTACCGCCAAGGCCGGCAGCGAAAGCCAACGGCATCAGCTGACGGGAAGCGGAAAGCTTTGCTTGTGCGCAGATACCCATAACTACAGGAATCAGGCAAGCGGTGGTACCGGTGTTAGACAAGAACGCAGACATAACAGCTGCAATAACCATAAGACCAAACATCAGGCTGTTTTCATTGGTACCAAACAGCTTTACTACAGCGCCGCCAACCTTTTGAGCAAGGCCGGTGTAAAACATAGCAGCGCCAACGACGAACATACCGCCAAAAAGAACTACAGTAGAATCTGCCAGGCCAAGGAAGATTTGGTTCTCAGGAACCAGGCCCAATGCACTGCAGGCTATAGCAGCCAGAACCGCGGTCATTGCCAGCGGAATCATTTCGGTAACGAATAACAGTGCAACTACTGCTAACAAAATCAAGCATTTAATTGCTGGTGTCATAAAAATTTCCCTCCACTTATTTCTTCTTAAATAGGTTTACATATTGAAAAGTGTTTACAAAGAGCTTGCCATCTTCGCCTCGATGCGGGAAGACTTTACCTTCCTTTTTCCTGTTCTCGATGGCTCGATAGTAAAACTTCTTGTCTACCTGTTTCAGGTACTCCCGAATCTTAGAATCTTCTTTTTCATCATTCATGATAAGTGCAATGTCCAAAACTTATCAGCTCCTTTCTTGTTCTTTTTGGAGAGTGCCTTTCACTGTTAGAGATTATACAACATATTCCAAAATAATAAAAATACCTAGTTGGAATAGAAGTTATATGAATTAAGTATATTTCAGAAAGTAATTAAATACATTTTGGAACTAAATTCCACTTGTTTTTTACAGCAGGCAGTTTTACATTATACTATAATTATCGCCGGAATAAAAATACCTATGTAGCATTATTCATATATCCGTCAGGAATATTTTAGGCAAACAAAAAGCCAGTCTGCCAACGACGTACAAGGAGGTAGGCTATAACGTCATCGCTCGCGGACTGGCATATTATAATGCTGCTGTATAAAGCTTAAAGCAAAATATTCTTAAACCATTTACTATAGTATTCTCTGTCCAACTCTTTGAGATAGTTCAGTACAAAGCTCATCTTTCTTCTTAACCTCTTTTTAATGCTTTCAGGGATGCTTCGCTCAGTTTGAAGCCCTGCACTCTTCTGCTGAAGGCAAAGCCTTTTTCACCACAATGCGGGAATACTTTTGCTGCACCATTGCGTTGACGGCACAGATGTGCGAATAAACCGGTTTCTTTTTCGACTGCCATTTTTGTTTCAGCCATGATTGTTCTCTCCTTTGCTTTGAATAAGTCAATTTGTCAATTTGCTCTGTATAAGGCCCTTGCTTTATACGCATTTAGTATAACAGATATTGCTTAATAAGAAAAATAGCTAATAGGAATTATAGATATGACATTTTATTATTGCTTTTTGGCATTCTTCTGTTCTATAATAGCCTTAATCGTTGAATTTCTTGAAAATGTACTAGCAATATGATAAACTGATTGTATTATACCCATATTTAGAATCTATTATTGTTTCTATTTTACATAAGTTTAGTATTAGTTGGAGGTCTGCAAAACATGGAATTAGACAATTACAGAAACTTTTTGGCAATTATCGAAGCCGGTAGTTTTACCGGTGCGGCTGATTACGTACATATCGCTCAGCCGGCCCTCAGCAAGCAGCTGCGTGCTCTGGAAAACTATTTCGGCACCAAGCTGATAATTACCACCCGCGGCAGCCGTCAGATTCTCCTGACCGAGGCAGGACGCGTCCTCTATCAAAAAGCAAAATATATGTGCGCTTTGGAGGATCTTGCCAAAAGCGAAATCGAAAACATCATGGGCGGTGTTGTAGGTACGCTGCGTTTCAGCATTGCCAACTCCCGCAGTGCTTTATTCATCAAATCCTCACTCAAGGATTTCTGTACTCTTTATCCTAATATCAAATGTGAGCTGTTTGAAGCAAGCATAAACGAACAGACACAGCAAATGCTTAATGGTATTACTGAGTTGGGCATTTTGAGCGTACCTGTTGAGCATCAGGATAACTTTGAGGTTCTCTTCCGTCGCGATGAAGAGCTGACAGCTGTTTTCCATAAAAACTCCGTTTTCCTGGATGACAGCAAAAAGGTTGTCACCCTTAAGGAATTAGAGGATGTACCTCTGAGCATCAGCTCCGGCTGCTCCGAAATCTTTCTCAAGGCCTGTGCGCAGGCATCCATCGTACCGCGTATCACCTGCACCAGCACCACACGCAGCACTACTTTGGAATGGACACGCGTCAAGGCAGCAGTTTCTATCGTGCCTGTAGAGTCCGGAGAGGACCTTGGTGAAGAGTTTATCACCCGTCCTATATCCGACATCAAGGCAGACGTTTACAAGACCGTTGTAAAGGTTAAGGACAGACCGCTTTCCGTCGTTGCCCAGCATTTCCTCAAATTCTATTCCAAGACACGTAATTCACAGCAGGTATGCAACCTGGATGAAGTCCTGAAAAACTCATCTTTATAAAATAAAAAACCGCCTCACGGCGGGGTTTTTTTTTTTTTATATTTTTTTTTCTCACGGCGGTTTTTTTGTTTATCATACTATGCTTATGCTTTCCTTGCGAAGGCAATAAAAAAGCCGCCTTACCCGGCGGTTTTTTTATTGTTGCATTGTCACACCCCTGTAACAAGCTACACACGATAAAATTGGAGGAGAAGGAGAATTTGAAAAATCTTTACGTAGCAGAACAGCAAATTGTCCGATTTGCTTAGTTTGTTCTAATGTTTGGGAAATCAATATTTCGCCCTACATTTGATAGTTGAAAAAACCGTCTTTGCAAGCAAAGACGGTTAATGCGCACAATTAAGATAGCTGCCACTCTCACATAAACAGTATCTTGTCTGTTAACATCTTCTCCTGTCGCTCGCAGGTCAAGCATATGCTTGTACGAAGTACTTTGCTGACTCCAGGCAAGCCTGTTACAGCGGCGGGACCGTGTGGATTTTCACCAATTAGCGCTTCATACGAAATATTGATTTGTTGCTTTTAATTATACTAAGTCCGATTAAGAATGTCAAGACTTTAGCGAAAAAGTTCCCTAAAAAATTATTGTAAGAACTCATATTACTAAAGAGGCACTTATTTATTGACTACAAAAGAATTAGCATCTCTTACTCTTTTCTGGGCAAATCTTCGCAGCATTTGATCCGGTTAACATCATATTTTCCCTTGCAGTAATGTCCTTTTGCAGCATCCGCAAGGCATTATATAACAAAAAGGCTGTCACTGATGAAGCTTCATCAGTGGCAGCCTTTTTTATGTTTGCCGGTCAAAAATCACCACTGGGTGCTTTCTTGCCGGACTTTATTTGTTTTGATTGCGATGCCTCATTGAAGCACGATCAATATCAAAGGCATTAATCAGCTCGGTAACAGCCTGACTTGGGGATACCACGCCATTAACAGCTGCTTCCATTACTGCCGGTAAGCGTCCTTTAATCATCGGGTCTTCAAAGAACAGGTTATGTAAATGCTCGTCAATCATGCTGTTAACCCAAGAAATAGTCTGCGATTTACGACGTTTGTCGAAGGAACCGCATTCCTTGGTAACCTTTTCGAACTTGCGCATTACTGCCCAAAGCTCAAGCAGGCCTTCCTTGGTCAAAGCAGAGCATCTGTAGGCGTGAGTTTTCCAGCCTTCGGTAGCAGGACGGATGAATTCAATCATACGCTCATACTCACCCTGGGTAACGATAGCTTTCGGCAGATTGTCACCATCGGCTTTGTTGACAACGATAGCGTCGGCAACCTCCATGATGCCTTTCTTGATGCCTTGCAGATCATCACCGGCACCGGTCAGTACTACCAGCATAAAGAAGTCAACCATCGAACGGACAGTGATTTCGGACTGGCCTACACCTACGGTTTCTACTAAGATAACGTCACAGCCTGCAGCCTCGCAAAGCAGCATGGTTTCACGGCTTTTACGGGCAACGCCGCCCAAGGTACCCTTTGCAGGGGACGGACGGATAAAGCAATTAGGTTCACGCGAAAGCATCTGCATACGCGTTTTATCACCCAAAATAGAGCCACCGGTAATAGAGCTGGTAGGATCGACAGCAAGAACTGCGACCTTGTAGCCCTGATGACACAGCATCTGACCAAAAGACTCGATAAAGGTACTTTTGCCGGCACCCGGTACACCGGAAATGCCAATGCGCAAAGCTTTGCCTGTACGCGGCAGGAGAGCCTGCAGGACACGCTGTGCTTTATCAAAATCCCTCGGTGCATTGCTTTCTATAAGAGTAATAGCTTGAGATAAGGTTTTACGATCGCCTTCACTGACTCCTTTTATTAACTCTTCCGGACTAGGTTTTTTCCTCAAGGGGAATTTCCTAATATTATCCACAGGGTTATACTTCTCCTCGCTGACAGCGTTTACGGCACTGTCAATCCCGCCCATTACAGAGCAGGCAAAGTTAGGATCTTTTTTCAGGGGTACCCAACTCGGCCTAATATCTTTTTCACCAGTTTCAGGCATTTATATCACCTCAGTCTTCAGCGTGTTCAGCTTTTGCACGGTCAACCAACATTTGCAGTAATTGGATGCAGCACTTAGGAATGTTGGTACCAGGTCCAAAGATGCCTGCTGCACCATGTTCATACAGGTAGTCATAATCCTGTGCAGGAATTACGCCGCCGATACATACCATGATATCTTCACGGCCACGTTTCTTCAGTTCTTCAACGATTGCCGGCAGCAAGGTTTTATGACCTGCAGCCAGGGAAGAGAAGCCAACCATATCAACGTCGTTATCTACAGCGTCTTGTGCAGATTCTTCCGGAGTCTGGAACAGAGGACCAACGTCGACGGTCCAGCCCATATCAGCGAAGGAGGTTGCCAGAACTTTTTGTCCGCGGTCATGACCGTCTTGGCCCATTTTAGCCAGGAAGATACGAGGACGACGGCCTTCAAGTTTTTCAAACTCATCAGCCAGTTTGGTAGCTTTTTCCATGTCATCGTTGCCGCTGAATTCACTGGAGTATACACCGGATACAGTGTGGATTACAGCATTGAAACGACCGGATACTTTTTCAACTGCGTCAGAAATTTCACCGAGGGAAGCACGGTCGCGAGCAGCTTGTACAGCCATTTCCAGCAGGTTGCCGTTGTCACGGGTTTCTGCTGCGCGGGTGATAGCTTCCAGATCGCGTGCAACAGCGTCGTTGTTGCGTTCTGCTCTCAGTTTTTCCAGACGTTTAATCTGAGCGTTACGTACAGCGGTGTTATCGATGGACAGTACGTTCAGCGGATCTTCCTTAGCCAGACGATATTTGTTCAGGCCAACGATAGTTTCTTTACCGCTATCGATGTTAGCTTGGCGACGAGCTGCGCACTCTTCGATACGCATCTTCGGCAGGCCGGTTGCAATAGCTTTTGCCATACCACCGAGTGCTTCAACTTCCTGGATATGAGCCCAAGCACGGCGAATGATTTCGTTGGTGAGGTATTCAACATAGTAGGAACCGCCCCACGGATCGATAATCTTGCAGACTTTGGTTTCATCCTGGATGTACAGCTGGGTGTTACGAGCAAGACGAGCGGAGAAGTCGGTCGGCAGTGCGATAGCTTCGTCCAGTGCGTTTGTATGCAGGGATTGGGTATGGCCCAGAGCAGCAGACATAGCTTCCATACAAGTACGGGAGATGTTGTTGAACGGATCCTGTTCGGTCAGAGACCAGCCGGAAGTCTGGCTGTGAGTACGCAGTGCCATGGATTTCGGGTTCTTAGCGCCGAAGCTCTTAAGAATCTTAGCCCACAGAACACGAGCAGCACGCATTTTAGCAACTTCCATGAAGTAGTTTTTGCCCATATCCCAGAAGAAGGACAGACGTTTTGCGAATGCGTCTACAGGCAGGCCTGCAGCTTCACCGGTACGGATATATTCCATACCATCGGCCAGAGTGTAGCCTAATTCAAGGTCGCAGGTTGCGCCGCACTCTTGAATATGGTAACCGGAAATGGAAATACTGTTGAATTTAGGCATATATTTGGTGGTATATTCGAAAATATCACCGATGATACGCATGGACATAGCAGGCGGATAAATGTAGGTGTTACGTACCATGAACTCTTTCAGAATATCGTTCTGAATGGTACCGGCCATGATGGATTTATCAACGCCTTGTTCTTCACCGGATACGATGAAGAATGCCAGTACAGGCAGTACTGCGCCGTTCATGGTCATGGATACGGACATCTGATCCAGAGGAATACCGGAGAACAGGATGTTCATATCGAGCATGGAGCAAACAGATACGCCTGCTTTACCAACGTCACCAACTACACGCGGGTTATCAGCGTCATAGCCGCGGTGAGTCGGCAAGTCGAACGCGATGGACAGACCTTTTTGGCCTGCAGCCAGGTTACGACGATAGAATGCGTTGGATTCTTCCGCAGTGGAGAAACCTGCATATTGACGTACAGTCCACGGACGGAATACATACATTGTGGAGTAAGGACCACGCAGGAACGGAGGAATACCGCTCATAAAGTCCAAATGGTTACATTTATCATAGATATCCTTGGTGTACAGCGGAGCTTTAGGAATACGTTCCAAGGTAGTATCATAAAGGGCATCGTAATTTTCGCCCATTTTTTCTTCCAGATTTTTCTTCCATTCGTCATAAGAACAAGAAGGATGATCAGGAAGGGCTACTTTAGTGAAATCCGGATTAATGCTCATTATTCAATCATCCCTTTCTTCTTTTGCAGCATCTTCAGAGTTTGGAAGCAGTTAGCTTTTACGCTGATGAAATCGTCAACGCCAGCATCTTTGTAAACTTGTTCCAGGTCTTTCGGAGCAGCGCCGGCCAGGAACAGAGTAGCGGACGGTTTCATAGCTGCTTTAATCATCGGAGCCAGTTTCGGAACGATTTCCGGATAGGTAGCATCGGTGGAGCAGATAACTGCAACATCGTAGTCGCCTTCTTTGAAAGCTTTCAGGCATTTTTCGTATTGATCGCCATCTTCGCCGTCTTGGAAACCATCGTTCAGATGAACGTTGAATTCACCAACCTGCAGGAAAGAGGTGGAGAAATCGGCACGAGCTTTATGTTGAGGAATCGGTCCCATGTTGCACAGGAATACTTCAACATTTTTGCCGGTTTTCTTAACATAGTCTTCAGTTTCGAAACGCAGTGCTTCATAGCGCTCGGTCCAGTGATGAGCAGCGATTGCTTCAACGGTTTCCGGAGCTTCAGCCTTGCAGGATGCAGCAGCAACCTGGCCGATAGTAGCACCATTGCTGAATGCTTCGATTGCGCCTTCAACAGTTTCAACAGTAGCCAGCTTGCCAGCCAGGTAGTTGGTGTCGATATCAGCAACGTAAGCAGCAACAGCAGCTTCGCGTTCTTTCTTCAGTTTCGGAGTGTCCTCTTCGCGGCGCTCCAGCGGTTCTTCGGTCATGTTCGGGTACATGTTTACGCCAACAGCGCGATCGCTGCGCATTTCCAAAGCTTTGAAGCGCTTAGCCAGAACTTCAGCAACTTGTGCTTGCGGATAGCCAGCTTCCAGAGCTTTAATGATGCCGCCCATTTCCTCAACCTTTTGGAACTCAGCCCAGATTTTTTCGGTAATCTGCTTGGTCAGGGTTTCAACGCCCCAGGAACCGCCAGCAGCATCGATCGGGCTCAGCATACCAAATTCTTCTTGCAGCATTACATGCAGGTTACGAGCGATACGACGGGAGAATACGTCGCCTTTACGGATCAGCTCGTCAAACGGCGGATTGTCATAAGTGCAAACGCCGCCTACAACGCTGGAGAAGGTTTGGGTGCAGTTACGCAGCATGTTAACATACGGGTCAACAACGGTTTTGGTGAAGCGAGCGCAACGGCCATGAACCTTAATAGCACGGTCTGCTTCTTCAGCACCGAATGCTTCCATAATAGCTGCCCAGATCATACGCAGGGAACGCAGTTTTGCGATTTCCATGAAGAAGTTTGCACCTTGGTTGAAGCAGAAGTACAGGGAGTTAGCAATATCGTGCAGCTCAACGCCACGTTTTTGCATTTGACGTACGTATTCAACTGCAGTAGCGAAGGTGTAAGCAACCTCTTGTACTGCTTCCGCACCGCCATCGGTGTAAGCATCACTGTTGATGAAAACAGTGCGCAGCTCCGGAGTATTAGCTTTAGCAAATTTAATGGTTTCAGCCATTTCATCATACAAAGCATCCAGAGAGGTTTCGGTTTTACCGGTTTTTACCAGCTCGCCAATCGGGTCGCCGCCGATAACACCACGCAGGGTTTTAACATCATGACCAGCGCCCTTCAAAGCAGCTACAGTCAGAGCCAGCAGGTTTTTAGCGCCGGCACCGGTGTACATCATAATAGGATATTTGTCAAGTTTCAGACCATCCAGCAGAACGCTCATATCTTCAACGGTAGTAACATTCACGCCAATATCGCCGGGTTTTTCTGCATCTTTAACGTCTACGCCGTTTTTGGTTGCAGTATCCAGTTTGATATTGTAAACAGTGGAGCCTTTAGAAATTTCTTCCTTCAGCAGCTCGTTGTTTTCAGCCGGCAGGGTTTCATCGCAAGCTTGTGCAATGCCCCAAGGCTCGTGTACATAACCGTTAACAGTTGCGCCACGCAGGAAATCGCCCATACCGGGATAATCGTTGGTCGGCAGAATTGCATCAGTGCCTTTACGAGTATAAATCGGGTCAAAGGTAATGCCCTCGTAGTTTTTGGTATACATGATCTTGTCAAAGGGTTTGCCCTTCAACAGTACATTACATGCCTCCACCCATTCATCCCAGGTGGGTTCGGTAAATTCATCAAAAGTTACCTCCGGGAATTCGGTTACTTTCTCTGACTTACGCAACATGGCTTCCAGTTCTTTGTCTGTCAACGGTCTTTCGCCATCAACGACTGCTGCAGTTTTTTGTTGTTCATCAGCCATTCAAATAATCCTCCTTTAATAATTTAATCATTACTGTGAAAAAGCTCACAGCACCAAGCTGAAACGCATATCACCTCCAGCCAATCTCGTCTGCTGATGCAGCTGCTATCCGACCGCTCTCACCCGGTCATCAGGGGACATGTGCCGCATCCTTGCTTGGATAGATTTTAAGAAGCAAACAGCATTTATATACACGGTCACGGTTGTCCAGGCCGTATATAACAAAATAACAGGCAGTTTAATCTGCCAGGAATTCCTGCAGACGTCCGTAATTAATCTGGACTCTGCGCAGCTCGTTTTCTTCAGGCATGGTATCATTAAGAATCATGTTGCCTAAAGCAGCACCCGGCTCTGCGCCGCGGTTCTGCATAAAACGGGCATAGTATTCAATCTGCGGAACATCTTCGGCAGCCTTGTATATAACAGCAGCCTGTTCCAATGGATCTTCTGCGATGATATAGGGATTTACACCTTCATTGAAGTATTTTTTCAAAAGCTCGCAGATATCTGTCTTTTTGGGGTTATATTGCACACGTACGCACTTTACTTCCAGCTCACCGCTGGCTTTAGCACGTCCGGCAACAACTTCTTCAACGCCTTTCATACCTTCAAAGGCTGCTAGCAGTTCAGCAATTTTGCCTGCCAAATATAATTCTTTCATATCAATAACCTCCCTTTAAACAGCAAAAAATAAAGCCACCACATCTGTGATGGCTGGATTGTCAGCACGACAGCGCACCCCTACGCTGTCGCACTTGAGAGGAGAAAGGAAATGTTCTCAGCTAAAAGAAAAATTTGAGAATGGGATTTGAAAAACACGATATGTCCAGTATCGCGGACAAGTATGACAGATAGCATCGATGGCCCGGCCACTCTCCAAAAGGTCACAGCCATCACGTGACCTTCAATGGCATAAGAAACAGAAAACCGTTTCTCAAAAAGAATCCTTCACCCAATACGGGCGGGACTTTTGAAAAACGGCGAAATATCAAAAGCTACTAGGCGCACAAGCCTATACTACAGCTCTACGACATCTCTCCCCGTCTCTCGCAGGTCAAACGACGATGCATCTTACAGGCAGTTCTTCTGGCTTCGCTTCTTCACGTGTTTCACCTTCCCAGAGGACCCCTCCAGTGGTATAAACAAAACACGCTCCACGTCACAGCGGCGGGACCGTGCCGGACTTTCACCGGCTTCTCTATTGAGCTTTCGCACCTGTAATATCAATATCAACTTGTTGACTTAATTATAGCAGTTACTATTTACCTTGTCAACCTTTTTCGTGGATTTTTATTTTTGTATTTGTATTCCATGTATGTAGCAGTCTTATGTATATTTGTGTCCATTTCTGATTAACTGTTCTTTGTATTTAATTTATATATAATACAATATAAAATCTTCAATATTGCAGTCAAAGCAGGCTTTTTGACAATAAAAAACGCCTACAGCTCAGCTGCAAGCGTCTTTACGATTTAGCAATCTTCATTTTTATACCACCTGTTAATGGATATAGTAGAAATTCATTTCATATAAAGCTTTGACAAATTTTTCCAGCATTATTCTCACCTCCCGAAATCAGTGAATCATATACCATTTAAAGTTACACAGAGTTTCAACAAATTTTTCAAAAGTCATTTTTACATCATCCCTTCTGCTTTATTTTAAGGTCTTGCCTTTACATGCATTAAGTATAACACCTTATGATGTTTTTGTCCACTATGGACTTTTTATGTCCCGTTAAATGGTTGAGAAGCTCCAAAGCCTTATAGCTTGGTGCTTTACAAGGATTTTACATGCAAAAAATAAAGAGGACTGCAAGAAAAATTTTTCTTAAATCAAGAAAAATTTTCTGCAATCCTCTAAAATTATGTCTGCTTAGCCTTAA
>NZ_FR892801.1:0-1354 GCF_000434895.1 Phascolarctobacterium succinatutens CAG:287
TCATATTTGTTGATTACGGGAATGCTCCTTTAATTAAATACCTACGTTACCCTTGGAAACCTTATTCAGAATCAGGTTACCAATCAAAACAATCAGCAGAATGATTACAGAAAGCACAGAAGCATTCTGCGTATCTGCATAGGTCTGCAGTTCATACAGCAATACGCCGATGGTCTTGGTATCACTGCCGTACAGGAGCAGGGACATAGTCAGCTCGTAGAAGGACGGCATGAAAATCAGGAACCAGCCGGCAACGATGGACGGTGCAATAAGCGGCATGATGATATCCTTGCAGCAGCGCAGCCAGCTGGCACCGGAGTTCAGTGCAGCCTCCTCCAGAGAGATGTGCACCTGGCTCAGCGAAGCGGCGATGGTACGCACAGACATCGTCATGTATTTTACCAGATAAGCAACTACCATAATCCACATCGTGGAATAAAGGTTCAAACCAAAATTACCGCTGAAGGTAATAATCAAAGCCAGCGCAATAACGATGGACGGGGTACTGCCACCGATAACTACCAGCAGATCCGGCAGGCTGCGGCCTTTGATTCTGGTTTTAACTGCAAGATATGCAATAAAGATGGAAATAAGTGTGCCGATGCAGGCAGCAATAACGGCGTAAACAACAGAATTCCAAACGCTTTCCATATACTGGGAGCTGGTGATAACAGGAATCCAGGCATCAAAGCCCAGGTTATCCAGAGCAATCGGCTTAGACAGAGTGATAATCAAGCTGGTAAGCACGATAGATCCCAGCGGAATGATAATGGAAATCATGCTGTAAGCGCCAACCAGGCAGAAGCAGGGCCATTTCCATTTTCCCAACTCAACGATGTTCGGACGGGTGCTCTTACCGCTGATAGTGGTGTAATCCTTTTTGCCAACCATCCAGGTCATACCGAACAGCAGGATGTTAGCAAGGAACATCAGGGAAGCAGCCAAAGCAGTAGCATCACGTACGCCCGCAGTATCGCCCATGTAAATATAGGTTACGATACGCGTGGTCATTACTTCAATATTGCCCGGCATACCTACGATAGCAGGAATACCGAAGCAGCTGCCGGCAGCAATAAATACCAGCAGGCCGCCTGCCAGAATGGACGGAGCCATCAGCGGCAGGGTTACGTCAAAAACGGTACGCATCGGAGAAGCGCCGCTGACACGCGCAGCCTCCTCCAGAGTCGGATCCATTTTCTCCATAGCACGGGAAATGGTGATGAAAGCAAAGGGAGAGTAGAACAGAGTCAGTACCCAGCCTAAGCCGGCCATAGTATAAATGTCAAAGGGTGCTGTTTCCAGACCAAAGACAAATTTAAGAATCTCATTCAGATAACCTACACTGGGGTTCAGC
>NZ_FR892801.1:1372-3445 GCF_000434895.1 Phascolarctobacterium succinatutens CAG:287
GCTGGGGTTCAGCAGCTGTACCCAGGCGATAGCGCCTACATACGGCGGAATCATGTAGCTGGATACCAGCAGAGTACGGTAGATTTTTTTGCCGGGCATATCAGTACGGCCAACCAGCCAAGCCAGCGGGAAGGTAATCAGCACACTGACAATCATAACGCCCAAAGACAGCTCGATTGTATTCGTCAACGCACGCCAGTTGACATCCTGACTATATACATTGCGATAGTTTTCCAAGTTAATTGCGCCATCCAGCATGATGCTGTCATACAGCAGAATTCCCATCGGGAAGATAACAAAGTATAAAAGCAACAGCACGGAGATAGCGATAACAATAAATTTACTGTTTATTCTTGACATAGAACGCTTCTTTCTCCTTTTTTAATACCTCAGAGCAATACCAAAAGCAGTCTTTCGGCCCCTCTTTATTGAGCAGAAAACAGGGATGGCCTGAAAGGTCTCCCTGTTTCCGCTATAATTTAACTTAGCAACGCATTATTTATCCATAACTCTCTTACGGAATTCTTCTTTGATTTGAGCATTGTTGTTAGCCAGCTTCTGCCAATCAACTTTAATTCTGCCCTCAACAATTTTCTTGGTTTCTTCAGCACCGGTAGGAGCTTTTACGTCGCCACGAACGGAGTGCATCCAACCCTTAACAACTGCTTCCTGACCTTCTTTGGACAGCCACCAGTCAACCAAAGCCTTTGCACCCTCAGGATTCTTGGTTTCCTTGAAAATAGCGATTGGGGAAGGAACGTTGATTACACCGTCGGTCGGGTAAACAATCTTCAGAGGCTCTTTCTTGGTGTTAGCCAGCTTCAGGATGTTTTCTTCCAGAATCATTACAGCTGCATATTCACCGGTCAGCAGCTTGTTCTGAATAGCGGAGTTGCCTTCTTCAACGCGCAGGCCGTTAGCTTTCAGTTTATCGAAATATTCCCAGCCGTATTTGTCAGCCAGAGCGCCAACTGCTACATAAGCAGTACCGGACAGCATCGGGTTCGGCATAGCGATTTTGCCTTTCCATTTCGGGTCGGTCAGATCAGTCCAGTTTTTCGGAGCATCTTCAGCTTTCAGCTTATTGGAGTTATAAGCAATGATCATGTTGGAGATACGAACGCCGTACCAGTTGCCGTCTTTGTCTTTTTCACTGATAACGTTAGCATCTTCTTTGGATTTATAAGGCAACAGCAAGCCTTGCTCCTGCAGCTTCAGATAGTAGGAAGGATCCGCAACCATCAGAACATCTGCAGCAATTTTTTTAGCTTTGATTTCGCCGGTAATCTTGGTGATAACTTTTTCGGTACCGCCTTGGAACCAGTTAACCTTCATATCCGGAAAAGCCTTAGCAACGTTAGGTTTGCACATATTGTCGATGATGTCAGGATAAATAGAGGTATAAACCATCAAATCACCTTTAACACCGCCAGCCTTGTTATCAGCCTTTTTGTCACCGCCGCCGCAGCCAGCCAAAGCTACAGATAAAGCCAGCATTGCAGCTGCGCCAAGCATCCATTTAGATTTTTTCATTCACATACACTCCTTTTTTTGCATCGTCGTTAAAAATTATATTTTAGCGTGTTCCATTCTACACCCATATTTGATAAATTCGTTACAGGACGTTTTTTACCTGCTTACACTTTACATTATTTTTATAAATATTTGACTTTTTGTGTCACTTTGACATTTATTAAAAAGACATTCCACCACTATATTACATTTGACGATTTTTGTCCTATATGGACCTTTATCGTCCCGCTATTTTTCAATGCAAATAAAATTCAGTTCCCATGCAGGTACATAAGGATGCTTACGCAGATAAATTTTATACTCCGGCACCAGCTCCCACAAAAGCAAGGGTAAACGGAATAAATCAATATCATAATGATAGGCTGCCACAAACAGCTTCGGCTTACAGCTGCCAATGGTCTGCCTGCCGCCGAAAATGGCCTGTACCTCTGCCCCCTCGACATCCATTTTGATCATTGTCATCTGGCGTCCCGCCGCCACGCTATCAATCGTCGTCACCGGCACTGTTTTCTTCTCCGCACCGATAAATGTTGACTGCCT
>NZ_FR892802.1 GCF_000434895.1 Phascolarctobacterium succinatutens CAG:287
CTGGTGTACTCAGGCTCAAGCGTCTTTTCTGCCTCCAGATAGTTGATATCGGCAATTTCTATCTGCAGAAGCTCCTCCAGCAGGTGCTTGCAGATGCGCTTGCGCGACATAACCTTCTTGAAGATGAAGTCGCTTTGGATTGTCAGGTTTGCAAATTTTGTTGCCAGGTCTTGCATGGTTTCTCTCCTTTCATTTTAACACATGCGAATAAAAAAATACATAAGCAGTTTTTTGATGCTAAAAACAAAAAAGAGTAGTACGCTGACGATTAAAAAATCGTCAGTTTGTACTACTCTTAGAATGTACCAGATAAATGGCCTTGCTTAAGCTTCTGCAGCTAAAGTGGAGCTGCAGGATATACTGCTTATTTTCTTGTCCGTAGGTAAGGTAGCTGGAAGCGTAATGTTACCTGCAGTTTTGTAAGAACATACTTTAAGTTTAATTGAAGCGGAGAGAAAAGTCAAGTGAGGAGAGAAGAGGTTACTGTTCCTTTTTTCCTAAAAGTTTGTTCCTCAAATAGACAATCTTTGACAGTCTCTTATGGTATAATAAATGGTATAGAGATTTTATCAAGATTACTTGAAGCATTAGAGAAGTAAAAGAAGGAGATTGTTATGGCAAAGTTGATTTATGTACCTCTCGGCTGCAGCTTGCGACTGCAGCTGGCAGAGGAGCTTTCGCAGCAGCCGTTGGACGAAGGTGTGCTGGTGCTGCCGAACCGCCTGCTGATGGACGAGGTACGCCGCAATTACCCTAATGTTGGAACCATGGGCATGGACACCTTGGCCAGCAAGCTGATGAATATCAACGGCGGTACCGATTACAAGGAATTGAGCCGTCGCAGTCAGGAGCTGATTGTGCAGGATATTATTGACTACATGATGGAAAACAAGCAGCTTACTGGTATGACTACGCACAAGCAGCTGGAATATTTCGGCTCGCTGGCGCATAAAACAGGCTTTGTGAAGGCCATGACCTCGCTCGTAAGCCAGCTGTCGCGCTGCGGTGCCACTAAGGACGATATCTACGGCCAAATCCAAAAATCCTTTGAGGAGGATGAGCTGAAGGGAAAGGATTTGGGCGTCTGCAATTTTTATCTGCTTTATCGTCAATATCTGGAAAACAATAACTGGTACGACCTGGAGGGCAAGTATCGTTTGGCTATGGAAATGTTGCAGAAGCAGGATTGCAAAATCCCTTGGAAGCATATCTATATCTGCGATTTCTTCAGCCTTGACCAGGTGCAGATAAACTTTTTGCAGGCTTTGGCAAAGCATGTGGATGATCTGGTAATCAGCATGAGCTATGAGGGACGCAGAGTAAGCTCCGACGAAAAGGCGAAGTATGAATCAATTACCAAGTTTATGCGCGCGAGCACGAACACCGTCAACGCGCTCAAAATTCTTGGTGCGACTGTTGCAAGCCTTGCGGCAGAGGAATTGGGACAAGCTCCGGCAGGCGTTGCTATGCGGCAGCTGCGTCACTTGGGGCATGCGCCTGCGCCTGTACCTGCGGAGGGTGTGGAAAGCTACTGCTTTGCCTCCGATGAGCAGGAGATGCGCTGGGTGCTGAAGCGAATCAAGCAACAGCTGGCGCATGAAAAGTGCGCTGCCAATCGCATTGTTGTTGCCGTGCGCGACTTTTCCTTATACAGCGGCTTGCGCCAGCTGGCGGATGAATACGGTGTGCCGGTGAGCCTGCCGCAGACAACTGCGCTGGTGTCGCAGCCGTTGGCTGTTATGCTGCGCCTGCTGCTTACTGCCGCAGGCAGGGGACGTGAGGCGGCAGCGGCCTATCTGGAGCTGCTGAGCTGCGAGCTTTTGCGTCTGTTCTTTGATGTGGATGTGGAAACGGCAAGCAGCCTGCGCACGCAAACGTATTTCAAAACACGTCAGGAGGCTATGCAGAAAGCACACGAGCTGCTGGGCGATGCAACGGAGCTGTGGCAGCAGCTGGATGCTTTTATAGAAAGCACTAAGGCGGAGGCTACCATCAGCGAATATGCCGGGCAGCTGACGCAGCTTGTGCAATCGCTGCCATTGGAGGAACGTTTGGGAAGTTTGCATAAGCAGGGAGTAGCTATTGACTTTATGCTGGCCTGTCTGCGCAGCAAGGATGCTGTGCTGAAGGCTGTGCAGCAGCTTGTGCGTGATTACGAGGTGGCGAAAAACAGTGACTGCAAGCTGACGCTGAGCCAATGGAACAGCCTGCTGCAGGAGGCCTTGGGGCAGGTGCAGCTTACTCTGCGCTTCGGCCGCAGGGACGGCGTACTCTTTACGGAGGTTGGCAACGTACAGGGCCTGAGCTTTGACAGCGTGTATATTATGGGCCTGCGCGAGGGCGAATTCCCGCAGGCTAAAAACGAAAACTGGATTTATAACGATACGGAGCGCAAGCAGCTGGCGGACGCAGGCTATGATTTGCCCACGGTTGGCTCTTCCTTTGATGAGGATGCCTATTTCTTTGCTCAGGCTGTGTGTGCGGCGCAAAAGGAGCTTATCCTCACCTGGCATGAGGATGTGGGCGAAAGCTTGGCCAGCAGCTATCTGGAGGAAATCTGGAAGCTGTTTTTGCAGCCGGGAAGTGAGGAAAAGCGTCTGGACAAGGACTATGTGAAATCGCAGACGCTGCCTGATTTCGGCGTTGCTTCGGCGGAGGAGGCGTACAGCGACAAGCGCTTTGCTGCTGCGGTTTTGCCGAAAATAGCAGAGCTCAGCGGGCAAAAGGCTCCCTCTGCGGAGCAGCAGCTGGCAGCCAAAGCGGATATTCTGCGTAAGGCACAGCAGCCGGAATATAACGGCGATTTGCAAAATTCCCTGTCGACGAAGCTGCTGCGTAAGCAAATCGGCAGCCGTTTCAGTGCGAGCAGGCTGGAGGCTTACGCTGCCTGTCCCTTCCGCTTTTTGGCGGAGAAGGTGTGGCTGGCGCAGGCGGCGGAGGAAGCGGATGATTTGCTGCAGCCGCGTGATGCCGGTGATATTCTGCACCAGACGCTGAAGAATTTTGTCGAGCCTTATCTTGGCAGCAAAATTATCGGCGAAACTATGGCAGACCTGACGGAGGAGCTGGAGGCAGTCTTTGAGGATGTCTGCACCGCTGCGCGCAATGATTGCAGCAGCACCGTTGCTTCCGTAAACGAGGATATCTGGCAGGTAGAAAAGCAGCGCTTATGGCGTATGCTGGTGCGCTGGCTGCGCTTTGAATATGCCGACCAGCAGCGTTGGGGCGGCTTTACGCCGCAGGCCGTGGAATGGGATTTCAGCTCTAAAAACGGCAAGCCCTTGTATTTGACGCTCAGTGACGGCAGTGATGTATCGCTTATCGGCAGAGTTGACAGAATCGACAGCGACGGCGAGCATGCCTTTATCACGGACTATAAAAGCGGTACTCCTCCCACAGGCAGTGCTATGGAGCAGGGGCTCGACCTGCAGCTGCCGGTGTATCTGCTGGCGGTGGCGGAGCTTTCCGAGGAGCAGATGGCAGTCAGCGGCGGCTGCTATTATTCGCTGAAGGAGGGCAAGCGCAAAAGTACCTTTTTGCTGGAAAGCGTGGGCAACAGCGACTTGCCGTATAAAAAGCCGAAGAACGCCGCAGAGCTGACCTGGGATAGCTTTAAGCAGGAAAAGGAGCAGCTGCTGAAGGATTATATAGAAAGAATTTATGCAGGCGATTTTGCATTGGCAGGCTGCAGGCGCTGCGATGTATATTGCCCGTTACACGATATTTGCCGTGTGCAGCTGGTGAGCGGCGACGGCGGACAGGGAGGCGAGAGCGATGAGTAAGAATCCTACACCGGAGCAGGCTTTGGCGATAAATACGATTAAAAGCAATGTTTCGCTGCTCGCCGGTGCCGGCAGCGGTAAAACCTATGTACTGATGAAGCGCTTTGTGCAAATTCTGCGCGCGGATTTGAGCGTTAATCCCACGAATATTGTGGCGATAACCTTTACGCGCAAGGCTGCCGACGAAATCAAGGGACGTGTGCGTCAGGCTGTCAGCGAATGCGTGGAGCAGGCGCAGAATGATTTGGAAAGACTGCGCTGGCAGGAGCATCTGCAGAAGGTGGAGAGCGCGCCGATAAGTACGATTCACAGCCTGTGCAGCCGTATTTTGAGAGATAACCCGGTAGAAACACAGCTTGATCCGGAATTTACGATTTTGGAGGATTTTGAAGCGCAGGATTTTTTTAAAGAAACGCTGCAGCAATATTTACGCAAAAATATCAAGGAAAACGCTGCCCTGCGCAGGTTGGTGCAAACCTACGGCGTTAACAGCTTTGTAAATCAGGTTACGGCGCTGGGGGACAAGCTCTCGGAGCTGGTGCGTGACGATAATCTGGCAGAGCCTTATCTTAAGGCGAAGGAAGAACTGCCGGCCCTGCAGCAAAAGCTGTTTGCTGCTGTGCGCGAGGTAATCGAAGCGCGTGAGGCTTTGGGGGCAAAGACCAAGGGACGCCAGACCTTGACGGAGGCAGCAGGATTACTGGACGAAATGCAAAAGCAGCTGCTGGCGCCGGAGCCGGACTGCTCACTGCTGGATGCGTCTGGCGTTGTTAAGGTTAGCGGCAAGGCGTTGGCAGCGGAGCTGACTAATTTAAAAAATCTGCGTCAGGAGCTGAACAATGTACTTTTGAACGCAAAGGGCTGCGATTTGGTGCAGGATTGGCTTGCCGTGCTGCAGGAGTTTTATGCCTGCCTGAGCGCACGCAAGCAGGAAAATAATGTCCTGTTTAATGATGATTTGGATTTGCTGGCCATCGAGCATTTGCAGAAGAATGAGGCGCTGCGGCAAAAGTATCAGGAGCGCTATAAATATATTATGGTAGATGAGTTTCAGGACACCAATGAGCGCCAGCGTCAGCTGATTTATCTGCTCTGCGGTAACAAGCTGGACGGCAAGAACAATCTTTTTATCGTCGGTGACGTGAAGCAGTCTATTTATCGTTTCCGTCATGCGGATGTCAGCGTCTTTAATAGGGTAAAAGAGGATATCGCGCAGAATGCGGGCAAAAACCTTGGCATGAAAACCAACTTCCGCAGTACGCAAAGCATTGTCGAAAGCTGCAATACCGCCTTTTGTCAGCTGATGGATTTGCCGAAGGAGGAAATCTGCCTAGAGCATCACGAGGGTGCTAACACCGGCGGCGCTAAGGTTTGCCTGCTGCAGGTGCCGTATAAATCCAAGGATGATGACCTGGGCGCTAAAGAGGATAAATGGCAGAAGGAGGCAGAGGCAATCGCCGCCTATCTGCAGCAGGAGCTGCCTAAGGTTGAGCAGCAGCTCAGGCCGGGAGCAAGCAAGGCTATTTTGCTGCGCGCAATGACGCACTGCGAAATTTTGCGGCAGACGCTGCAGGGCTACGGCATAAATTGCGTAGTAGTTAAGGGCAAGGGCTTTTATGAGCAGCAGGAGGTTCTGGATATTCTGAATCTGCTGGCTGCACTGCACAACCGTTACGCAAGCCTGGAGCTGGCAGGTGCTTTGCGCTCCAACTATTTCGGTTTGGATGATGCAACGCTGACGCAGCTCTTTTGGCAGACCGAAAATGATAAACCGCTGTGGGATGTACTGCAGGCTGTCGGCAGCGGTGAGCTGCAGCTGAACCTGCCGCCGGAGCAGCAGGCGCTGGCTATGCAGGCTGCCGAACGCTTACGCAGCCTACGTCAGGCAGCAGCGCTGATGGCACTGCCGGAGCTGTTCGCACAGCTTTGGGACGAGCTGAAGCCGGAATTCGTTCTGTCGCAGCAGGAAAACGGCCCGAGCAAGCTGGCCAACGTCAAAAAGCTGCGCCGCCTGGCACAGCAGTATTGCCAAACGAAGCAGGCTTCGCTGGCGGAATGGCTGCAAAACGTTAAGGATTTGCGTGCAAGCAGCAGCAAGGAGCCTGCCGCTACCGTGCAGGCCGATGATGCCTTGCAGATTATGACGATACATAATTCCAAAGGCTTGGAATTCGATCTGGTTATTTTACCGCAGCTAGATAAGTCAGTGAAGGGCGATACCGCTTCTATCAAGTATTTGCCCGGCAAGGAAGGCGAGCAGGGGCTTTTGGGCATCAAGGTGCCCGATAAGGAAATGCAGCTGCAAAACAGCGGCGTGTACGAGCAGGCGAAGGCGCGCGACAGTGAGCTGGAAGAAGAAGAAAGCAGACGTCTGCTTTATGTTGCTATGACGCGTGCCAAAAAGCAGCTTTTAATGGTCGGTACGGTGGCGGAAGAAAAGCTGCCGGAGGCTGTTATCGGCCTGCCTTCCGCTAAGGGCTGGTGGCAGCAGCTGCAGGCAGTATACGAGGCTGACTGGGAAAAGCAGGAAAGCAGCTGTCCTTGGGTACGCCTTTTGTGTGCCGATGCTTTGAGCCCGGCTGTTGCGCAGCAGGGAGAGCAGCAGCAACTGGTGCTGGAACCGTTGGCCTTGGCACCGCTGCCTGCCTACGCAGCCTGCGGCCGTACCTGCTTTACCGCAAGTGCGCTGCAGACGTATCTGCATTGTCAGCGTCAATATTACTACCAGCAGGTTTTGGCAGTACCTGAGCTGGAGCAGACAGTTTCCGGCGAGCAGGCGCACGAGCTGCCTGCTAGTGTAACCGGCAGTATTGTGCACAAAGCGCTGGAGCTGTATAATGGCTATAATGAGGAGGCTGTTTTTACCATTGCGCTGGATGAATTTGCTCCCGGCGCTGCGGCAACACAGGCCAAGAGTATGTTTGATGCTTATATTGTCAGCGATTTGTATAAAGCATTGCCCAAAAAGCAGAAGCGTGAATTAGAATTTGTACAGCCTCTGCAGCAGGAGCTGGCGGCTGAGGGCGTAATCGATTTGCTGGCTTTTGACGAAGATGATAATATGATTATAGTGGACTATAAAACAGGTACGCCGCCGGAGCCTGACGAGGTGAAGCTGGGCTATGCTTATCAGCTGGCACTGTATAAGGATGCTGCGGAAAAGCTGTACCCCGGCAAAAAAGTTGTGCGCGCTGAGCTGCACTTTCTGCAGAACATGAGCGTCTGGCAGCTGCCGTTGGATAAATCGTACCTGCAGGAGGCAGTAGAGCTGTGCGAGGAAATCAGCGGCAAGGGCGAGGAGAACGATTTCGCCTGCATCTGCAATGACAGCTGTGCTTACTGTCACTATGCATATCTGTGTCCGCAAAAAAATAAAGAATAGGTGATGTAATGGAGATTTTTGCTAAATTGGAAGGCTGGGATTATCTGGCAGCGGCTATGCTGCTGTTTTCCGCCTGGCTGCTGCTAGGCGGTATCGGCCGTCTGCAGAAGAGCGACCCGGAGCGTGTGGATGCGAAAAAGCTGCGCATCCGTGCCTGCGGTGGTTTGGTTGCGGGTGCTTTGTATCTGGCCTGCCGCTATCTGCAGCTGTAATATTGTCGGCAGTTAAACTTGCGCACGGCTTTCATTAAGGTATATAATATGCTTATATCTTAAACTACTACGAGGTGACTGTAATGATAAACAAAACAAGACTGATTGATGGATTTATAGAGCTGGTAAGCGTTCCCTGCCCCAGTAAGGATGAAAAGCAGGAAGCAGAGCTGATTATGGCGAAGCTGCGCGAGCTTGGCCTGGAGCCGGAGATGGATAAGGCGCACGAAAAGACCGGCGGTACCTGCGGTAATGTGTGGGCCTATGTAAAGGGCACCGTGCCAAATGCTCCGAAGCTGCTGTTTGAAGCGCACATGGATTCCGTAGCACCGACAACAGGCACTAAGGTTGTCCGTAAGGACGGGGTATTGTACAGTGACGGTACTACGACCTTGGGCGGAGATGACAAGGTAGGTGTTGCTACCATGCTGGAGGCGGTGCGCGCACTGAAGGAGGATGGCGTAGCTCACGGCGACGTGCAGCTGTGCTTTACCGTCAGCGAGGAAATCGGCTGCCTGGGCGTAGTAAACATGGACCAAAGCTGGATTAAGGCCGATTACGGCTATTGCATGGATATCGGCGGTGCACCGGGCGAAATTACCTACGCTGCACCGAAGCTGTACGATATTTATGTAACCGTTAAGGGCAAGGCTGCCCATGCTGGCATTGCTCCGGAAGAAGGCGTCAATGCGATTATGCTGGCAGCAGATGCTCTGTCTAAGCTGCCTGCTTACGGTCGTCTGGACAGCGAAACTACCTTTAACATCGGCATGTTCAACGCAGGCGTTGGCACCAACATCGTCTGCCCGGAGGCTAAATTCGTCATTGATATGCGCTCTCTGAACGTACCGCGTCTGGAAGCACTGAAGGATTCTACTATCGCTCTGATTAAAGAGGCTGTTGAAGCCGGCGGCGGTCAGGTTGAATTTGATGTAGTGGAAGGCTGTCCTGCTGTGGAGCTGAACAAGGACCACGAATGCATTAAGCTAGCAGCACGCGCTGCGGAAACACTGGGCTTCCCGGTAGAGCTGAAAACAACCGGCGGCTGCAGCGACGGCAACTATCTTTGCGGCTACGGCCTGCCCTGCGGCCTGTTGGCAACCGGCATGAGCAATGTGCATACTACAGCGGAATATCTTAAGGAAGAGGACCTGTACAACACTGCGCGCTGGACCTACGAAATTATTAAAGAGGCAGCGAAGTAAATCATACTGTTCACGTATAGTTTTCTTGACTGGAAGAAAATTTGACGCTATAATAAAAATAACTTCATAATGTAACCTTTGGGGCAGGGTGCAATTCCCGATCGGCGGGGAAAACTTTGGGGCAGGGTGCAATTCCCGATCGGCGGTAAAGTCCGCTAGCGCAGCAGCGCATGAACCGGTGCGATTCCGGTACCGACAGTATAGTCTGGATGAGAAAAGGTGGCAAAACTGTATTTTTTACCGCATAAGGGCTCCTTAGGTCTTTATGCGGTTTTTATATTACTGGAAGGTGATATTTTGGCAAGAATGACAGATGAAGCATATATGCAGCGGGCCCTGGAGCTGGCGCTG
Organism: Phascolarctobacterium succinatutens CAG:287; assembly: GCF_000434895.1. Lineage (GTDB taxonomy): Bacteria > Bacillota > Negativicutes > Acidaminococcales > Acidaminococcaceae > Phascolarctobacterium_A > Phascolarctobacterium_A succinatutens_A. The sequence goes on from NZ_FR892802.1 coordinate 8,933, forward strand.
CAGGCAGAGGGCAACACCAGTCCCAACCCGATGGTTGGGTGTGTGATTGTGGATGCCGAAGGCAATATTGTGGGTGAGGGCTATCATCATAAGGCCGGCGAACCGCATGCGGAGGTCAATGCCTTGGCGGAGGCTAAGCAGATGGCTCAGGGTGCAACGGCCTATGTAACGCTGGAGCCCTGCGCACATTACGGACGCACCGGTCCCTGCTGTGTAGCCTTGGCACGCGCGGGCATCGGCAAGGTTGTGGTGGCCTGCCTTGATCCTAACCCCAAGGTTGCAGGTCAGGGCTTGGAATATCTGCGCCTGCAGGGTATCGAGGTTGTTACCGGCGTATGCGAAAAAGAAGCACAGCGCCTGAATGAACGCTTCTTTACCTGGATTACGAAGCAGCGTCCGTTTATTACTTTAAAATACGCTATGACACTGGATGGCAAGATTGCCACTGCTACCGGCGACAGCAAATGGATTACCGGCGAGGAAGCACGCACCTATGCACATCGTCTGCGCAAGCAGCATGACGCTGTGCTTGTCGGCATCGGCACAGTGCTGGAGGATGACCCGGAGCTGACCACCCGTCTGGTGCGTGGCAAAAATCCGGTGCGCGTAGTGCTCGACAGCAGCCTGAAGATTTCGCTGATGGCAGCAGTTCTGAATCCGCTGGCGGATACGATTATCTTTACCGGTTTGGATTCCGATATCGTTAAGGCGGAAGCGCTGGCTGCTCTGCCTAACGTAGAGGTGGTACGTCTGCCGTTGGCTGACGGCGTTCTGCCTGTGGCGCAGGTAGTGCAGGCTTTGGCCGAGCGCGGTATTACCAGCCTGTTGGTAGAAGGCGGAAGTGCGATTCACGGTGCCTTCTTCGATGCAGGCCTTGCTGACAGAGTGTGCGCCTTTGTAGCGCCCAAGCTGATTGGCGGCGCTGCCGCTCTGCCACCGGTGGGAGGTGCAGGCAGCAGCCTGGTGGAAACAGGCTGGCAGCTTGATGAGGTCGAGGTTGAAAAATTGGGCAGTGATGTACTGATAACAGGTCTGGTACCGGAGCTGGATAAGCAGGAGCTGCCGAAGGAGGCGGAATAATGTTTACAGGATTAGTAGCCGAGCTTGGCACGGTGCAGAAGCTGGCGCAGCAGGGTGAATCCTATCAACTGACAGTTGCTGCGGTGAAGGTACTGCAGAATTTGAAAATCGGTGACAGCGTTGCCGTCAACGGCACCTGCCTGACGGTAGTAAGCATGGACGATTCCGCCTTTACCGCCGACGTGATGCCGGAAACCGTGCGCCTGACCAATATCGGCAGCCTGCATGCCGGTGACAGGGTGAACCTGGAGCGCACGCTGCGCCTGTGCGATGGTCTTGACGGTCACATCGTCAGCGGACACGTGGAAGGCCTTGGCGTAATTGCCGACCGCAGACCGGAGGGCATTGCGATGGTGGTGACAATCAATACCACGCCGGAGCTTTTGAAATATATCATCAAAAAGGGCAGTATTGCGATTGATGGTATCAGCCTGACGGTAACGCAGGTTACGGAAAGCAGCTTTTCCGTATCGCTGATTCCGCATACCGCCAAGGAAACAACGCTTGGCTTTAAGGATGTGGGCGACAGCGTAAATCTGGAAACGGATATTATCGGCAAATATGTAGAGCAAATGTTAAAATTTAACCCCAAGCAGACTCAGGAGCCTGCTTTAAATAAAAATATGCTGCTGGAAAATGGGTTTATCTGAGCAGCAACAAAGAGGTAGAAAATGGAAAATTTTAAGTATAATACAATTGATGAAGCTATCGCTGCGATTAAAGCAGGTCAGATGGTACTGGTAACCGATGACGAGGACCGCGAAAACGAAGGCGACCTGATTATGGCAGCAGAGCTTTGTACTCCCGAGGCTATTAACTTTATGGCTAAGGAAGCACGCGGACTTATCTGCATGCCGGCAGACAGCGAGGTTATGGACAAGCTGCAGTTCGGTGCTATGGTAACGCACAACACCGACAATCACGAAACAGCCTTCTCTGTTTCTATTGACCATGTTGACACTACCACCGGTATTTCTGCTTACGAGCGCGCATATACCATGAAAAAATGCGCTGAACCCGGTGCACAGCCGAGCGACTTCCGCCGTCCCGGTCACGTTTTCCCGCTGCGCGCACGCAAGGGCGGTGTACTGGTGCGTACCGGTCACACCGAAACCACTGTTGATTTGTGCAAGCTGGCAGGACTGCAGCCTGTAGGCATCTGCTGCGAGATTATGAACGATGACGGCCATATGGCGCGCACTCCGGATTTAATCGAGTTCGCTAAAAAGCATAAGCTCGTTTTCATCACCGTTGCCGAGCTTGTTGCTTATCGCAAGGCACACGAAAAAATGGTGCATCGTGCCGCTGAGGCTGCATTGCCGACTAAATACGGCAATTTCCGTATTATTGCATATGAAAACGATTTGGACAACCTTTGCCATGTTGCTATTGTTAAAGGTGATGTTGCCGGTAAAAAGGATGTGCTCGTGCGCGTGCACAGTGAATGCCTGACAGGTGATGCCTTCGGCAGCCTGCGCTGCGACTGTGGCGACCAGCTGGCCACCGCTCTGAAGATGATTGAAAAGGAAGGCTGCGGCGCTGTTGTTTATATGCGTCAGGAGGGCCGTGGTATTGGTTTGGCTAATAAAATCCGTGCTTACGCACTGCAGGACCAAGGCCTTGATACCGTTGAGGCTAACGTTCGTCTGGGTTTTGCTCCCGACCTGCGTGATTACGGCATGGGCGCACAAATTTTGGCAGATCTCGGACTCACCAGCATCCGCCTGATTACCAATAACCCCGCAAAACGCATCGGCCTCTCCGGTTATGGCATCACCATCACCGACCGCGTGCCCATCATCATGGAGCCTAACGAATACAACGAGCACTATCTCGACGTTAAAGAAGAGAAAATGGGCCACAAGCTGCACGAAGGCTGTGGCTGCAACTGCGGGAAATAATAAAGTTGTGTGTAGGTGTCGCAATTAACATATCCTTACGCTCAGGAAAAATTTGCTAAAATTTTTATTCGCTTCACGATATGTCAATTGCTCACTTACAGCTTTCTTGTAATTTTTTAGAACGCTAGACTTGGCGCTGCGCAGACCGGAACGGACGACGGGC
>NZ_FR892803.1 GCF_000434895.1 Phascolarctobacterium succinatutens CAG:287
GACCAGATTACTTCAGAGATTTCTACAAAAAAACAGCATAAATGCTAACTAATGTTCATAACTAAAGTAATACTCATAACTTTACTAACTTTCATAACTAAGATAATAAAAATAACATTCATAACAGTAATTAAAAAAAGACGCTCTGACAGCATTTCATTAGGCTATATGAGCGTCTTTTTTTCTGCAGACTATATATAATTACAAGGCCATATAAGCTTCTTTTGCATCACGAAGGCCTTTATAATCAAGCCAGTGCACCATAAAATCATCATCAGGATAAGATTTCTTAATACGTTCACATTCGGCCTGATCATCTTTGCTGGATGCAGCAAGAATACTTAAAGCATAAGGAGAAAGAGCAAGGTCAAATCTACGCTTGCCTTCTGCAGAAACAACGTAATAATCATGCTTCGGTCTGGAATCAGCAATTATCTGGCGTTCACGGTAATTAAGATTAAAGAAACCATAAACTTCTTCATTGCCTTGATTCAAAGCCTGGGCATTAGGCAAAAAGAAACGAGTCATGCAGCTTTCAATGATAGCACTTGAAATGCTGCATTTTTTTATGTCTTCAAGATTTTGCGTAGCAAAGATAATGCTTACGTTATTCTTACGCATGGTCTTAAGCCATTCACGGATTTTCTCAGCAAAAATAGGGTTATCCAGAAAGGTCCAGCACTCATCAAGGATAATGAAAGTAGGAGAACCATCACAATTTTTCTCAATTACGTGGAAAAGATAAAGCAGGGTAGGCATAACAGCATTTTTCTTGCTCATAAGCTCGCCCATCTCAAAAGACTGATAGCTGCCAAGCTTTAAGCTGTCAATATCACTATCAAAAAGCTTGCCATAGGCACCAGCTGTATCAGCAATACCTTTTGTTTCAACAACAAAAGGCTCGAGTGCATCTCTAAGCTCCATATTCTGTACGAACACCTTAATGGCCGTTAAAGTACGTTCATCGGGAGGCGTAGCAGCAACAGAGGTAAGAGCGTCCCAAATAGCTTTACGCTTTTCAGGATTCATCTCAACGCCCTCCTGAACAAATAGCTCCTGCAGCCATTCACTTGCCCAAACTTTTTCGTTTTCATCATCGATATAACGGAGAGGTTGGAAAGCAAGATTATTGGCACTATCATCATTACCGAGGTCATAAAAATTACCTTTTACTGCTGCAGCAAAAACTCGACTGGAAGCACCCTTATCAAAGACATAAATGCGAGCTTTCGGAACGCTGCGGAATTGACTGGCAAGAAAATTAAGAAGAACTGACTTACCACTACCGGTAGGACCGACAACAATACTATGGCCAACATCACCTACATGAATATTAAGGAAAAAAGGAGTAGAGCCTTCAGTTTCAACCTGAGCAATCGCAGGAACAGGCTTACCAGAACACTCCGAAAGATGCTTACAATATTCATCACCTGACCAAACACTAGATAAAGGCAAGATATGACACAGGTTAAGAGAACTAATAGCTTTTCTGCGTGGATCAGCATAAGCATTACCAGGCAAAGAACCAAGCCAGGCACTGGCAGCATTCATGGTTTCAGGAGCAACAGTAAAGCCTTTATTAGAATAGATACGGCTGATCGCACGAACCTTATTCTTAAGAATATCCATACTGCTGTCAGAAATAATGATATTGCTTGTAAAATCGCCAATTGAAATGAAATTATTACCTAATTCGACAAGAACATCATCCGCATCAGCAAAACGCTGGAGAGAAGTACTGTCGACCATGACAGATTCCTCTTTATAGAAAAACTCACGCAGCATTGTCAGGATATTCTTATCGTTAGCCTTCCACTCACGCTTCAAGGTTTCAACATCACCCTGAGAATCGACTTTATCACGGCAAATAAAACGAGTCACCCAACGGTATTCCATATTAAGCCTGTTAAGCTCGTCCAGCATACAGGGAAAACTTTCTGGAGGGAAACTGCGTATGCAGACAGGAGTAATATGCTCATTTTCAAAATCATCACCTAAAATGGGATAACTGCCACCAAAAAAAGGCATATCGCAAAGCATATCTCCCAAACAAACAGGTTCTAAAGGTCGCTTAACTTTCTGCTTGCGCAAGCTTACGCAGCTATGCAGATAGGTAAGCATTTCCTCATCATCAAGCAAGTGACAGGAATAGACTACAGAACTGAATCCATCAAAAAACTTGTTTAAAGAAGTCTGAAACGATTCAAGATTATCATAAAAAACTTTACGCATATCAGTATCGTTTTCTAACTCATTTCTATAAAAAAGCTTGGCTATCTTAGCCTTTCTGGTACTTTTAGGCAAAAACTGCAAAGTAAAATAATACTCACCAATAAAGTACTGATCGTGGTTAAAAAAATTCTGACGTTCATAATCCATCATCTGACAAGCTTTGTCAGGGAAAGTCCTGTCTTTATAAACATTAGCTTTTACACGTCTAGCTTCAATATAAAAGCACCAGCCTTCACCAAAAACCTTAAGATAATTGTTAACCCTGGCAATAAGAGCCATAAGTTCTTCACTTGTAGCACTTTCCTGATCAAGTCCATTATAGCGGATAGTCGCCATAAAACTGCCGTCCTCATTCAGAACAATTCCCGGGGCACATAAAGCAAACCACTGAACATGACTGGATAATTTAGTGTATTTAAAATTATACTCTCGCAAATCAAATAAATGCAAAATCTACACCTCCAAAAATCTGATTACCAGAAGACTTTTTTGCTTTGGATGTGATTTATAACAACTTTAAAAAATATATCATCAGTTTTTGTTGCTTCACGCATAAACATATGAACTACAAATGCAACAGGCAAAAACCAATACATCTGCATCATCACACCAATCGCAACAGCAATACTCCAAAAACCGATACAAAAATTCCTGTCAACACCAAGCATCAAAATCGGATTAATAAGAGATTGATGAAAAGGGATATAATAACCATCCGGTTTTCCTCTATCCATAATGACCTCCTAACAAAAATAATCAAAAACATAAAGATAACTTAAGTTATTTTCATAATTATCATAATAAAAATAACTAAGCTAATTAATATAATGTTCATTATCACTATTATGTTACTAACTAACGTTAGTAACATAATATAAGTTAGAATACTAATTTATACTATAAAGATAAGTAACATTATTAAACTTTTACACCTTCAAGAAGCTGAAAAATCTTTGAAGAATCATATTCTAACGTAAAGGCACCAGTCTCTACATCATAATCTTTAACATAAGCCACTTCCTTGATAGTGCGTCCACGGACCATTTTGCCATCAATTAACTTGGAACTGCGAGATATAAAGACGACAAGATTTACAGTAGAACCGATAAGACTATTGACAACACTAAGCGGTGGGGCAGAAGAACCATTACCACCACTCTCTAAAGAAAGGGCTGCAATACGCTTCAAGCATTCGAGCGCATCATTAGCATGAACAGTAGAGATGCCACCTGGATGGCCGGTATTCCATGCTTTGAGTAAATCATAAGCAGCTCCATCACGGACTTCACCAACAATAATCCTATCTGGCCTGCGACGCATTGTTGTACGTAAAAGCATATTCATATTGACAGCATCGCTTGTACGAAAAGATTCATAATCTTCAGCAGTACAATTAAGCTCACGGGTATCTTCAAGGATAACAAGTCTGTCACGAGTTTTGCTAATCTCATCCAAAATAGCGTTACATAAAGTTGTCTTACCACTGCCTGTACCGCCACCTATCAAAATGTTAAGTTTACGATGAACGGCAGAACAAATAATATTTTTCTGCTGTTCAGTCATAACTCCTTGCGAAACGTAATCATCAAGAGTAAAAACAACATCTGCAGGTTTACGAATATTAAAAGAAGGTAAAATAGATATATCTGGCAGGCTGCCTTCAAAACGATAACCATATTTAGGCAGTTCCGCACTTATCAAAGGCTGGTTCTTAGTAGCAATCGTTTTACTGAATGAAGCAACGGTTTCAATAATCTTACGTCTGTCTTCTGCTTTAAGCACAATATCTGTCTTTACGCGACCAACACCGACATATTCAATCCATACGTGTAAATCGTTGCTATTACAGTATACCTCGATAACATCATCACGAAGCAAGGACAATGCCAATGGGCCTAAAGCATTATCAAGCAATATATGGGCACGGTTCTTACCGGAACTTTGTTCCACACTAATCTCTCCAATCAAAGGTTAATTTTTTCGTCAAGTAAATCAGAGATAAATCTACCATCTACTAATAAAACTCCACGACGCCATCTTACAGGAACAAGCAACTTCATCATCTGCATTACGATATAATTTCTGGAATAACAGTCACGCATAATAAAAACAAATTCATCAAAAGGGTAATCCTTATGAATATCTACTGAAATATTAATATTACTCGACATTATTCTCCTCATTATTATCATTCAAATCATCAACAGATGCTGTCTTAGCATACAGATCTTTACGATATTTATCTACAAAATCCATGATCTCACCTTGAACGTCAGGCCTGTTCCGAATAAAATCGGCAATAGCAAGAAGAATTTTTTTATCATCATCAAAAAGAACATCAAACGAACCTGAATTATTAAGCCTTCTAATATTAGCAGGATTCTTACAGGCAGATTGCAAAGACGTATACATTTCTACGCCAAGAGCAGAAAAAACTGTAGATGCTACGCTCATAGTAGCAGATACACGAGATGTATTAAACTTCTCCTTAACGCTACGGCTTTTTCTTTTCAGAGCTTCTTCTTTAAGCTTCAGCTCATTTCTTAATTTTTCCTTTTCTTCATTTACGGATAAAGCAGATAATGCTGCATCACCAAAAGAGCCGGGTTTTCTAGGCATAATATTCCTCCTTAACATAACGTATATAATAAAAATAAGGATAGTTATTAAAATAATAAAAATCATATCAATAACTAAAGTTAGTAAAATAACTTTAGTTATGAACATAATATCCATAACACTGTATAAGACAGTAACATTACACATGAAAATTAGGTTCATAACTAAAATAATCTTAATAACAAAAGTAATCAAAGTTAGTAAAGTTATCTTAATAATGGAAATAACCGTAGTAACATTCATAACTTTAGTTATTTCCATTATCTTGATAACTTTATTTTTTATTTTCTTCGGCTGCTTTTTTGGCATCCATAAGAGAATGATAATCGCTAATATTCCAACAACGATCGTTAGGAGCAACTATATCACTAAAGACCGGTGGCTTAATCTTAGTACGAGGCAGGAAAACAGGATCTTCAAAATACCTGATCTTGTTACAATAAATTGGCGCAAGACCTTTACAGAAAACCAAAAGTTTTGACGGATCCATAGTGGAAACCTCATTAGGATACATCAACGGCCTCGACATAAGGCTATCATTATAACTTGTAGGCATAGGCAAGATATTACTGTTCCTTGAACTTGATGTGCTTTCAATAGTCTGATTACCAAGCTTGTCAGATAAATACTTAGCACTATTATTATCACTAGGCGTATGGTAAACCTGAACCTGGCAGTTAGATACTACATAGTTATCTTTACCATAAATGTTATTAATCTGATTCAAATCCTGCGTAATAATACAAGCCTTCATGCCATAGCCGGCAATAAAGCCTTCAGATATAGCAAAACCATCCATCTTGCCAAGGGCAGGGAACTCATCTAAAAGCAGCAGCAATCGATGCTTATGTTCTTCAGCCTTACCATCAGAAAACTTCATTTCCTCAACGTTAAGACGCCATAACATATCAACGACAACACGAAGAAGAGGACGAACAACATCCATTTCGCCAGGACCAAAGACAAGATAAAGACTAATAGGCTTCTTACAATCCATCAAATCTTTCATAACAAAATCACTGTCCCTGATATTATCAACAATGATAGGGTTACGATATAGAATAAGAGCAGTATTCAACGTCGAAAGAATTGAACCAAACTCTTTATCAGGTTTATCTACCATAGATTGAAAAAGCTGACGGACATGCGGATGCAGACCATCACGATTAACCTTATCGGGATAAAGCTTTACAAAGAAATCATCATTTTCCTTACCGTCAGGTGCATGACGATAACCATGGTTATTACCATCAAAATTAGTAATATAAGTCTGAAATTTTTTCTGCAAGCCACTTAATGTCTCAGATTCTTCGCTTAATGCTTTTTTATACTCTTCTTCATCAAGTTCAGTAACATTGTCAGGATCAACATTCGCCATTAACAGAACCTTGTTGACATCAACTTTAATTTCAGGCATTTCTTCAGCTAATGCCTTACGTTTTTCCTCATCTGCAGCAATTTGCTTCATCAAAGAGCCAGGCTGAATATTATCAGACGGAGATACGAATTCATCTTCACCATCATCAAAATCAAAAAATTCATCATCATTACAGAAAGAATTCAAAGAACTGGAATACTGCTTTAATGGACTGAACAACTTATAGACCTTAGCATTATCAGCAGAATCAGAAGCAGAATCAGAAGTATCACTATTACTGCTATTATCGTCATTTTTAAGATTATCAGCAACAGCCAAAGCCTGGTCTACAGAAGTAATACGACATTCTGTAGTTTTTTCATAATCCTCCATAAGCCGGGCATCTTCTTCAATCTTTTTCTTGATAGCTTTCGCTTTTTCAGCAGACTCTTTACCTTCGCTGCCTTGACCATCATAAAGAAAGTCAAGAACATCAGAAAGGTTTGCTGTACGGGGAGGTTCATTACCATTATGAAAGCGTTTGGCATAAAGCAGATGAAGAACAACACCTTGCAAAAGATCCCAAGCATTATTTACCCAATGCGCATTGTTTCCGTCACCACCTTTACCGGTAGGATCAACAAGAATCTTAGTAATAAGCTGCAAATCATTCATCTCATATGGAGTACCGATGCGAATCTCATCAAGCGGATTATAATGGCAGCTCTCACGGCTAGTCGGCTTAAACATGAAAACATCATTACCAAGCTTATGTTTTCTGAAACCTGCAGTAAGCTCCCAGTTTTCGCCTTTGATATCAGTAACGATGGTAGAACCTTCCCAGGCAAGCAGAGTAGGGACAATGTGACCTACGCCTTTACCGGAACGTGTAGGAGCACAGATAAGAATGTGCGTTTTTGAATTATCGCGTATATACTTACCATTATCAAGACGACCTAAGAAAACCCCTTTACCACAGAACAAATCATTATCATTCCTATGACGATTATCAGCAAAAGCCTGAGAAAAATTTCCTTGTTTTAGGAATTTAAGAACAGTCAGAAGCTTTTCCCAGCCTGTTCTTCCATCCGGATCATAGCTATATTCAACAATCTCTTCTTCTGTAGCAAAATGAGCACTGCCATGAGAAACGAATTCAATTTTGCTGTTACGGGCTATAATCAGACATCCCAAAAGCATAGCTCCACCTAATGCATACATTGCAGGATTAAAAGCATAAGTATCAAAAATCCATGCAGCTTCTTTTCCGTAAGAAAAGTACCAGCTTATCCATATAAAAGGAAAATAAAGATGAGGAAACCCAAACCAGGACAAACTTCCATAAAGAGCCGGCTGATAACTCAAAATATCAGCTATTTTTTGACTAGCATATATACCAGCTAATAACTGAGCTAGAAAGTTTAAACCTAATAAAAGTAATACTCTTTGCTTTTTATTCATGATTTATACGGTTCCAAGACAACATCCTGATCAAAAATTATATTAAACTTATAACCAGGACGGATAATTACAGTAGGAGCTATATTCAAATTCTTATTGACAATACTTGATGTAGCAGAAGAAATATTGTTAGCAGCTTCAGAACCTGCCTCAGATTTAAACGTAGTATTGTTATTATTAGAATCCGTTGCAGCAGCTACACCACCTGTAATAGCACCACCTATAAGCGCGGTCCAAATTACTCGTGCATAATGGCTTCTTACTTTATCTTTAAAACCAACATAACCTTCGTTGTCGCTGCCATTAAAATTAGGTAATACCATGCTTTTCCCGTTCGGAAGTATCATACGCTGCCAAATTACGGCTCCACGAGTCTGAGCAAAAGCAGTATTACTATCATAGATACCAATAAGCTTAGTGCCTTGCGGAATAAGCAGATATTTACCTTCAACAGTATCGTAAACATTCTGAGATACCTGTCCAATAACAGTACCAGGCAAATCACTGTTTAGACCAGTAACAAGAACTCCAGGAACAACAGTTCCGGCCATAACCTGATAAGGAGAAACACTGTCTAAAAGTACACCTGGGGACATTGTATTAAGGTTAAGAGGCTGTTTAGAAAAAGCAAGATGGGCAGCCTTTAGATTTTGATCATTTTGCTGCTGAACGCCGGAAGCAGAAGATGAACCTTGCTCATCAGCAAAACAAACACTACTCAAAAGACACGCTGCTAGAGTAAAATGTAATAACTTCAAAATCAAAACCTCCTTTAATTATCTTTGTTAAGCTCGAACCGAATAGGACTTTCATTAGCCTTTGCTTTGAGTTCAAGCTGTTTTTCCAGAGCCTTAGCATAAGCTTCTTCGGCTGGATCAACCTTATGCTCAATAGCTGCACCGGAAGGGTGGGGAGGAACATAAGGAGCAGGAGGGGCAGACCTTGTGACAGGCTCAGAATAAACTGATCTATCCTGAGTTCCTGCAGAAGAATTCTGATTACGCTTAGCAGCATAAGAATCATTGGAATACGATTCGGAATTGCCAGACTGACTCTTATATAACTTTTCTTTTTCAGCCAAAGTCTTATAATCTTTAGGAACATTTTGAAGATGATTACCTGTCACGGCAGTATCATTAGCACTTTCCTTAGCCAGTTCTGCTTTACTGGCTTTAACATTACTTTCATATTTTGATGTAGTAAACCAGGAATTAATTGAAAAGAAACTAATCAGAATAGCTGCAAAAATACCGAAACCAATATAGGTCTTTTTCTTATCAATACCAACAAAAAACTTTTCCTGATCGGCTTTCCCAACAATTTCAAATGACTGCTTAGCTTCAGCTGTATCAGCTTTCTTTTTTGACCGCCAATTTCGCCAGCGAGTCATCAAAGCATTAGAAAAGTTGTTTTTTTTCTGTTCTGTCATATCAATAAAGCTATCACCACCTGTTTTAGCATCATATGCTTCAACAGATTGTCTTTGAGCAGCTTCATTTTTTTCAATATCGTCGCGTTCTTTGGGAGAAGCCTTTTCAAGCTTCTCTCTACGTCTTGCTTCATTTTCCATAATAACTAATCCTCATAACGATATTTTACTTTGACTTTTTTCCCGCCTAGAACAAAAACAGCCTGATCGACAACTCGGTCAACAATGAAATATCCATCAATAAAACGATAAGATACCAAAAGGAGTTTGTTGTCGTCATCAACAACAAATACGGCCGGCAGCTCAGTATCCTTAATATCCGATTTCATCTTAAAATACGTCTTATATTCACTACGAAAAACATTTACTGGAGACCATTTATAATGAGTATCAGATATCTTATAACCAAATTTAATCTGTGACGGATCAATAGAACTATAAGATTTAGTCTGCTGCTCATCATAAATCTGGGTATCACTCTTTGGATAAATCCAGCTGACCATAGGGTTATAAGCAGAACCTGCTTCAACAATAAGCTGATAAGAACGTTTATCAGTATTAATAACAATATTGGTGCTGATACCATTCTGGAGAGGCTTTAAAAAGATATGCTCTACAGCATTACCAAAACTGCCAGTCTTGGCATTATCAATACGCCAACGGGCAGTATCGCCACCACCGACATATTTCAAGGTTTCGCCAGGCTCCAAACGGATATCAGTAATAAAACCAAGCTGAGTATAAATTTTGAAAACCTGCTGCGGAAAATAGGGGAATGTAACTTCTACACCTTTGCTTGCAGCTTCATAAGCATCCTGTACAAATCCTTCGGAACCATAAGAATCTGAAACAATTGGATTAGCAGGACTTTCGGCAGCAAATCCACAAGCGGGTATACAACCAGCAATCAATGCTGCCAAAATTAAAGATTTCATATACATTACTATGCCTCCTTGCTTACTTCTGTCCCTGGCTAATAGTAAAGTCTTTAACTTTCACACCCAAAGGATTAGAATAAACAGTTTTTTCATCTAAAGCCGTCTGCTCAACACTGAAAAATGCTTCTAATTCATATTCACCAATGACTTTGCCGGAATTATCGTAAGAAACTTCATTCCAACGCACATTAAAAGTATTTTCCTGTCCTGCAAGTGGTGTAATGCTCTTTAACTTAAGCATAGTAGTAATACCATCTTTCAGCTTCTGCTGATGATTTTCACGCATAGCCATATCGTTCATCTTCTGAGATGTTTCAGTTGTCAAAAATGTATACGCTTCATTCCAATTAGATTCATAAAGTACCATATCTTTAGGTAAAGTACGGGTTTTACGGATAAGTTGCCAGATAAAATACTCATATTGTTTATTATCAGCCACAGATTTAGCAAGAACCTTGCTTGAAGAGATAACTGCACCTGTAGAATTATCTACTTCTACAATATAAGGAACAATGGCACTGCGAACACCAAGATAGCTTACCATGCCAACCGCAAAAACGTTAACACATAACATACTAATGGCAAAAAAACGCCAATTAGCTGCACTATGCAAAGATAAGCCCATTTGACTTAAAAATCCATTGACACCTTTTTGATAGTAACTGTCTGGCATAGAATCATCAGGAACCCTACTTTGAAATTTTGATTCAAAAGCCATAATATATCTCCTAGTATAATTATTTACCAAACATTGCCGTAATAAACTGATTACCTAAAATAGCTAAAGACAAACCCATAACCAGCTTGATAGCCGTACGGCCGAACTGACCACCTTCACCCATAGCCATCATGACACCACAAACTACAACAGTAATACTTGCTGCCAATCTAGCAACAGGACCAGTTAAAGACTCCTGCAGCATAGTAAGGGGTGTTTCCCAAGGCAGTGCTGCAAAACAGTTCTGGGGTACAATAACGTACAATGCAAGCAAAGCAAACGCATAAAACATAGTAACAGGATCAGTAAAAGGTTTTACCATTAATTTAATCAATTCTTTTTTTCCATCTTTATCACTCCTTATTAAAAATTATGCGTCAAAGGTGAAGCTGGAAAATAAAAAAACCTCTGCACGCAGGACATTTAATAACGGAGGACTTAAGTTTCCGTTCCCTCGTGCCAGAGGTTAAAAAATTTGCGAATCAAACCGAAAAAAGAAAAAGACATCCAATCGAACGTAAAATTGTTCGACTAAATGCCTCTGGGAACCCAGGTATTCTAATTTTCTAATGCTACTATATACCACAGACAAAAATATGTCAATAGAATGAAAAAATATAGTTAAAAAAATGATTGATTATAGCATATAGGGCAGTGGCAAAGTAAAGGGGAAAGCGGCCAACCCCACCTAACCCCGCTTTCCTTATCCTTGACTTTGCCGCCCTATATGCTATATCAAGAGTATAAATCTAATAATATATAAAGGAGAATGATGAAAATGATTATTAGTATTACAGGACACAGACCGAATGGATTACCCAAACAATATGGATATAACCTCAATAACGAAGCCTGTTCTAAGATAAAAGAATATATTGAGGTTACTATTGAAGAATGTTACAAATACGCTACCCAAAATGAAGAATTAACATTGGTTAGTGGAATGGCGCTAGGAGTTGATACTGCATTTTGGGAAGTAGCAGCTAAGCTACG